>NZ_JBEYYI010000005.1:0-423496 GCF_040645495.1 Nocardia sp. NPDC046763 | reverse complement strand
AATTCGGCGATACCGCATGCGTTGAGTGTCACCCCCGTCGAATTCATGCTTTGATTTTACCGCCGAATGGACATGCTAGGAACCCGAAATGTCCAATATCCCTTAACCTTTCACCTTCACGATTACGAATTGACTTCTGCCGCAGCGATAACAACCTCAGCGAAAACAGTTTTGGCGACAACCAAATTCCCGCCATTGCTGGCCAGCACAGCAGCCGCCTCGGCAACGCTCGCGCTCCCCACGGCGAGCGCGACCCGCTCCGACGGATTGGGTACGGAAACGGCCTCCAACTCCGTTGGCGTGAATCCCACCAGCCCAACGCCCAACCGGTCGGCGGCGGCTCTGATCCCGGGCTCTCCGATTCGCCGATCGACGGTCGCCAAGCAGCGAATCGTCCTGTCACCGACCGTGTTTCGTATGGCGGCGAGGATGGCGTCGGCGGTCGTTCCGGGACGTAGTCCGATCGCGACAGCCAATTCAGGCCGGGGCATGGCTCCGTGTGAACTCAGCAGCGGCGGTGACGAATCGGCCGACGGCCGCCGGATTCCCGGCGGGGTGGGTGTGCAGGTAGGACGCGTGGACGCGATGCACTGCCGCACCCTCGCGGACGGTCTCCCCGGAGGGAGCGCGCCAGGCCCAGGCCGGGGCGCCCGATCCGGGGGTGACCAGGCGGGTGCGGTGGAATTCGTGGCCGCGCACGCGTTCGCCCACGCTCCAGAGCGGAGAATCGGTGAGCGCCACCGCATCCCGGTAGCCGAGGGTGAGGCGCGGGCCGAATTCGGCTTCGGCGTCGATGACCCCGGCCATGCGGTGGCCGTCCAGGGTCCGGGTCAGGTAGAGCAGGCCCGCGCATTCGGCGTGGACCGGTAGGCCGCGGCCGGCCTGGTCGGCGATGGTGGCGAGCAGGCCGGTGTTGGCGGCGAGTTCGGCGGCGTGCTCTTCGGGGAAACCGCCCGGAAGGACCAGTCCGGCTGTACCGGAGGGCAATTCGTCGCGCAGCGGGTCGAAGACTCGCACCTGGGCACCCGCCGCCGCCAGCAGCTCGCGATGTTCGGCGTATCCGAAGGTGAAGGCCGGTCCGCCCGCCATCGCCACCACCGGCCCGGATTCCGCCGCCGTCACCTCGGTGGCGGGATCCCAGTCCCGTCCCGGTGCGCTCGACACGGCCAAGGCGGCCACCGCCGCGAGATCGATATGTGCCGCAACGAGATCCGTCATGGCGTCCACGGCGGCCTGGGCGGCCGAGCCGTGTTCCACCGCCGGAATCAGGCCGAGATGCCGTGACGGCACCGCCAATTCGGCCAGCCGCGGTAGTGCGCCCAGTACCGGCAGCCCGACGCGGGCGCAGGCCGCGCGCAGGACCTGCTCGTGGCGTTCGCTGCCGACCCGGTTGAGAATCACTCCGCCGAGCCGGATTCCGCTGTCGTAGGTCGCGAATCCGTGCAGCAGGGCCGCCAGACTCTGGCTGTGCCCGCGCGCGTCGACCACCAGGATGACCGGCGCGCCCAGCATGGCGGCGATCTGGGCGGTCGAGCCCTCGGCGATGGGTTCGGTGTGGTGTTCGTCGATGCGTCCGTCGAACAGGCCCATGACGCCCTCGACGACCGCCAGATCGCAGCCCTGGCTCCCGTGCCGGTACAACGGCACCACGCGGTCGGACCCGACCAGTACCGGGTCCAGGTTCCGCCCCGGCCGCCCGGCCGCCAGCCCGTGATATCCCGGGTCGATGTAGTCCGGGCCCACCTTGAACGGCGCGACCCGGTGCCCGGCCCGGCGCAGTGCCCCGATCAATCCGGTGGCGACGGTGGTCTTCCCGCTCCCCGACGCGGGCGCGGCGATGACGACCGCGGGCGTGTTCACCATTCGATGCCGCGCTGGCCCTTGCGGCCCGCGTCCATCGGATGCTTCACCTTGGTCATCTCGGTGACCAGGTCCGCGGCCTCGATCAGCGCCTGCGGTGCGTCGCGGCCGGTGATCACCACGTGCTGGTTGCCCGGCCGGTTGCGCAGCGTCTCGACGACCTCGTCCACGTCGACCCAGCCCCACTTCAGCGGGTAGGTGAACTCGTCCAGCACATAGAACCGATGCTGCTCGGCCTCCAGGCGGCGGCGAATCTCCTGCCACCCCGCCAGCGCCGCGGCCGCATGGTCCTCATCGGACCCCTGCTTCCGCGTCCACGACCAGCCCTCGCCCATCTTGTGCCATTCCACGGCCCCGCCGACCCCGGTCTCGTCGTGCAGCTTCCCGAGCGTCCGGAACGCGGCCTCCTCCCCCACCTTCCACTTCGCGCTCTTCACGAACTGGAACACCGCGACATCGAACCCCTGATTCCAGGCCCGCAACGCCATCCCGAACGCCGCCGTCGACTTCCCCTTCCCGGGCCCGGTGTGCACCGCGAGCACGGGCAGATTCCGACGCTGCCGCGTCGTCAGCCCGTCATCCGGAATGCTCTCCGGCAGCGGCACACCCTTCGGCATCGTCTCCAGCTCCTTCCACACCAACCAGTCCGAGGATTCACGGTGCCATACACACTCGGCGCGCCGATCCGCGCCCCGGTCCGGCACGACGGCCGACCACCGGTTGCCGTCAGGCGGCGCGGGTGGCGCGGACGATGCCGGCGACGGAATCGCCGGTGAGGGCGGTCAATTGGAGGTATCCGGCGCGGAGAGCGGTGGCTATGTCGCGGGCGAGGTTCAGGCGGATCATGCCGCGTTCGCAGTCGATGACCATGGCGGTGACGGCGTCGTTGGCGAGCATGCGGGCGGCGGTTCGGGCGCGCGGGAGCGGGTCGGCGCCGCCGGTGGCCCGGCCGTCGGTGAGGAGGACGAGGAGGGGGCGGCGGTGGGGGTCTCGGGTGCGTTCGCGGCGGATGAGGTCGCGGGCCTTCAGGAGGCCTTGGGCGAGTGGGGTTTTGCCGCCGGTGCGGAGGTCGGCGAGGCGGCGGACGGCGATGTCGACCGACGAGGTGGGTGGGAGGACCAGCTCCGCGTCCTGGCCGCGCATGGTGATGACAGCGACCTTGTCGCGGCGCTGGTAGGCGTCGCGGAGCAGCGCCACCACCGCGTTCGTGACGGCGGCGAGGCGGTCGCGGGCGGCCATGGAGCCGGAGGTGTCGACGACGAAGACGACCAGGTTGCCTTCGCGGCCTTCGCGATACGCGCCGCGCAGGTCGCCGGGGGCGAAGGCGAGCGGGCCCGACAGGCGGCCGCGCTCGAACTGGCGCGGGGCCGCGGCGAAGATGGTGCCCAGCAGATGCAGGCCGGTGGAGGTGTCGTCGGTGGCGCGCACCACGCGGCCCTGCCGGGTGCGGGCCCGGGAGCGGCGGCCGGGCGCGCCCTCGCCGACGCCGGGGACCTCCCAGCGCGGGGGCTTGGGCAGGGTCGCGGTGGGGGCGGCGACCCGGCCCTCGCGGCCGGGACGGCCGGCCGAGTCGTTCCGGTCACGCCGATCGCCGTCGTCCGGGCGCGGGTCATCCGGTGGATTCTGGCCTCCCCCAGGGAAATCCGGGCCACGCTCCGGGAGATCGAGTCCATTGTCCGAATCCGGGCCGCCATCGTGCGAGTCCGGGTCGGCGCCAGGTGAATTGGCGTGATCCGGGTTCAGGCCGGAGTCCTCGGCCCCGTCCGCCGGATCCTGCGGTCCCGCACCGTTGTTCGGCGGGACCGCTTCACCTTTTCCCAGGCTGTCGTCCTCCTCGGCGCCGGCCGCTTCCTCGGCCGCGTTCCGCATGGCGTCATCGAGTTGCTCCTCGCTGATCCCGGGTTCGTCGAAGGGATCGCGGCGACGGCGGTGCGGCAGCGCCAGTTCGGCGGCCACGCGGACGTCGGCCTCGGTGACCGCGGTTGCTCCGCGCCAGGCCGCATGGGCCGTCGCGGTGCGCGCCACCACCAGGTCGGCGCGCATGCCGTCGACATCGAAGCTCGCGCACAGGGCGGCGATGCGGCGCAGCTCGACATTGCCGAGACCGACGTCGGCGAGCCGGTCGCGGGCGGTCAGAATGCGTTCGGCCACTTCACGATCCGCGGCGGCATAGCGGCCGGCGAAGGCGCCGGGATCCGCCTCGTAGTCCAGGCGGCGGCGGACGACAGCCATCCGCACATCCACATCGCGGGAGGCGACCACGTCCACGGTGAGCCCGAACCGGTCCAGCAGCTGCGGCCGCAGCTCACCTTCCTCCGGATTCATGGTGCCCACCAGGACGAATCGCGCCGGATGCGTATGCGAGACACCGTCGCGCTCGATGTGCACCCGCCCCATGGCGGCCGCGTCGAGCAGCACATCCACCAGATGGTCGTGCAGTAGGTTCACTTCGTCGACGTAGAGCACGCCGTGATGCGCGGCGGCCAGCAGCCCCGGCTTGAACGCCTGCTCCCCGTCCCGCAGCACCCGCTCCAGATCCAGCGACCCGACCACCCGGTCCTCGGTGGCGCCCACCGGCAGCTCCACCAGCCGCGCGGGCCGCGCCCCGGACTCGTCCACCACCGGCGGCAGCAATTGCGCCAGCGCCCGCACCACGGTCGACTTCGCGGTCCCCTTCTCCCCGCGCACCAGCACCCCGCCGATCCCCGGATGCACCGCGCACAGAATCAGCGCCAGCTGCAACCGCTCCTGCCCCACCACCGCGGAGAACGGAAACCCGGCCTCGTCACCGGCCGCACGAACACTCTCGGAGTAAGCCACAGGAGAAACGGACACGCCCACAACTCTAAGCGGGCCACCGTCCCCCACCTCCGCCGCCCCACACGCACCGATCCGCCCGATTGCGCACCGGCACGGCGGATGACGGGCGATTCCCCACATCGCCACGCTGTCGAGTCTCCAGCGGCCCCTCTCCACTGCGGCGCCAGGTCGTCCATCGGCGAGCGACAACCCACGAATCGGCACCGGCGTGCCTCCGGGCCGCCCGCCGGCGTGAAACAGCCGCGCCCGCTGTGGGTTTCACAGCGGGCGCGGGGTTGTTCGGTCGGTGCGGGGTCAGCCGCGGCGCATCGGGATGTGCGGGATGCCGTCTTCGATGTACTCCTCGCCGTCGGGCTTGAAGCCGTGCTTGGTGTACATGTCGAGCAGGTAGGTCTGCGCGTTCAGGCGGACGGTCGCCGAGCCCGCCTCGGCCAGGGCGGCCTGCAGCAGGCGGGTGGTGTAGCCGTGGCCGCGAGCCTCGGGGGTGGTGCAGAGGCGGCCGATGCGGAAGGACTTCACGCCCTCCTCGTGCTCCTCCATGAGGCGCAGGGTGCAGATGACCTCGCCCTCATCGTCGAGCCAGAAGTGCCGGGTTTCCGGCAGCAGGTCGAACCCGTCCAGTTCCGGATACGCGCACTTCTGCTCGACGACGAACACTTCGACGCGAAGTTTCAACAGCTTGTACAGCGTCGCGGTGTCCAGGTCTTGGGACCACGACCGTTTGAGAGCAACCGTTGACATCATCGCGTCTTGCTATCACATCTAGGCGTGAGAAGCGACACCGACGGTCTCGGGCGTGTTGTCCGAATCCACCGAATCCAGCTGCAGGGCCTTGGTGGACCAGTCCCAGACCTCGCGGTACAGGGCCTGGTTCTCGGAGAGCTTGACGCCCAGCGACGGCACCATTTCCTTGAGTTTCGGCTCCCACGTGGAGAATTCGCGCGGGAAGCACTTCTTCATGACATCCAGCATGGCGCTCACACAGGTGGACGCGCCCGGTGACGCGCCGAGCAGACCGGCGATGGTGCCGTCCTCGGCCGCGACGACCGCGGTGCCCAGCTCCAGCACCCCGCCGATGCCCTTGCGGCGGATCATCTGCACACGCTGACCGGCGACGATCAGCTCCCAGTCGCTGCCGTCGGCGCGCGGGATGAATTCCTCCATGGCGCCGATGCGGCCGTTCTGCGACTTGAGCAGCTCGGAGACCAGGTAGTTGACCAGGCCCATCTCGGTGACGCCCACGCCCAGCATGGAGAACAGGTTGTTCGGCTTGACCGACTTGATGAGGTCGGTCAGCTTGCCGTCCTTGAGGAACTTCGGCGTCCAGCCGGCATAGGGGCCGAACAGCAGGCCCTTCTCACCGTTGATGACGCGAGTGTCCAAGTGCGGCACCGACATCGGCGGCGCGCCGACCGACGCCTGGCCGTACACCTTGGCCTCGTGCTGGGCGATCAGCTCCGGGTTGGTGCAGCGCAGGAACAGGCCCGACACCGGGAAACCGCCGAAGCCGCGGATCTCCTTGATGCCCGACTTCTGCAGCAGCGGCAACGCGCCGCCGCCGGCACCCACGAACACGAACTTGGCGTTGAGGACGCGCACCTTGTTGCTGCGCAGGTTGCGCACCTTGACCAGCCAGGAGCCGTCGGACTGCTTGGTCAGGTTCAGCACGTCGTGGCCGAATGCGATGTCCGCGCCGGACGCGCCCAGGTAGGCCAGCAGTTCCTTGGTGAGCTCACCGAAGTCGATATCGGTGCCGGAGTCGGTCCAGTTCAGGGCGACCGGGTCGGAGAAGTCACGGCCCTTGGCCATCAGGGGTAGCCGGCGGCCGAATTCGGCTGCGTCGTCGATGAATTCCATGCCCTCGAACAGCGGGTGCTTGGACAGCGCCTCGTGGCGCTTGCGCAGGTACTCCACGCCGTCCGCGCCGTGCGTGAAGCTCACATGCGGGATGGGGTTGATGAAGTTCGACGGGTTGGCCAGCACGCCGTTCTCGACCGAGTAGGACCAGAACTGGCGCGAGACCTGGAAGCGCTCGTTGATGTCGATGGCCTTGGTGATCTCCACCGAACCGTCGGCGTTCTGCGGCGTGTAGTTCAGCTCACACAGGGCGGAGTGGCCCGTGCCGGCGTTGTTCCACGGGTCGCTGCTCTCGGCGGCCGCGGCTTCCAGGCGCTCGAAGATGGTGATCGACCAGTCCGGCTGCACCTGTCGAAGCAAGGCACCGAGGGTGGCACTCATGATGCCGGCACCGATGAGTACTACATCGGTCTTTTCAATCGTGGCAGCGTTCGACACGGCGTTGATCGACTTCCTTGTCATTTGGGGTCACCAGGTGGGGGTTAGGTTACCCGTCGTTCACTTGGACTCAATTCTGCCCCTGACCATTCCCGAATCCCGCTTCGAAATCCCTGAATGTGAGAGATCCCTCCCAAATGGACATCGTTGTGTCGCGGTCTATGTTGGGCGTGTGACCTCCGAAACGTCATCCACCACGTCGTTGACCACCGCCTGGCAGCCCGATGTGCTGGGTGCCGACTACCAGCAGCTGACAATCCCGATGGGTCCGGATCCGGACGGTGAGGGCGACGCGGTCGCCACCCTGGTCCGTTATGCCCCGGCCGACGCCCCGGTCGCCACCCGGGCCGTGCTGTACGTGCACGGGTTCACCGACTACTTCTTCCAGGAGCACCTGGCCCAGCATCTGGCCGCCCAGGGCTATGCCTTCTATGCGCTGGACCTGCGCAAATGCGGACGCTCACAGCGGGCCGGGCAGACCCCGCACTACGTGAGCGACCTGGCGCTCTACGACGTGGAACTGAACCGGTCACTGCAGGTCATCCGCGAGGAGACCGAGCTGCCGGTGCTGATCATGGCGCACTCCACCGGCGGCCTGGTGACCTCGCTGTGGCTGAACCGGCTGGAGGCGACCGGTGGCGTTCGCGCACAGGGCATTACCGGACTGGTGCTCAACAGCCCGTGGTTCGACCTGCAGGGTCCCGGCTACTACCGCTCGGTGGGCACGCCGCTGCTGGAGGGCCTGGGCCGGTTGCGCGCCTTCGCCAAGCTGCCGCTGGGCGTGGCCACCACCTACGGCGACAGCCTGCACCACACCCAGGCCGGTGAGTGGGACTACAACCTGGACTGGAAACCGTTGAGCGGCTACCCCGTTCACGCGGGCTGGCTGCGCGCCATCCGGCGCGGGCACCTGCGGCTGCACAAGGGCCTCGAGATCGGGGTGCCCGCACTGATCCTGCGCTCGAAGGTCACCAAGTTCATGCGCAAGTACGGGCCCGCCGCCGACGTGTCGGATGTGGTGCTGGATGTGCGGCAGATCCAGCGCTGGTCGGGCTGCCTGGGCGAGCGCACCAATATCGTGCCGATCGAGGGTGCGCGGCACGACGTGTTCCTGTCGTCGGAGACGCCGCGCACCCAGGCGTTCAGAGAACTGGATTCCTGGCTGAGGTGGCTGGCCGACTCACCAGAAGCTGGTGCGTAGCACCACTTCGGTGGCCAGCTCGTGGCCCGCTTCGGCGGCCACATCGGTGACATCCATGGGGACCAGCCGGAATTCGCCGTAGACGAACCGGCTGGAACCCTCGGCCACCGGGCGCGGCAGGCGCTTGGTGGCCAGCAGCGTGGTGGGGATCTCCACCGGCGGGCAGGAAGGGTCCTTGACGGCGCCGTCCGCGCCCGGCGCGGCCGGGTGACCGCCGCCGGCCACGATGAGGCTCATGAAGCGGCCGAAGCCGCGGGCGGCCAGCTGCCAGGCCAGGTCCGCGCCCGCGCCGCTGCCGACCAGGTTGGCCCACGGGACCTTCAGCTGGTCGAGGATGGCGAAAACGGTGGTGGCGTCGAGACCGTCGATCGATTCGATCGCGATGGTGTGCAGGTCCGAGGTCTGCAAGCGTGCACAGACCTGGTCGTAAATGTCGGCCGGATCGCCCGCATCGGGTAGCAGCAGGACGTGGTGCCGGGTTTCGGGTCCGCCGACTCGCACCGCCCACTCGCGGTCACCGACCGTGATCCGCCGAGATTCCATGTTCGATCACGCTACAGGAGCGCCGGAGGGGCCGAACGCGAGTCGGGCGGATTATTGTGACGGCGGTCACTTCTCAACGGTCAGAACCGGGAGATCCGCGGCCGCGCCAGCGGTGATGAGCTGGTCGAGGGCGTCCTGGTCGAGGTGCTTCTCCATCAGGTCGGCCAGCAGATCCAGCTGGGCGGAGCGCACCTCGGCGACCGAAACAGTTTCGGAGACAACGAAATCGGTGCGGCCCGCCCGCGCGGCGACCACACGCAGCCAGGCGCGGCGGAACTCGTCCGATTCCAAGGCTCCGTGCAGATGGGTGCCCCAGATCGCCTCGCGCACACTGCCTTCGCGAGCGCCGTCGAGTTCGAACCACGGGTCGTCACCCTGCCGGGTGACGCGGCCGTGGTGGATCTCATAGCCGTGCACCGGGAGATCGCTGTCACGGCCCGGCACACCATGATTCGGGACACGGCCGCTGGAACGGCGCAGCACCTTGGGGTCGGCGAATTCGATCTCCAGGTCCAGCAGGCCCAGGCCGGGGACGGTGCCGGCCGCGGATTCGATCGGGTCGACGATGGTGCGGGCCAGCATCTGGTAGCCGCCGCAGATGCCGAGAATGGGCGCACCCGCGGCCGCGCGAGCGATGAGAGCGTCGGCGATTCCGGTGCGGCGCAACCACTCCAGATCGCTCACGGTGGATTTACTGCCCGGCACGACCACCAGATCGGCTCCGGCCAGCCGGGACGGGTCGCTCACCCAGCGCACGGCGACGCCCGGTTCACAGGCCAGGGCCTCGACATCGGTGGAGTTGGAGATGCGCGGCAGCCGGATGGCGGCCACGGTCAGCCAGTCCCCACCCAGCGGCGGCCGGGAGCGGCCCACCGGTGCGTCCGCGACGGTGCCCAGAGAGTCCTCGGCATCGATCCAGAGGTCCTCGGCGAAGGGGATGACGCCGAGCGTGGGGCGGCCGGTGAGCTCGGTGAGCTGATCCAGCCCGGGCCGCAGCAGGTCCACGTCGCCGCGGAACTTGTTGATGACGAACCCGGAAATCAGATGCTGGTCTTCGGGTTCCAGGATCGCGACGGTCCCGAACAGGTGCGCCAGCACACCCCCGCGATCGATGTCCCCGACCAGCAGCACCGGCAGATCCGCGGCCCGTGCCAATCCCATGTTCGCCAGATCCGTTGCCCGCAGGTTGATCTCGGCGGGCGATCCCGCGCCCTCACAGATCACCACATCGAATTCGGCTCGCAGCGAAGCCAATTCCTCGGCGACGATGGCGCGCAACTGCTGCCGATGGCGGAAGTAGTCCTTCGCTCCGACGGTATCGACGGCGCTACCCCGCACCACGAGCTGCGAGCGCCGGTCACTCCCCGGCTTCAACAGCACCGGGTTGAACCGCACGCTGGGCTCCAGCCCGCACGCCCGGGCCTGCAGCGCCTGCGCCCGGCCGATCTCCCCACCGTCCAGGGTGACGACGGAGTTGTTCGACATGTTCTGCGCCTTGAACGGTGCGACCCGCACCCCGCGCCGTGCCAGCATGCGGCAGAGCCCCGCCACCACAACGCTCTTTCCCGCGTCGGAGGTGGTGCCCGCCACCAGAAGTGCGCCCTTCACTCCGGCCATCCGACGCTCTTCCGGTAGACGAGGGCGAGGATGACGTCGCCGGACACCTTCCGCGCTACCGGCTGTGCGGGCGGGCGGCAAAACCCAGCCACCACAACGCTTTTCCTGACGGCGCCTGCGACCGGCAGCGCACCCGTCACCGCGGGCTGTTCCCCGCTCGCGCACCGCTGGTGTAGGCGTCCCGGCTGCTGTAGGAGTCTCGGCTGCTACTCGTGTAGGCGTCCCGGCTCGTGTAGACGTCGCGGCCGTCGTCAGCTTCGGCGTCCGCGCCGCTGGTCACTTCGACGTCGGGCTGCACGCCGGGGGCATCGTCCGTTTCCGGCAACTGTCGTCCCGCGGCGAGTTCGACGTGGCGTCGCATGGTGGCGCGGAGCGCGCCCAGGCCCTCGTCGCGGGGGTTGGGCGGGAGGACCCGCGAATTCTTCCGCCGCGGGCCGCGGGAGCCGATCGCCCGAGTTCTGGTACCCCGCTGGGGCATCGCGACCCTCACGGGAGCGTGAGGATCTCGGCGCCGTCATCGGTGACGACGAGGGTGTGCTCGAACTGGGCGGTCCACTTGCGGTCCTTGGTGACCACGGTCCAGCCGTCGTCCCAGATCTCGTAGTCGATCCCACCCAGGTTGATCATCGGCTCGATGGTGAAGGTCATGCCCGGCTCGATGACCGACTCCACCGAGGGCTGGTCGTAGTGCAGGATGACCAGGCCGGAGTGGAAGGTCGGCCCGACGCCGTGGCCGGTGAAGTCGCGGACCACGCCGTAGCCGAAGCGGTTGGCGTAGGCCTCGATGACGCGGCCGACGACATTGAGCGCGCGGCCGGGCTTGACGGCCTTGATGGCCCGCATGGTGGCTTCCTCGGTGCGCTCGACCAGCAGTCGCACCTCCTCGTCCACTTCACCGGCGAGGTAGGTCTTGTTGGTGTCGCCATGTACGCCGTCGATGTAAGCGGTGACGTCGATATTGACGATGTCGCCGTCCTCGATCACGGTCGAGTCCGGGATGCCGTGGCAGATGACCTCGTTCAGCGAGGTGCAGCAGGATTTGGGAAATCCCTTGTAGCCCAGGGTCGACGGGTAGGCGCCATGGTCGAGCATGTACTCGTGCGCGATCCGGTCCAGCTCGTCGGTGGTGACGCCGGGCGCGACGGCCTTGCCGGCCTCTTCCAGGGCCTGGGCCGCGATCTTGCCCGCGATCCGCATCTTCTCGATGGTCTCCGGGGTCTGCACCCAGGGTTCGTGCCCCTCCTTTACGGTCTTCTTCCAGACGTACTCGGGTCGCTCGATACTTTTCGGGACCTCGCGAATGGGCGACTGCGTGCCGGGAACGAGGGGCTTGCGGGTGCGCACAGACATGGGTACCAGACTATCTGCCGGTCCGGATCGTGGGATTCCGAGGTCCGGGGACGGGGAATTCTTCCGGACCGCGGTCCGTTTATCCTCTCAGTTGACTTGGAAACAAGACAGGAGAGGGGTTCCGGCCGTGGAACTGGGGCTGACAACATTCGCTGAAACGCATCCCGTCGGCGGGGACGGGCCGGTGCCGACCGCGGGCGAGCGGTTGCGGCAGGTGGTCGAGGAAGCCGTGGCCACCGAGCAGGCAGGGCTCGACGTGTACGGCGTCGGCGAGCATCACCGGAAGGACTTCGCCGCGTCCTCGCCGGCCGTCGTGCTGGCGGCCATCGCGTCACGCACCGAACGGATCCAGCTCACCAGCGCGGTGACCGTGCTGAGCTCCGCCGACCCGGTGCGCGCCTTCCAGGACTTCTCGACGCTGGACGGGATTTCGAACGGGCGGGCCGAATTGATGGCCGGGCGTGGGTCGTTCATCGAGTCGTTCCCGCTGTTCGGGTACGACCTCAGCGACTACGACGAGCTCTTCGAGGAGAAACTCGCGCTGCTGCTGAAGATCCGCGAGGAGGAGCCGGTCACCTGGTCCGGCAGGTTCCGCGCGCCGCTGACGGACGCGATCGTCTACCCGCGCACCGAGAATCGGCCGCTGCCGGTGTGGATCGCGGTGGGCGGAAGTCCTGAATCCGTCGTGCGCGCAGGGCTGTTGGGGCTGCCGCTGGCCATCGCCATCATCGGCGGACAGCCGGCGCGGTTCAAGCCGCTGGTGGATCTGTACCACCGGGCGCTGGAGGAAGGCGGGCATGAGCTGCGGCCGGTGGCGGTGCACGCGCACGGGTATGTCGCCGACACCGACAAGGAAGCCGTCGAGGACTTCTACGCGCCGTACGCGCGGGCCATGTCCGGGATCGGGCGCGAGCGCGGGTGGGGTCCGATGACCCGCCAGCAGTTCGACGCGCTGCGCTCGCAGAGCGGTTCGCTGTTCGTGGGCACGCCCGACCATGTCGCGGAGAAGATCGCCGATGTCCGTGACACCCTCGGGCTGGATCGATTCATGTTGCACAGCAGCGTCGGAACGCTGCCGCACGAAAAGGTCTTGCACAACATCGAATTGCTGGGCGCCAAGGTAGCTCCGCAGGTTCGCTGAGCCCCGGAATACCGACCGGGCAGTCAGCGAATTATGTTGGCGGATAGAATATTTCGCTCAGATCAACTAATCGTTCGCGCCGTCCCGATGACGGCGCGGACGTATGGTGGATAGGCAGCTGCACTTTACTCCCGCCCACCGGCAATCCCGGCGAGCAGGAGGCCGATACGCCTCGCGCACACCGATTTTCGCGCACGTATCAGTAATCGGTGAGTTTGGCCTGGAACGCGATGCGATCGCCGCGGTAGAGCGAGCGCACGCGTTCGATCGGCACGCCTTCACCGTCCACACTGCGGCGGTGCAACAGCAGCATCGGCAGGGCCGTCGTGCACTCCAGCAGGGCGGCCTCGCGCGGTGAGGCCAGCACGGTTTCGATGCGCTCGGTGGCGACCGCGTAGACCACGCCCATGCCGCGGGTGGCGGCGTACAACGAGGTTTCCGGGTTGTAGAACTCGCGCAACACGGCGAAGCGGTCCAGCGGCATCCAGGTGCTCTCCAGGCCGATGCGCTCGCCGTCGGCCAGCAGGATGCGCTCCAGATGCATGACCGGCCTGCCGGGTTCGAGCGCGAGGTCCTGGGCGGTGTCCGCGTCCGCCGGGATATCGGTCCATTCGACGAGCAGACGGCCCGGTTTGCGACCGAATTTGATCGCACCCTCGGTGTAGGAGCGCAGCGACAGGGGCTGCACCATCTTCGGGCGCGAGACCACCGTACCGCGGCCCTGACGGCGAATGCGTCCTTCCACCAAGAGTTCTCGCACCGCCTGACGCACGGTTTCACGGGCGACGCCGCAGCGCAGGGCCAGTTCGCGTTCCGAGGGCAGCGGGTCACCCTCGGAGAGTTCCGCAAGCAGCGCCTCGAGTTCCGCGCGCACGCGGTACGACTTCGGCAGGCGCGCATTCGACGCGGAATCGGTTCCGGCGCCGGGCATTTCGCCCAGCGTACGGCCTCGCTCCACCTGGCGTTCCACCCCGGCGGCCTCCCTCGTGTCCATGGCCCCAGCCTACACAAGATTGGTCTATACCAATTATTAACCTATCGTTTCCACACGAAACACTCGTAGGTCTAGACCATTGCTCAGGATGATTCCCATGCGATTGGTCATCATCGGCGGAGGGATCCTCGGTACCGCCCACGCTCTGGCCGCCATCCGGCGCGGCCACCACGTCGTCCACCTGGAACGCGAGGTCGAAGCCCGCGGCGCGACCGTACGCAACTTCGGTCTGGTGTGGGTATCGGGGCGCAGCGCACCCGAATTGGAGCTCACCCTGCGCTCGCGGCAGCTGTGGGAGGAGATCGGCGGCCGGGTCCCCGGCGTCGGCTTCCGCCCGGCCGGTTCCCTCACGCTGGTGCGCTCAGAGAACGAGCTCGCGGTGGCCGAGGCCGCCGCGGCCCACCCGTCGGCCGCCGAACGCGGCTTCGACCTGCTCGATGTCGACCGGGTGCGCGCGCTGAACCCTGCGCTGCGCGGCAAATTCCTTGCGGGCCTGCACTGTTCGACCGACGCCGCCGTGGAGTCCCGGCAGGCGCTGCCCGCCCTGCGGCGGTACATGGAGGCCAGCGAACGCTACGCCTTCTTCGCCGGCACCGAGGCCCGCGCCGTCACTGGCACCACCGTCATCGACGACCGCGGCCGCCGCCACGCGGGCGATCTGGTGCTGGTCTGCCCGGGCGCCGCGCACACCGGCCTGACCCGCGAACTGGTGGGTGACATTCCGGTGCGCCGGGTGCGGTTGCAGATGATGCAGACCGCTCCCCTGGGCGAACCGCTCACCACCGCCATCGCGGACGGCGACAGCTTCCGCTACTACCCGGCCTTCGCCGGCCCGGAGCTGGACCGGCTCAATCGCGAAGAGGCGCAGCCGTTCACGGCCGCCCAGCACAAGATGCAGCTGCTGGCCGTGCAGCGCCTGCACGGCGGGCTCACCGTCGGCGACACCCACGAGTACGACGAACCGTTCACCTTCGACGTGGACGAGGCCCCCTACGAGCACCTCACCGGCGTGATGGAGGAACTGCTGGGCCGCAAGCTGCCGCCGATCGTGCGGCGCTGGGCGGGCGTGTACAGCCAGTCCATCGATCCGGGCACCATCGTCACCCGCGCGCAGGCGTCCGACGGCGTCTGGGTCGTCACGGGCCCGGGCGGGCGCGGCATGACGCTGGGCCCCGCACTGGGCGAAGAGACCGCCGACCTTCTGAACCTGTAGAGGAATCACCATGTCCGACAAGCAGATCGAACTCGCGGTGCTCGATATGGCGGGCACCACCGTCGCCGACGACGGGCTGGTCGAGCGAGCGTTCGAGGCCGCCATCACCGCCGCGGGCCTGCCGGCCGAGGGCCCGGAGCGCGAGGCGGCCCGGAAATTCGTCCAGGACACCATGGGCCAGTCCAAGATCCGGTGCTTCCGCACCCTGCTCGGCGACGAGGACCGCGCCCAGCTGGCCAACCGCGCCTTCGAGGCCGCCTACGCGGAATTCGCCGAGGCGGGCGTGAACCCGATTCCCGGTGCCGCAGAGGCCATTTCGGCGCTGCGGGCGGCGGGCATCAAGGTGGCGCTGACCACCGGGTTCAGCCGCGAGACCCAGGACAAGCTGCTGAAAGCGCTGGGCTGGAACGACATCGCCGATCTGGCGCTGGTCCCCTCCGACGCCGGGCGCGGCCGCCCCTACCCCGACATGGTGCTCACCGCCGTGCTGCGGCTGGAGGCCGACGCCGTGGATCGTGTCGCGGTGCTGGGTGATACGTCCAGCGATATCGCCACCGGCCTGGCCGCGGGCGCGCGCATCGTCGCGGGCACGCTGACCGGCGCACACACCGAGGAGCAGCTGCGGGCCGCGGGAGCGACCCACGTGGTGCCGTCGGTCACCGAATTCGCGCAGTTGCTGCTGGCCGAGCGCGGCTAGAGAATTCCGCCGCCCGGGCGCGCCTCGCCCGGGCGGCGGAGTACCCCCTGTTCCTTCGACTCGACCGTCCCCTGAACTGAAAGTGCAGTCACCGTGCGTATTTCGAACAACCGCCTCGCACGCAACATCGCCCGCACCGCTCTCATCCTGACCTCGGCCACCGCGGTCGCCCTCAGCCTGACCGCCTGCGGCGGCACCGGCAGCGACTCGAAGGACGGCAAGACGGTCACCGTCTACTCCGTCGATGGCCTCGGCGACTGGTACAAGCCCGTCTTCGAGAAGTTCAAGGCGCAGACCGGCATCACGGTCAACGAGGTGGAGGCCGGCTCCGGCGAGGTCGTCAGCCGGGTGGAGAAGGAACAGTCCAACCCGCAGGCCGACCTGGTCGTCACCCTGCCGCCATTCATGCAGAAGGCCGACAAGTCCGGACTGCTGCAGGTCAGCGGCGTGGACACCGGCGCGGTCGCCGCCGCCGACAAGGACTCCGACGGCAAGTGGGTTTCCTTGGCGGGCAACTACCTGTGCTTCATCGCCAACCCGTCGGTCGACGCCGCCAAGCTGACCTGGGACGACCTGCTCAGGCCCGACTACAAGGGCAAGCTGCAGTACTCCACCCCCGGCCAGGCCGGTGACGGCACCGCGGTGCTGGTGCTGCTGCAGCAGCTCATGGGCAAGCAGGGCGCGCTCGACTACCTGGCCAAGCTGCAGGCCAACAATGTCGGCCCGTCCTCCTCCACCGGCAAGCTGCAGGCCAAGGTGGACAAGGGCGAGATCCTCATCGCCAACGGCGATGTGCAGATGAACCTGCAAAGTGTCAAGAGCGGCTCCAAGTTCAACGTCTTCTTCCCGGCGTCCGCCGACGGCAAGAAGTCGACCGTCTCGCTGCCCTACCTGATGGGCATGGCCAAGGGCGCGCCGCATTCGGACGCGGCCAAGAAGCTGATGGAGTTCCTGCTCTCGGCCGACGTGCAGAAGTCGCTGCCCGACACCTTCGCCATCCCGTCCCGCACGGATCTGGCGAGCGCCCCGGCCTCCGGCAACGGTCCGTCCCCGGCCTCGACCATCAAGGACGTGACCGTCCTGCACCCCGACTGGACCTCCGTGCTCGACAACCTCGACGCCGACGTGGCCGCCTACACCAAGGCCACCGGTAGCTAGAGCACGGCGTCAGTCCGATACCAGCCCAGGAGCCAGCAACCATGTCCTCCGCGTTGACGACATCCACGGTGGTCACCGACACCACCGCCGAACCGGCCATCGTGTTCGACCGGGTCGGGGTCACCTACGGCCGCGGCCGTAAATCCACTGTCGCACTGGCCGATTTCAACCTGCGGGTGGCCGCGGGGGAAACGGTCGCGCTCCTGGGGCCCAGCGGTTCCGGCAAGTCCACCGCGCTCAAGGCGCTGGCCGGGTTCGTCCGGCCCACCTCGGGCGCGGTGCGGCTGGCCGGCCGCGACGTCACCGACCTCTCCCCCGCCAGGCGCGGCATCGGAGTGGTGGTGCAGTCCTACGCACTGTTCCCGCACATGCGGGTGCACGACAATGTGGCCTTCGGGCTGAAGGCGCATCGCGTGCCGCGCAAAGAGATCGGGGCCCGGGTGACCGAGGCCTTGGACATGGTCGGCATGGGCGCCTATGCCAAGCGGCTGCCACGCGAGCTGTCCGGTGGGCAGCAGCAGCGCGTCGCCATCGCGCGGGCGCTCGCCATCCGACCCCGGGTGCTGCTGCTCGACGAGCCCCTTGCCGCGCTGGACGCCCAGCTGCGCCAGAACATGCTCGGCGAGCTGCAGCAGCTGCGAAAAGCCTTGCCGGACACGGCGATGCTGTACGTGACCCACGACCAGGCCGAGGCGCTGGCGCTCGCCGACCGCATCGCGGTCATGCGTGACGCGCGGCTGGTAGACATCGATACCGCGCACAAACTGTGGCAGCAGCCGGCCACCGAGTTCACCGCGTCCTTCCTAGGCGGCGCGAATCTGCTGGCCTGCGCGGTCGAACACGTCTCCGGCACCGCCGCACTGGTGACCGTCGGCGAGCACACGCTGCGCGCCGACGCGCCGCCGCCCGGTGTGGGACGCCCGGACTGGGCCCCGAATGCCGACGCCCAGCTGTGCGTCCGGCCGCACACCGTGCGCATCGTGCCGCTCACCGAACGAGATGCGCTGCGCGCCACCGTGATCACCAGCGTCTGGAAGGGCGCTTCGACCCGGCTGCACCTCGATGTGGCGGGCCTCCCCGCCGAGCTCACCGCGGATGTCCTGGGCCACACCGAGATCGCGCCCGGCGACCACATCGGCGTGCGCTTCCCCGACCCGGCCGGGGTGCTCATCCCGCCGGGCATCGGCACCGACTCCGCCGCCGACGGCGAGGTCCGCGCATGACCGCCTCCCCGACCCGTCGAGCTACGGGTGAATTCGCCTATGCCGCAGTGACATCGATCCCGCTGCGCGAGGAACGGCGGACGGTGTCGCGGCGGCGCGCGATGACCACCGACGAATGGTCCGAGCCGTTCGCCGGGTCGGCCGCGGCGCGGGACGGAGGGCCGTCGTGACCGCGCTGCTCGAATCCCCTTCCGCGGCAGAGGCTCCCGGGACACGCGAGCCGGGACGGTCGTGGCGGCCGGTGCTGTGGACACTGCCACCGGTGCTGACGGTGCTGCTGATCGCGGTGTATCCGATCGTGCGGGTGCTGCTGGAGTCGACCAAGACCAAGTCCGGGCGAGGGGTCGGGACCTGGTCGGCGGTGCTGGCCGAGGAGTCGTTCCGGAATGCGCTGACACGCACCGTGACCATCGCGGTCAGCTCGACCGTCGGCTGCCTGCTGCTGGGGACATTCCTGGCGATCGTGCTGGCATTCGTGCCGTTTCCGGGTTCGCAGCTGGTGGGTCGGCTCATCGACTCGGTGCTGACACTGCCGTCCTTCCTTGTGACACTGGCCTTCACGTTCCTGTACGGGACAGCGGGGGCGGTGAACGCGCTCATCAGCCAGATCACCGGTGGTACGCGGCCGGTGGTGAATTTCCTCAGCACGCCCTGGGGCGTGATCCTCGCCGAGGTCACCTTCTTCACGCCGTTCGTGGTGCGGCCGCTGCTGGCCGCGTTCGCGCAGCTGCCGCGCGAACAACTGGATGTGGCCTCCAGCCTGGGCGCCTCGCCGTGGCGGGTGCTGGCGCAGGTGGTGATGCCGGAGGCGTGGCCGGCGCTGGCGGCGGGCGGCAGCCTCACGCTGCTGTTGACCCTCAACGAATTCGGCATCGTGCTGTTCACCGGGGCCAAGGGTGTCATCACGCTGCCCGCGCTGATCTACACGCGCGGCATCGTCACCTTCGATCTGCCGGGGGCCGCGGTGCTGGCCTCGGTGCAGGTGCTGCTGTCGCTCGGCCTGTACCTCGGATACCGACTGCTGTTCGCGCGCCTCACCGGCGCGCGGAAGGAGAGCTGAGCCATGCTGGTGTGGACCAGGCGCGGGCGGGCCGCGGTGCTCGCCGTGTTCGGGGTCGTCGTCGCCGTGGTGTTCGTCGCGCCCATCGCGACCGTGGTGGCGGCGGCACTGGCCGGACGCTGGAACGGGCCGCTGCCCTCGCATCTGGGGTTCGCGAACTTCTCCCGGGCGCTGTCGGGCGAGGAGTCCGCGAGCCTGTCGGTGAGCCTGCAGACCGCGCTGCTGGCGGGACTGCTCTCGCTGGCGCTGGGCACCTGGGCGGCGCTGGCGTCGGTGGAGGCGCCCGGGTGGCTGCGGCGGATCACCGACGCGGTGTTCCACGTGCCGGTAGCGGTGCCGTCGGTGGCGATCGGCCTGGGCGTGCTCATCAGCTTCAACGAGCGGCCGCTGCTGCTTGGCGGGACCAAATGGATCGTGATCCTCGCGCATACGGTGCTCGTGCTGGCCTACGCCTTCAGCGGGGTCTCCGCGGCGCTGGACCGGCTCGACCCCGGCTACCGGCAGGCCGCCGAATCGCTCGGCGCCGGACCAGCGCGGGTCCTGTTCCGGATCACGCTGCCGCTGCTGCTGCCCGCTCTCGGCGCGGCGGCGGGGCTGGCCATCGCACTGTCCATGGGTGAGCTGGGGGCGACCATCATGGTCTACCCCGCGACCTGGAAAACCCTGCCGGTGGCCATCTTCGCGGCCACCGACCGCGGCGCGGTCTTCGATGCCGCGGCCAGCACCACGCTGCTGGTGCTGGTCACCCTCCTCGCCCTGGTGATCCTGGGCCGCTTGAAAGGTCGTGCGGCGCTGCGCTGACTGCCGGGTCAGCTTTCGGGTCGACCGCACCACACCGCTGACCGCGAATGAGGGGACGGTCAGCGGTGTCTTGCGTTTATTGCCGGGCGTGGCGGACAGTTGAACCGGTAGGCTCGCCGCGTTGTCGGAGTCGTTCGCGTTGTCGGAGTTTGTTGTCGGAGTTAACTGCTCGGGCGGGGGTAGTTCGATGGTGGTCGTCGCAGGGTTGTCCGGTGATTCCTATGACGTGGACAGCGAACCGTTCTATGCCGTGGGCAGCCGGTCGGTGCAGTATCTGTGCCGGGATCCGCGCGGGCAGCAGCGGCTCTACAAGCTGTACCGGACTCCGGTCACCGGTCCCGACGCCATCGAATCGGCCCGGCAGGCCATGCTCTCCGGGCGGCAGACCGTCCTGACCGCCGAGGCCGCGGGCGGATCCACCGGGGACGCCGCCGAGGCGGTGAACTGGCCGGTCGATCTGGTGCTGCACGAGGGGGTGCTGGCCGGGACCGTGCTGCCGTTGATTCCCATGGACTTCCTGCAGCCGGACGGGCGGCCGCGCACGCTCGATCAGCTGTGGGCCGCGCCCGGGCAGGTGGCGTCGTATTTCCGGACCGGACTGGCGATCCGGCTGAGCGATATCGTGCGGCTGCTCGAAGATCGGCAATTCGTGCACGGGGACCTGTCCGCCAAGAACGTGCTGTGGCAGCCGGCCGCGCCGCTGGCGTACCTCATCGACACCGCCGGGTTGACGCCGATCGACGCGGCCTACGACCGGTTCAAGGATCGGTACGACCTGGCGGTGCTGGTGTATCGGACGCTGCTGCCGGATGCCGGGGCGGTGAGGGCGCCCGGTGCGCCGTGGCAGCCGTCCGGGGTGCCCGCCGATCTCGATCCGCGGGTGCGGGCGCTGTTCGACCGGGCCTTCGGCAATGGCGGATTCGGGCCGGACGCCCGGCCCTCCGCGACGGAGTGGAGCGACACGCTGCGTGCGGTGTATCTGACGCCCGACGGCGCGAACTATGTACCCGAGGCGCTGGCGGTGCTGGATCGGCACGCCGGGCAGCCGGCCAGTACGCCCGCCACGCCGACGGTGGCGGTCGGCTCGCCGACCACCCCGGGCTCACCGACCGGTTGGTCCACACCGCAGCAGCCGGCGGCGTATCCGACTGCACCGCAGTCCAATTCGGCGAACACGGCGCTCAAGGCGATCCTCGGGGTCCTGCTGGTGGTGCTGGTCATCGCCATCGCGGTGGGCGCGGTGGTGCTCACCCGCAAGGACTCCAACAAGAACTCGGCCTCGGGCACCTCCACGACGACCACCACCACGACCACGACCGGCCCGCCGACCAGCACCACCGCGGGCTTCGACAAGAACACCCTCAACAAGCAGTCCACCGACAAGACCCCGTTCACCGCGGACGCCCTACTGCCGCAGAGCTTCACCGACAGCAAGGGCGTGGTGTTCACCCGTCGCTCCTTCGGCCCCAAGGACTGCGTCTCCAGCAACATGTCGCAGAACGTGAAGACGGCGCTGCAGAACAACAACTGCCAGCAGATGATGACCGGCGTCTACCTCGACGCGTCCGAGAAGATCCTGACCTCCATCGAGGTCTTCGCCTTCCCCTCCAACACCGAGGCCCAAACCCTCTACAACGGCCTCAAGGGCCAGGACCAGATCTGGGACGTCTGGTGCCCCACCCAGGGCGTCGGCTCCAGCGTCTGCCAGGCCAACACCGACACCCTCTTCAAGGCCACCTACTCCAGCTGGGGCAGCCAGGAATACCGCTACCTCTACGAGTCCTACTCCCTCTACATCAACCTCGCGGTCGACTCCTCCCTCGAACCCAACCTGGAGGCCCCCTCCCGCACCATCCTCAACCTGGTGGGCCCCGACAACTACTGGAAAACCCGCTGACCCCAACCCATTTCAATCGGTGAGCTCGGGATGCCCCGTGCGGCGTGCATGATCCGAACGGTCCGCTCGTCATCGTCGATCAGGTACCGGATGCGGCCACCGGCGGCGCGATGATCATCGGGGTGGGGACGACGGTGGCGTTCTCCGGAAACGGATGAGATCGACTGCGGCTGAATGTGTTTGGCCGTCCCCCGACAGCGCCGGGTCCGGACGACAAGAATTGGGCCGGTACCCGTTTGGCGGATACCGGCCCAACCTTCTCCGGGCGAGGGATCAACAAGACCCGAAGTTTCAGAGGCCGGCGGTGGCGGCCAGGAGGGTGCGGGAGTAGGTGGCGTCGGTGGCCTCGATCAGGCCCGCGGCCAGCAGGTAGGCGGCGGCCATGTCGAGGGCGGAGTGCCGCAGGGCGGTCAGGGCCTCGGTGAGCTGGCAGCCCTTGCGTTCGAAGCCGCGCCGGAGTTGGTGGGCGGAGTCGAAATCCCCGAAGCCGGTGAGGGTGTGAGTATCGTGGCTGCGCTCGATTTGCGGGTCCAGTGCGTCTGCGAACCGCAGGAAGTGTGCGGCGCAGGTGCGCGCCGCCCCCACCTCCAGGCGGAACGTGCCGTCCTGGGCCCGCCGATAGAGCTCGGTGGCCGCGCTCTCGCCCGTGTTCATGACGAACTCCCTCCCTCGTATTGTGAAATGCCGTATTACACCCGCACTTTTGTCAACCCGCCGCCATGTGAATGAAACATGGCGTGAATAAATACCGCACGGATGGTTTTTGAGCGCTCCGCGATTTATCCAGGGCGGGCGTGCCGCGCCAGTCGACCGCGCGGCACGCCGGGCGGGGCGCCCCGTTGCGCCCGCCGTCTCGGGCGGGCGACGTCCTACGGTTCGAGCGAGCTATTGTCCGATAGCACGACTCGGCTGACGTCACCGCTGACGATCAACGATTCGTTAGCAATACCTTAATTGTGTCAATGCATTTGGAATCATTGTTCTGGTAAACGGCGGCGGCCACCGGCCACGTCGATTACGAGATCAGTGTAGCCGTCCACCAGTTCGGCCAGATGGTACCAGTGTTTATGGGTGTTATCACTGGCTGCGCCCTCGTGATCGATCACCTGATTGGCCTTCACCCAGCTCCGGGCCATGCGGTCGACGACCGCGCCCAGGCTCTCGGTGTGCAGCGTGGCGCCGTTGCGGTGTTGCGGCAGTTCCTGTTCCACCCAATCGTTGATATCGTCAACGAGTTCGCTGCGGCGACAATCGATCTCGCTTACCATCATGGGATCCCGTACCTGGCCGCGACGTTCGTGTAGTTCGGCGAGGGCGTGCGCCGACCGTAGCAATACTCGATCTTGAAATCGCCTCCCCTGGAAGGCACAAAGCAATTGCGGAGCGGTCGGCAGGACGCCGGCTATCGACATGGTCATCGAGACTCCCTATACGCACCCGACAGCATCACTAATCGCACCAACATGATTGGTCTCCGGATTCAGCTATACCGGTCATCGGATCGGTTGTACACGAATAGGCTAGCTGGATCATGCTCTTACAAATGCAAGAACGCAATACTGCGTTCTAGCAAGTGCGACAAGGGAAAGGGTTGTCATGGCAGGCAAGCGCACCGTGCTAACCGTCCGTTTGCGGCGGCTCGCCGCGATGCTGCACGAGATGCGCGAGAACGCGCAGCTCAGCAAAGAAGTGGTCAGCGCCAAGACCGGCATCAACGTGACCACCCTCTACCGCATCGAAACCGCTCAGGCCAGACCCCAGCGCCGCACCCTGACGGCCATGTTGGACCTCTACGGCATCGGCGAGCCGCAACGTTCAGATGCCTTGCAGTTGCTGGTGGATGCGCTCCGCCCAGGCATGGCACGGTCTTTCGAGGACGCGGTGTCGGAGGTCTACGGCGCCTACATCAACTTCGAAGCCGAGGCGCTCTCGGCTCGGTTCTTCCAGTCCACCTATATCCCCGGCCTGCTGCAGACCGAGGCGTACGCGAACGCGGTCTACCAGACCACCATGCCCAAGATCTCGGATCAGGTTATCGAGCAACGCATCCGGGCGCGCCAGGAGCGGGCCAACGTACTCACCAAGGACGATCCGCTGGAGCTGTGGGTGGTGCTGGACGAGGCCGTCATCCGCCGGCTGGTGGGCGGCCCGGAGGTGATGTTCCAGCAGTTCACCCTGCTGCTGGAGCACACCGAGAAGCGCAATGTGATCCTGCAGATCCTGCCCTTCGAGGCCGGCGCGCACCCGGGCATGCTGGGCTCCTTCACGCTGCTGGACTTCCCGGACCCCGCGGACCCGGAGCTGGTCTACGTGGAGGGCATCGCCAGCGACGAGCTCATCGAGGGCCACCCGGAGGTGCGCCGGTACGGCGTCATGTTCGACCAGCTCAGGGCCATGGCGCTGAGCCCGCGCGACTCCATCACCATGATCTCTCAGACCATGGAGGATCTGGGCGGCTGATCCACCCACCCCAGGGTGGGTGGACCCGCACCCTCGGAGCGGATTCTGGCAACACTGAGGTCACTATCGGTCGCGACGCGCATCGGCGAGAGTGTATACATACTGAACGCCACCGCAGGCGCCCCTCCGAGAGGATGATGTTCGATGTGCAAGCCGGTCGATTCGCCCACCGCCACCGCGGAGACCGCCGCCGACTGCGAGCTGAACTACGCCGACCTGGATCGCTGGAGCAACCGTCTGGCGCGGATACTGCTACGCCTCGGAGCCCACCCCGGAGCCCACATCGTGATCGCGGAGACCCCGCAGCCGGAGGCTGCGGTATCCCGTCTGGCCATCATGAAGACCGGCGGGATCCCGGTGTCGCTCACCACCGAGACCGCGGTGGACCGCGCCGACTTCGGCATCACCACCAAGGCCGGCCGGGAGCTGGTCACCGATGCGAGCCGCTGGCTGGTACTGGACGATCGGTCCACGCTGGTGCACTACCTCACCGGCTCGGACGCCCCGCTCACCGAGGCGGAACTGAATCCGGCGCAGCAGATGGCGGCCTGAAGCACTGAATCCATATAGCCCGCAGGATCTTTCAGAATGGCTCCCAGTAGCGCCCTGTCCGCATCCATCCCTGATTCGTCCGCGGCCTTCGCCCTCTCGGCGGCCCAGCGCGGCATCTGGTTCGCCCAGCAGCTGGCGGGTGACACACCCGTCTCGATCGCCCAGTACGTGGAGCTCACCGGCCCCGTCGACGTGGAGCTGCTCGCCGACGCGGCCCGCCGCGCCGGGCGCGAGTTCGGCACCGGCTACCTGCGGCTGATCGAAATCGACGAGCTGCCCTGGCAACTCGTCGACACCACGCTCGACGACCGGATCGAGACCGTCGACCTGACCGGCGCGCCCGACCCCGAGGCCGCAGCGCAGGCCTGGATGCGCGCGGAGTACACCGCGCCCCTGGACCTCACCCGCGACCGCCTCTGCGTCGTGGCCATGCTGCACCTTGGTGAGGACCGCTGGTACTGGTATTCGCGCTTCCACCACATCCTGCTCGACGGCGTCGGCGCGCTGACCATGCTGCAGCGCACCTCGGAGATCTACAACGAGGCCGCCGCTGGACGCGAGATCCCGGCAGGCAAGGCCGAGCCGCTCCAGCGCATCGCGGAAGCCGATGCGGCATACCGGAATTCGGACAAACTCCAGGCGGACCGCGAGTACTGGCGCGAGCATCTGGCCGGCCTGCCCGAACCGGTGCAGCTGGGCAAGCGCACCGGTGCGGTCGACACACACCCGCGTCTGCTCAGCGGCGCGCTGCCGGAATCGACCGCAGCCCTGCTGGATTCGCTCACCGCCACCCTGTCCAGCAGCCCGGCCCCCGTCTTGGTGGCCGCCTTCGCCGCCTATGTGGGCGCCATGACCGGCGCGGGTGAGATCGTGCTGAGCCTGCCGGTATCCGGCCGCACCACCGCCACCCTGCGCCGCTCCGGCGGCATGGTCGCCAATGTGGTGCCGCTGCGGCTGCGCCCCTCCCCCACCGCGACCGTCGGCGATCTCATTCGCGCCACTCAGGTTGAGCTGACGGCGGCGCTGCGCCGCCAGCGGTACCGGCAGGAGGACATCATCCGCGACCTCGGCTGGGCCATGGACGAGGTGGCGGGCTTCGGTCCGACGGTCAACCTCATGCTCGCCGACACCCGAATCCGACTGGGCGGGGTGACCGGGCAGCTGCACGTGCTGACCTCGGGACTCATCGACGACCTGTTCGTGAATGTCTATCCGGGCGGTGGCGGGGAACACACCCACATCGACTTCCAGGCCAATCCGAACCGCTACGACGAGCCCGAACTCGCGGTGCTGCACGCTCGGTTCCTGGAGTTCCTGCACCGCTTCCTGGCCGGGGGCGCCGAACAGCCGCTGGCGGCGGTGACGGCGCTCTCCGGCACGGAACGCGCCGAGCTGACGCCCGCGCAGGGCCGTGGCGGCACCCGACCGCGCACGCTGCCCGAGATCCTCGCGGCGGGTGCGGGCCGGGCGCCGTCGGCCATCGCCCTGCGGGTGGACGGGACCGTGTTCACCTATCGCGAGCTCACCGAGTACGCCGATCGGCTGGCCCGGGTGCTGATCGCGGCGGGGGCCGGACCGGAACGCACGGTGGCGATCTCGATCCCGCGTTCCGCGGAGTCGGTGCTGGCCATGTGCGCGGTCGCCCAGACCGGCGCGGCGTTCGTGCCCGTCGACCCCGGCTATCCGATGGACCGCATCGAGCACATGCTCACCGACAGCGGCGTGGTCGCGGGCGTGACGGTGGCGGGCTCCCGGCCGGCCCTGCCCGATCGGGTCGAGTGGCTGGTGCTGGACGACCCGGCCACCGAGAAGCTCATCGCCGCAAGCGATTCCGGTCCGATCACCGACGCCGACCGGCACGCGCCCCTGCACCTGGACCAGGTCGCCTACCTCATCTACACCTCCGGCTCGACCGGGCTGCCCAAGGGCGTCGCGGTCACCCATCGCGGCCTGACGAATCTGGTCACCGGCTCCGGGGCCGCGTTCGGCGTCGGCTCGGATGCCGTGGTGGCGCACGCGGTCTCGCCGAGTTTCGACATCTCGGTGGAGGAGCTGCTGGTCGCGCTCGCGGTCGGCGCGACGGTGGCCGTGGTGCCGCCGGCCGCCTACGCGGGCGAGGAGCTGGCGCGGGTGCTGCGGCACCTGGAGGTCACCCACCTGAATGTGACGCCGGCGGTGGCGGGTTCACTGGAACCGGACACGCTGCCGCGGCTGCGCACCGTGGTGGTGGGCGGCGACTCCTGCCCGCCCGAGCTGCCGGTCCGCTGGGCCGGGCGGTGTGTCATCAATGGCTACGGCCCGACCGAGGCCACCGTCACCGCGACTCTGTCCGCCCCGCTCGCCCCGGGCGATCCCATTACGATCGGCGCGCCCTCGCAGGGTGTGGGGGCGATCGTGCTCGATCCGTGGCTGCGTCCGGTGCCGCCGGGCGTGACGGGTGAACTGTATTTGTGCGGGCCGGGCCTGGCGCGCGGTTACCACCAGCGCATCGGCCTGAGCGCCGAGCGTTTCGTGGCCAGCCCGTTCGGCCCGGGCACGCGCATGTACCGCACCGGCGACCTGGTGCGGTGGCGCCGACGCGGCGGCCGCTGGGAACTGGAGTACCTGGGCCGCGGCGACACCCAGGTGAAGGTGCGCGGCTTCCGCATCGAACTCGGCGAGGTGGACGCCGCGGTGGCGCGGTATCCGGGGGTCGAGATGGCGGTCACGGTGGGCGCGACCACGCCCGGCGGCGCGAGCGCGCTGGTGTCCTACGTGCTGGCGGCCGATTCCGTGGTCGCGCCGGAGGATGTGAAAGCCGCGGTGGCCCAGTCGCTTCCGGCGCACATGGTGCCGTCGGTCGTGATGGTGCTGCACTCGCTGCCGCTCACCCCGGCGGGCAAGGTGGATCGCCGCGCGCTGCCCAGACCCGACTTCGGGTCCGGCCCCAGCGCCGGTCGCGCACCCGCCACCGAGCGGGAACGCGTGCTCGCGGAGGTCTTCGCCGCGGTGCTCGGGGTGGAATCGGTTGCGGCGGACGACAATTTCTTCGTCCTCGGCGGCGACAGCATCGTGGCCATCCAGCTGGTGGCACGCGCCAAGGCGGCCGGACTCGGGCTGCGCGCCCGGGATGTGTTCGAGCACAAGACGGTCGCGGCGCTGGCCGTCGTCGCCACCGAGGTGACCGCCGCGGTGGTCCGGGAGCTGCCCGGCGGCGCGGTCGGCCCGGTACCGCTCACGCCGATCGTGCACGCCATGCTCGAGCAGGGCGAGACCTGGCCCAGATTCGCTCAGGCCGTGCTGATTCCGCTTCCGCGCGCTGAAAACATTTTCGCCTCCGGCGCTGAAGACACTTTCGCCTCCAGCGAAGCCGACCGATCCCGGCTCACGGTCGCGGTGCAGGCCCTGCTCGACCGGCACGACCTATTGCGCAGCACCCTCGTCCACCGGCCCGCGAACGGCGGCCGCCCGTGGGAGTGGCGGGTCGGCGCGCCCGGCACGATCGAGGCCGCGGCCCTCATCGAAACCGTGACCGCCGCACCCGGCAGCGACGGCGAGGACGAACTGCAGCGCGCGGCCGACCTGCTGGATCCCGCCGCCGGGATCGTGGCCCGCTTCGTGCTCATCGACCGCGAGGACGCCGTGCCACTGCTGTGGGTGGTGCTGCACCACCTGGTCACCGACGGCGTGTCGTGGCGCATCCTGCTGCCGGATCTGGCCACGGCCTGGGCGGGCGGATCGCTCGCGCCGGTGGGGACCTCGTTCCGGCGCTGGGCGCACGGGCAGGTCGAGCAGACCCCGGCGCGCTCGGCCGAGATCCCGCAATGGCGGCGGATCCTCACCACACCGGACCCGCGGCTGGGCATCCGGGTCCTGGATCCGGAGCTCGACACCGTGGCCACCATGGGGCAGCTGCGGACCGTCATCGACAGCGATACCGCCACGGCCGCACAGGAACTCATTCCGGCACGTTTCCACTGCGGACTCGACGACGCCCTGCTCACCGCGCTGGCCCTGGCGGCGAGCCGCTGGCGGCACAGCACCCGGACCCTGCTCACCGTCGAGGGGCACGGGCGCGAGGAATCGGTGCTGCCCGGTGCGGACATCTCGCGCACCATCGGCTGGTTCACCAGCGTGTTCCCGGTGGCGCTCGACCTCGGCGACCTCGACCTCGACGACGCCTTCCGGGGCGGGCCCGCGGCGGGCGCGGCACTGAAGGCGGTGAAGGAGCAGCTGCGGGCGATTCCCGACAAGGGTGTGGGCTTCGGCATGCTGCGCTACCTCGGTACGGGACCTGCCCGACTCGACGATTCGCCCACGCCGCAGATCAGTTTCAACTATCTCGGCCGCACGGGCGCGGGGGTGGAGCATCCGGGCGGCGCGGAAACCCCGTGGGTGCCGGTCAGATTCGCCGCCACCCAGGACGATCGCGCACCGCTGGCGGCGGTCGTCGACATCAATGCCTTCCACACCGCCGCCGGCCTCGAGGTGACGTGGGCCTACGCGTCGCGGCTGCTCACTCCCGGGCAGGTGCGGGAGTTCGCGCGGCTGTGGGGGCGGGCGGTCACCGCACTGGTGACCCATGCCCGCCACGCCGGAGCCGGCGGGCACACCCCCTCGGACTTCCCGCTGGTCACGGTGGATCAGGCGCAGATCGACGCCTGGGAGCGGGAGTATCCGGACCTCACCGAGGTCTGGCCGCTGTCGCCGTTGCAGTACGGCCTGCTCTTCCACGCCCGCTACGACTCCGACACCGCCGACGGGTACACCGTCCAGACCCGGCTGTCGCTGGTCGGACGGGTCGACGCCGGGCGGCTGCGCACCGCCGCGGCGGCACTGACGGCTCGGCACGAGGTGCTGCGGGTGGCCTACGTCGAGACCACCGACGGCCCCCGGCAGCTGGTGCTCGGCGAGGCCGAGATCTCCTGGCAGGACATCGATCTCACCACCATCGACGAACCCGCCGAACGGCAGCGGGAACTGGCCCGGCTCATCGCCGTGGACGCGGGCACCCGCTTCGACCTCGCCCGGCCGCCGCTGCTGCGCTTCAGCCTCGTGCGCACCGAACCCGAGGCGTACACGCTGCTCATGACCAATCACCATCTGGCCCTGGACGGCTGGTCCACGCCGCTGCTGGTGCGCGAGCTGCTGGCCGGATACCTGGCCGCGGTCACCGGGCACGAGATCGCGCCGGCTCCGGCACACTCGTATCGCGAATTCCTGGCCTGGCTCGATCAGCAGGACGACGCCGCGTCCCTGGCGGCCTGGACCGAGGCGCTGGCCGGGGTCGACGCGCCGACCCGCGCGGTACCCACCCTCGCGGGCATCACCTCGACCGAATCCGGCATGGTCTCGGCCGAATTCACCGCGGCGCGACTGGAACGGCTCACCGACACCGTGCGCACCGCCGGGGCCACGGTCAACACCGCCGTGCAGGCCGCGTGGGCGCTGCTGCTGACCATGCTCACCGGCCGCACCGATGTGGTGTTCGGCGGCACCGTCTCCGGGCGGCCGCCGCAGCTGGCCGGGGTCGAGGAGATGGTGGGACTGTTCATCAACACCCTGCCGGTGCGGGTGCGGCTGGATCCCGGTGAGCGCGTGGGCGATCTGCTGGCCCGGGTGCAGGCCGAGCAGGCGCGGCTGCTGGACCACCAGCACGTCGGGCTGGCCGCCATCCACCGGGCGGTCGGGCTGCCCGAGCTGTTCGACACCCTCACCGTCTTCGAGTCCTATCCCATCGACCGCGAAACGCTCTCGCGTGCACTGGATATCGCGGGCATGCGGATCCTCGACGTGTCGGGCACCGACGCCACCCCGTACCCGCTGAACCTCATGGTGATCCCGCAGCGCGCCGCCGACGGCAGCGAAAGCCTCACCATCACCGTCAAATTCATGGCGGACGAACTGCCCGAGGCCGCCGCGCGCCGGCTGCTCGACCGGTTCGTGCTGCTGCTCGACCAGATCGCCGACCATCCCGAACGCCGGACCGCGCAGCTGCAGCACTGCGATCCGATCGAACGCACCCAGCTGCTGCCCGTCCGCGGCGGCACGCCCACCCCCCTGCGCACCCTGCCCGACATCCTGGCCGCGGGCGCGCGCGCCAATCCGGAGGGCATTGCCGTCAGCTCCGGCGCCCTCAGCATGACCTACCGCGATCTCGACACCTGGTCGAACCGCTTCGCGCGAGTCCTGTTGCGGCGCGGTGTCGGCCGCGAGAGTTTCGTGGTGCTGGCCCTGACCCGATCGGTGGAATCCGTGGTGGCGGTGTGGGCGCTGGCCAAGACCGGGGCGGCGTTCCTGCCGCTGGACCCCAGCTATCCGGTCGAGCGCATCGAGCACATCCTGAGCGACTCCCGCGCGCCCATCGGGGTGACGGTGTGCGCGGTCGGCGACACCCTGCCCGGCACCATCGACTGGCTGCTGCTCGACGACCTCAACACCATCCGCCGGGTCATGACGGTGTCCGACGCCCACATCACCGACGACGAACGCGGCGGGCCCATCAACCTCGCCCAGACCGCCTACCTCATCTACACCTCCGGCTCGACCGGCAAGCCCAAGGCGGTGCTGCTGAGCCATCGCGGCCTCGCCAATCTCGTGGCCTCGCAACAGAGTCTGCTGGATCTGGACGAGACCTCCAGCACCCTGCAGGTGGCCTCGCCGAGCTTCGACGCCTCGGTGCACGAATTGCTCATGGCGCACGGCGCGGGCGGGCGGCTGGTCATCTCGCCGCCGGATGTGTACGGCGGCAGCGCACTCGAGGAACTGCTTCGCACCGAAGGGGTGACACACGCGGTCATCACGCCGTCGGTACTGGCCACCATGAATCCGGCGGGACTCGACGAACTCGGCTGCCTGTCGGTGGCCGGTGAGGCGGCCGGGCCCGAACTGGTGGCCGCCTGGTCCGCCGGGCGGCGCATGGTGAACCTATACGGCCCCACCGAATTCAGCGTGTGGGCGACCGGTCCGGGTGAGCTGCTGCCCGGGGAGCCGATCACCATCGGCGCGCCCATTCGCGGCGCGGCCGCCCTGGTGCTCGACGGCTGGCTGCGGCCGGTTCCCATCGGGGTGACCGGGGAGCTGTATCTGGCCGGGCCCGCACTGGCCCGCGGCTACTTCAACCGATTCGGGCTCACCGCCGCCCGTTTCGTCGCCAATCCGTACACCGCGCCCGGCGCGCGCATGTACCGCACCGGCGACATGGTGCGCTGGGTGGAGGTCAAGACACCCGACGGCGCACAACTGGAACTGGAATACCTGGGCCGCAGCGACTTCCAGGTCAAGATCCGCGGCCTGCGCATCGAACTCGGTGAGATCGATGCGGTGCTGTCCGCCGACGAGCAAGTCGACTATGCCGCCACCCTGGGCTGTCCCGGCCCGGGCGGGCAGACAGTGCTGGTCTCCTACGTGGTCGCCGCGGCCGGGCACACCCTCGACACCGAACTGCTGCGCACCCGCGTCGCCGCCGCGCTGCCGGGCTACATGGTGCCGAGCTACCTGATCGCACTCGACGAAGTCCCGCTGACCCCGGTCGGCAAGCTCGACCGGAATGCGCTGCCCGCACCGGATTTCGCGACCCTCGACCAGCGCTACCTGGCCCCGCGCACCCCCGTCGAAACGGCCGTCGCCCAGGTTTTCGCCGACGTCCTCGACGCCGAGCGCGTCGGCATCGACCGCTCCTTCTTCGACCTCGGCGGCAACTCGCTCACCGCCACCCGCGTGGTGGCCCGGGTGAACGCCGCCCTCGGCGCGACCATCGCCCTGCGCGATCTCTTCGACGCGCCCACCGTCGCGCAACTGTCGTCGCGCATCGTCCCCGGCACCGAGACTCCCGGACTTCCGGCGCTGGCCCCGCGCATCCGCCCGGACCGAATCCCGTTGTCCCCCGCACAACAACGGATGTGGGTCCTCAACCGCTTGGACCAGGCCTCCTCCGCCTACAACATCACCGCGGCCCTGCGCCTGACCGGCGAACTGGATATGGAGGCCCTGCGCTCGGCGGTCGCCGACGTGGTCGCCCGGCACGAATCGCTGCGCACCATCTACCCCGCCGACGCCGACGGTCCCCGCCAAGTGGTGCTCAGCGCCGAAGCGGCCGCGCCGCAGATCAGCGTCGCGGATACCGACGACGGCCCGGATCTGCGCGCGGCCATCGCCGAAAGCACCGGGGCGGGTTTCGATCTCACCCGCGAAGCCCCGCTGCGGGTCCGCGTGCTCCGGCTGATCGACCCGGCCGGAGCACAGCGCACCGGCGGCACGGCATCCGAGGTGCACGTGGTGGTGCTGGTGGTGCACCACATCAGTGCGGACGGAGCCTCCATGGCACCGCTGGCCACCGACTTGGTGACGGCGTATCTCGCGCGCAGTGGCGCGGAGGCCGAGCGGCCGCCGTTGCGGGTGCAGTACGCCGACTATTCGATCTGGCAGCGGGAACTACTGGGCGACGAGGCGGATCCGGAATCGCGTGCCGCACAGCAGATTCGGTATTGGCAGCAGCGGCTGGCGGCGACGCCCGACGTGCTGGAGCTGCCGACCGATCGGCCGCGACCGGCGGTGCAGAGCCTGCGGAGCACGGACCTGGAGTTCCGGCTCGACGCCGGATTGCACGGTGCGCTCACCGAATTGGCGGCCGCGACCGACACCAGCCTGTTCATGGTGTTGCATGCCGCGCTGGCGGTGCTGCTGTCGCGGCTGTCCGGCACGCCCGACATTCTGATCGGGACCGCCGTGGCCGGGCGCGGCGAGGCGGCCCTCGACGACCTGGTCGGCATGTTCGTCAATACGCTCGCCCTGCGCACACCCGTGGATCCCGCCACGGGGTTCCGGGAGTTTCTGGCACAGGTGCGGGCCACCGATCTGGATGCCTTCGCGCACGCGGAGGTGCCGTTCGAGCGGCTGGTGCAGGTCCTGGACCCGGCGCGGTCGACGGCACAGCATCCGCTGTTCCAGGTGTCGTTGTCGCTGCAGAACTTCCAGCCGCCGACCGTCGAATTCCCCGGGCTGCGGGTGGCGGTCGAGCCCATCGAGCGGGATGCCTCGCAGTTCGATCTGACCTTCGATCTGCGCGCACCACTGCCCGGCAGCGAGGCGGCCGGACTCGACGGCACGCTCACCTTCGCCACCGACCTGTTCGACGAGGCCACCGCCGCGCGGCTGGTGACCCGGTGGCAGCGGATCCTCACCGCCGTCACCACCGACCCCGAGGTCCGGGTGTCGGATATCGACCTGCTCGATGCGGCCGAACGGACCGCGCTGGTGCCGCTGCGCGGGCCCGGGCACGACCAGATCACCACGCTCGCCCAGGTTTTCCGGGCCGCCGCCACCGCCCACCGCATGTGCCCGGCTGTCCTCGCCGACGGGCGCGCGGTGTCCTACCGCGAGCTGGACACCGCGTCGCAGCGGCTCGCCATGCAGCTCTCGGCCGCCGGAGCGGGATCGGAAATGATTGTGGCGCTGGCCCTCTCGCGTGGCATCGAACTGATCACCGCCATCTGGGCCTGCGCCAAGGCCGGGGCGGCCTTCCTGCCCATCGACCCGCGGCACCCGCTGGACCGCATCGATCACATGCTGGCCGACTCGCGCGCGGTGCTCGGGCTCACTACGAGCGCGCACCGGGCCCTGCTGCCCGACACGGTCGGCTGGCTGGTGCTCGACGATCCGGCCGCTTCCAGCGTGCGGATCCCCCTGGGGCAGCGCCGGATTCGCGCCATGACCACGTACCCGGATCAGCCCGCATGGCTCATCTACACCTCCGGGTCCACCGGCACACCCAAGGGCGTCTCCGTCTCGCATCGCGGCATCGCCGACCTGGTGCGGGCCCAGCGGGAACTGCTGGCACTGGGTGAGCACTGCCGCGTACTCCAGGTCGCCTCACCGAGTTTCGACGCCTCGGCCTTCGAGGCGCTGATGGCCTTCGGTTCCGGCGGCACCGCCGTGGTCGCCCCGCCCGATGTCTTCGGCGGCGAGGCGCTGTCGGATCTCATTGCGGCGCAGGGTGTCACACACCTGGTCATCACGCCCTCGGCGCTGGCGACCCTGGACCCGGAGGCGGTATCCAGCGTGCGGGTACTGGCCGTGGCGGGCGAGGCCATCGGCCCGGACCTGGTGGCCCGGTGGTCGAGCGGACGCACGCTGATCAACCTCTACGGGCCCACCGAATTCACCATCTGGGCAACGGCTTCCGAACCCCTCACCGCCGGGCATCCGGTCACCATCGGCACCCCGATCCGCGGTGCGGGCACCCTCGTCCTCGACGACCGCCTGCGCCCGGTGCCGATGGGCGTGGCCGGGGAGCTGTACCTGGCCGGACCGGCCCTGGCGCGCGGCTATCACGCACGCCCGGGCCTCACCGCGGCCCGCTTCGTCGCCGACCCGTACGGGCGGCCCGGTGAACGGCTCTACCGCACCGGCGATCTGGTGCGCTGGACCGGCTACCTCGACGAACCGCGCCTGGAATACCTGGGCCGCACCGACTTCCAGGTCAAGGTGCGCGGCCAGCGCATCGAACTCGGCGAGATCGACGCCGCGCTGTCCGCCGCCGAGGGCGTCGAATTCGCCGTCACCCTGGGCGTTCCCGGACCCGGCGGCGCCATCGCGCTCGCGGCGTATGTGCTACCGGAGCCGGGGCGCGAGGTCGACCTGGCCGCCCTGCGCGCCCACGCCGCCGACCGGCTGCCCGGCTATATGGTGCCGACCGCGTTCGGGGTGCTCGACGCCATCCCGCTCAATGCGGTCGGCAAGCTCGACCGCAAGGCGCTGCCGGCGCCGGTATTCGAGGCCGCGACCGAATACCGGGCACCGGGCACCGAGCTGGAAACCGTGCTCGCCGAGCTCGTCGCCGAACTGCTCGGCCGCGACCGGGTCGGCGTGCACGACTCGTACTTCGCCCTCGGCGGCGACAGCATTCTCGCCATCCAGCTGGTCTCCCGCGCCCGGCTGCGCGGCATCGAACTCACGCCATTGCAGATCTTCGAGCATCGCACGGTCGCGGCGCTGGCCGCGCTCGCGGCGGCAGCCGGCGAGACCGTCGTCCTCGAGGAGCTGCCCGGCGGCGGAGTCGGCGAGCTGCCGCTCACCCCCATCGTGCGCTGGATGCTCGAACGCGGCGGCGACCACCGCAGATTCGCGCAGACCGCGGTGCTGGAACTGCCGCAGGGCATCGGGCGCGACCAGCTCGTCGCCACCGTCACCGCCGTCGTGGACCTCCACGACGCACTGCGCGCCCAGCTCGCCTACACGGACGGCGACTGGCGCATGAGCATCCGCGAACCCGGCGCGGTCGATATCGACACGCTCCTGCATCGCATCGAATTCGACACCGCCGACGCGGTCGACCTGCGTGAATACGCCGTCACCGAACTGGATTCCGCGCTCGGCCGCCTCGACCCGGCCACCGGGACCGTTCTGCAACTGGTGTGGCTGGACCCGGCCCCGGGCAGCCCCGCCGACCGCCGCGGCCGGCTCATCCTCGTGGCCCACCACCTGGTCATCGACGGTGTGTCCTGGCGCATCCTCATCCCCGACCTGATCGCCGCCTGGGCGCAGATCAGCGCGGACACGCCACCGATCCTGCCGGAGACCGGCACCTCCCTGCGCCGCTGGGCGCACGCGCTCGAAGAAGCCGCGCAAGGCGAAACCCGCACGGCCGAACTGGATTACTGGCGCGAGGTCGCCGCCACCCCCGACCCTCCGATCGGGCCGCGCGCACTCGATCCCGCCGTCGACCGGGTGCCGGTCGTCCGCACCGTCGAGGTCGAGCTCGACGCGGACGTCACCACCGCTCTGCTCACCACCCTGCCCGCGCTGTTCGACGGCACCGTCGAGGACACCCTGCTGGCCGCGCTCACACTGGCCGTCATGCGCTGGCGCATGGAACCCGGTGCGGCAGTGCTGATCCGGCTCGAAGGGCACGGGCGACAGCAGGAAATCGTTCCGGGAGCCGATCTGTCCCGCACCATCGGCTGGTTCACCACCGTGTACCCGGTGCGACTCGCCCTGTCGGACATCCCGATTCGCGACGCCTTCGCCGGCGGCCCGGCCATGGGCGCGGCCATCCGGGCGGTCAAACACCAGCTGATGTCCGTGCCGGACAAGGGCATCGGCTACGGCATGCTGCGCTACCTCAACCCCGGGACCGCCGCCGACCTGCCCGACCGGGTGCCGGGCCGCATCGGCTTCAACTACCTCGGCCGCTACGCCACCGCCGACATTCCGGCCGGGCTCGAAGATCTCGGCTGGCTGCCCACCGACGAGCTCGGCGACCTGCACGCCACCGAGCACGCAGACGTGCCCGTCACCGCCGAGATCGAGATCAATGCCGTCGTCGTCGGGGACCGCCTGCAGGCCGCCTTCACCTTCCCCGAAACCCTGCTGCCCCGCCACGAGATCACCATGCTGGCCCACCTGTGGACCGACGCGCTCGCCGCCGCAGCCTATTTCGCCACCTCACCGGCCGCCGAGCCCGCCGCCGAGGCCGAACGGCAGTATCTGCGCGACCAGCAGGCCGCGGCCGAACTCGCTGCCGGCAAGGCAGATTCGCCGCCGGGCCTCGGCCTGGACGTGGTGCTGCCGATCCGGCCCGGCGGCGACGAACCCGCCCTGTTCTGTATCCATCCGTCCTCCGGCATCGCCTGGACCTACCTCGGCTTCGCCGACACGCTGAACCCCGGCCGTCCCATCTACGGTCTGCAGGCCCCCGACCTGTCCGGCGAACCACACGCCCGCAGCATCGCCGACTTCGCCGCGCGCTACGTGGCCGAAATCCGCCGACTGCAACCGCGCGGCCCCTATCATCTGCTCGGATGGTCCTTCGGCGGCCTGATCGCGCACGCAATCGCCGCCCAGCTCGAGGCAACCGGAGACGAGGTCGGCACCCTGGCCCTGCTCGACGCGGACAGCACCGATATCGACGGTGACAGCATCGACACGCTCACCGCCGGCTCCTTCGTCGCGGCCTTCGGCTCGGTCTTCGGCATCACCGACATCCCCGCCGACACCAGCGCGGAACAAGCCGCGGCCATGATCCGCGACCGCATGGGCGGCGTCAGCCTGGTCGACGCGCAGACCCTGGAACGCATGGCCGCCTCCTACAACGCCTCCGCCGCCACCCGCACCGGCTACCAGCGGCCCGTATTCCACGGCGACGCACTGTATTTCAGCGCCACCGTGCACACCTCCGACATCTTCGGGCCCGCCGGCTGGCGACCCTGGATCACCGGGACCATCAGCAACCACGACATCGACGTCAGCCACGACGAACTCACCGCACCGCACGCGCTCGCGGCCATCGCACGCATTCTCGACGCACACCTGGGAGGGACGCCGTGAACACCGACAGTGCCAAACCCGATACAACAAACGTGGAAACCAAGACGGCCGTACCCCCGAGCAGCGTGCGCACCGGCGTCGACGGCGTCGTCGTCGAAGACGTCGAGAAATCCTTCGGCACGGTCCGGGCGCTGCGCGGCATCACCTTCAAGGCCGCGCCCGGCGAGGTACTCGGCATCCTCGGACCCAATGGCGCGGGCAAGACCACCACGGTCAATATCCTGTCCACCCTCATCGCCCCCGACAGCGGGCGCGCCCTGGTCGCCGGGCACGACGTCGTCACCGACGCCGCCGCGGTCCGCCGATCCATCATGCTGACCGGGCAGTTCGCCGCCCTCGACGACGCCCTGTCCGGATACGAGAACCTCGTCATGTTCGGCCGCCTCATGGGCCTGCGCAAACGCGCCGCCCGCGCCCGCGCCGACGAACTCGTCGAGGAATTCGACCTGGTGCAGGCCGCCGGACGCCGCGTCGGCACCTACTCCGGCGGCATGCGGCGGCGCATCGACATCGCGTGCGGACTCGTGGTGCGGCCAGAGGTGGTCTTCCTCGACGAACCCACCACCGGCCTGGATCCGCGCAGCCGCCAGGGCGTCTGGGACCTGGTCGGCGGATTCCGCAAACACGGCATCACCACCCTGCTCACCACGCAGTACCTCGAAGAGGCCGACGCGCTCTGCGACCGCATCATCGTCATCGACCACGGCCTGGTCATCGCCGACGGCACCGCAGACGAACTCAAGGCCCGGACCGGCGGCAGCTACTGCGAGATCGTGCCGCTGCGCATCGAGGATCTGCCCGCCATCGCCCGCGCCCTCGGCGACCTGCTGCCCGCCGCCAATCGCGAAGCGCTGACCGGGGATTCGGACCGGATCGCCATCCCCGCACCGGAAGGCGCCAAGACGCTCGCCGAGGCGCTGCGCCGGCTCGACACGGCCGGAATGGAACTCATCGACATCGCGCTGCGCCGACCCTCCCTCGACGACGTCTTCCTCGAACTCACCGGGCACATCGCCAAATCCGAAGAGGCCGAGGATGATTCGCCGTCGGTCCGGTTCCGCACGACGGACGGGCGCTTCAGCGCCGAGGATCGGACCCGGGCATGACCGCCGTCGAGGCCGCACCCGCCGGGTGGCTCACCAACGTCCGCGCCGCCCCCGCCACCCTCGCCCAGTGGTGGGTGCTCACGGTGCGGCTCATCGTGCCCTCGGTCAAAACCGGCGAAATCATCACCGCCGTCCTGGCGCCCATCACCTTCACCGCCAGCTTCTACATCCCGCTCAACCGCGTGATGTCCTTCGCCGGACTGGGATTCAGCAGCTACGCGCAGTTCATGGCGCCCATCGTCATCCTGCAGGCGTGCGCCTTCACCGCGGTCTCCGCCGCCTTCCGCGCCGCCACCGACGCGGTCTCCGGCCTCGACCGGCGCTTCGACGCCATGCCCATGCACCCGATCGTCCCCGCCGCGGCGCGCATGTCCTCCAATGTGTTCCGGCTGCTCATCGGGCTCGTCTCGGCCGTCGTCAGCACCCACGTGATCAGGTTCCGCTTCGTCGACGGCACCTTGCACACCCTGGGCTTCCTGGCTCTCGGACTGGCCATCGGCATCGCGTTCTGTCTCGGCGCGGACGCCATCGGCACCGCCACACGCAGCCCCGAGGCCACCACCCAGGTGCTGGTACTGCCGCCGCTCATCCTCGGCATGCTCTCCACCGGTCTCGCCCCCGCCCACCAATTCCCGCACTGGGTCCAGTTCTTCGTCCGCAACCAGCCGGTGTCCCAATACGCCGAGGGGCTGCGCGCGCTGGGCGGCGACACCCTCGGCAAGGCCCACCCGGTGACCTGGTCTCTCATGACGCCGCCGCTGCTGTGGCTCGTGGGCACCATCGCACTGGCCTGCTACTTCATCGCCCGGCAGAACCTGAAAAGGTCCTGATATGGCCACCCTCGACCACCCCGAACTCGCCGACACCATCGTCTTCGGCGAAGGCTCGGCCCCGGCCCTGCTGCGGCACACCTGGATTCAGACCCAGCGACTGCTGTTGCGCTGGGTCCGCGACCCGATCACGCTGCTCGAAACCCTCATCGTGCCGTGCCTGCTGCTGCTCATGCTCGACATCGTGGTGGGCTCACAGATCCAGAAGTTCTCCGGCCACAGCGCACTCTACGGATCCACCCCCATGGTGACCCTGGTCGGCGCGCTGTCCGGAACCGTGGCCAGCGGCGTCATGCTCGGCCGGGAACGCGAGGCGGGCATCCTGTCCCGCTTCTGGGTGCTGCCGGTGCACCGCGCGTCCGGGCTCGCCGCGCGCATCCTCGCCGAAGGTTGCCGCATCTTCGCCGGAACCGTCGTGATCATCTGCTTCGGCATCGCGCTCGGCTTCCACTTCCGGCAGGGACCGTTGCAGGCCTTCGCCTTCCTGTGGATCCCGGTGCTGTTCGGGCTGGCCTTCGCCACGATGATCACCGCCATCGCCGTGTTCACCGCCAAGTCCACCCTGGTCGAGGCCGTCGCACTGCTGTCGTCACTGCTCATGTTCTTCAGCACCGGATTCGTGCCACTCGGGGCCTACCCCCGGTGGATTCAGCCCGTGGTCCGCGATCAGCCCATGTCGGTCGCCGTCGACACCATGCGCGCGCTGGCCGACGGCGGACCCGTGGCGGGCCCGCTCATGCAGACACTCGCCTGGACCGTCGGCCTGATCATCGTGTTCGCCATCCCCGCCGCCTACGGCTACCGCCGGGCCAGCCGCCGCTGAGATCAATACCCCTATCCGGGAATGTCGGCGCGCAGGCGTGTGGACCTCGCGCAGCTACGCGCCGGGCCTATTAAGCTGTCCGCCGTGCTCGAACCCGAAACCACCGTCGCGCCGCACCCCGATATCGCCCACCTCGCCCCGCTGCTGGGCTCCTGGCGCGGCCGCGGCCGCGGCGAATACCCGACCATCGAGCCGTTCGAGTACCTGGAGGAAGTGCACTTCGGCCACGTCGGCCGCCCCTTCCTCACCTACCGGCAGCGCACCCGCGCCGCCGACGGCAGCCGGCCCATGCACAGCGAGACCGGATACCTGCGGGCGATCAGCCCCGACCGCATCGAGCTCATCCTGGCCCATCCCACCGGCATCACCGAGATCTGCGAGGGCAGCCTGGTGACCGAGGGCGGCGAGCTGCGCCTGGAACTCGAATCCACCTCGATCGGTCTCAGCAGCACCGCGAAATCGGTGACCGCGCTGGGTCGCACCATCACCGTCGCGGGCGACACCCTCGAGTACTCGCTGCGCATGGCGGCAGTCGAGCAACCGCTGACGCACCACCTCGCGGCGACCATGCAGCGGGAAAACTGACAGTGAACTTCGGATTCCAATCCGGCCCGTGAACTGCTGAATCTCCGCCCAACCGGAATGCGGCAGCAGACTTGCGGGTTGCCTCGGCATAAGTGACCGATTACCGTTTCTTCCATTGGCAAATAGTCAGCCAACCCTTAATGAGCATCGGATCATCACCGTGTTCGCCGCGAAAGGCGAACGTTCGGGTCTCCCAACTCATCCCCAAACAAGGGAGAGGGACATGAAGCGCTCGGCCCTTCTGCTGATCACCACCGCAGGCATGATCCTCGCGGGCGCGGGTGTCACCGAGATCATCGGCGACGCGTCCACTGACGGACCACCCGTCCAAGCCCTCGCCGACCAACGCTTCGTAACCGACAACGTCGGCACGATCCATCCCGTCGCCTGCTCTCGACTCGACACCTACAGCGAGCGCTGACCCTGCCGGGCGGTGGTCCTCAGTAGCCCGGAGGCAGGGCCGCGAGCATGTCCCGCGTCACCGCCACCGCATTGTCCGAACTGCCACCGCGCACCAGCAGGGTCGCCCAGGCCAGATCACCGCGGTAGCCGATGAACCACGAGTGCGAACCGCCGTCCACCTCGGCCTCACCGGTCTTCCCGTAGACCTCACCCTGATCGATGATGCGCTCGGCCGTACCGCCGAGCACCACCTTGCGCATCATCAACCGCAACCCGTCGACAACCTCCGGCTTCAACTGCGGCCGACCACCCGACACCTGCGTCGGATGACCCGCGATCAGATACGGCACGGGCGTCGAACCGTGCGCCACCGTCGCCGCCACCATCGCCATACCGAACGGGCTGGCCAGCACCTTGCCCTGACCGATGCCGTCCTCGGCGCGCTGCACCAGATCATCGTCGGGCGGCACCGAACCCGACACCGTCGGCAGGCCCGCCATCGTGTAGTCCGGGCCCAGCCCCAGCGCGGCCGCGGCCGTGCGCAGATCCTGGCCGCCCAGCTCCGAGGCGAGCTTGGCGAACGAGGTGTTGCAGGAACGCTCGTAGGCGGTCGCCATGGCCACATTGCCGACGCTGAACAGGTCGTAGTTGGGAATCGTGCGCTCCCCCACCACGATCTGGCTCGGGCAGGGGACCACGGTGTCCGGGGTGGCGTGGCCGGCGGTCATGGTCGCGGCGGCGGTCACCGTCTTGAACGTCGAGCCCGGCGGGTAGAGGCCGGTCGCCGCCACCGGGCCGTCGGCGTCGGCCGCCTCGTTCTGGGCGATGGCCAGCACCGCGCCGGTGGAGGGTTGCAGCACCACCATCATGGTCTGCTCGGCGCGGGCATCCACCGCGCCCTGGGCGGCGTTCTGGATGTAGCGGTCGACGCTGAGCGAGAACGATGGGGAGGTCTGCGGATCGACCTCCTGGAGCACATCGGTGTCGACGCCATTGGCATTCACGGTCACCACGCTCCAGCCCGCCTTGCCGTCCACCTCGTCGATGACGGTCTTGCGGACCTCGGTCATGAGGCCGGGGGCGAAGTGGCGGTCGGTGGGGACCAGATCGAATTCCTTGCTGAAGGTGACCCCGGACAGTCCCAGCAGCTGCGAATTCACCTGGCCGAACTCCCATTCCGAGAGCAACGCCGCGGTGTAGGCGCCGTCGGCGTTGCGGGCCGCGCGCAACAGCGAATCCGGGGTGACGTGCGCGTCGAAGCGGTGCAGGGCATTCGCCAGCGCCGCGGAGACAGCGGTCGGGTCGGCCGATGCCGACGGTTTGAACAGCACCCGGTACAGCGAGCCCGGCACCATGACATCGCTGCCCGAGCGCTCGTTCACACGCGCGCGGGGCGCGGGATTCGAACGTAGTTGCAGCGTCTGGGTATTGCCCAGCTGCGGGTGGATGTCGGCGGAGGACCAGCGCACCTGCCACTGGCCGTTGGCGCGGCCCATCTGCAGCTGGCCCTGATACGTCCAGACGCGGTCCTTGGGCAGGTGCCATTCGTAGGTGTAGTCGACAATGGCGGTGTCGCCGGTGACGCGGGCGGCGCCGGTGGTGGCCACCAGCTTCTCGGCCTGCAGCTGGTCCCACGCCGAAGCCAGTGCGGCACCGGCCTTTTCGGGCTGACTGGTGCGGTCGGCCGCCGCCTGTACCTCATGGTCGGCGAAGGCGGACACGAAGGCCTCGGCCGCCTGCCCGGGGCCCTGCGGACCCGACGAGCAACCGGTCGCGGCGACGGTGACCGGGAGGGCGACCGCGGCGGCGATCAGCGTGGTGAAGACCCGTGTTGACATTGGGTCAGATGCTAGAGCCAACTACCGGCAAACTTGCGCGACACTCTGTACCGGAACGGATTTCACACCCACATCCCGCTCCGCCTCCCCATGGTCGGGTGTGGACTCAATCCAGCAGCACTGTCGCAAAGGTGGCGACCTGACGGAACCCCACCTTGCCGTACGCGCGGCGCGCAATGTTGTTGTAGCAGTTGACATACAGGCTGGCCGTGCGTCCGGAGGAGACCACCACATTGGCCACGGACGCGGTCCCCGCCGCGCCGTAGCCCTGGCCGCGCTTGTCCGGATGGACCCATACGCCCTGAATTTGTCCGGTGCGTCGCGACAACGCACCGACTTCCGCCTTGAAGACGACCTCACCGTCCTCGAATCGCGCCCAGGCCCGGCCGGATTCGATGAGCCCCGACACCCGGCGGCGATAACTGCGCCCACCGTCGCCCGCGCGGGGGTCGATCCCGATCTCCTCCGTGAACATGGCGACCGCGGCAACCAGATACCGATCGATCTCCTCGGGCCGCACCCGGCGCACCCGCAAATCCGGCGCAATACTCGCGGGCCGTTCCAGCGCGAGCAATGGCTGGTCCTCGCGCACCTCCCGCGGCGTCCCCCAGTGCTCGGCCAGCAACTCCCACAGCGGCAGGGTCAGCTCGCGCCGCCCCACCACCGACGAGCACATGCGCGGCCCCTTGATCGCGCGCTCCGCGAAGGCCTTCATATCGTCGCGACCGCCGCGCAGCGGAACCAGATTCGCGCCCGAGAAGCACAGCGACTCCGCCGGCCCACCCCGGGTCCACAGTTCGCCGTACAGCCCGCGCGGATCCAGCCCGTACTCCTGCAGGCGCGCGGCGACCATGCAGGTCGCCACCGGATCGGTGTCGAGCACACGCAAGACCTGCGCCAGATCGCGGTTCGCGAGCTGACGGACCCCGGACGTCCGGCCCTTGCGAGTCGGCTCCAGCACACTCCGCACGCTCACAGCCTGCCAGAACTTCCCGCCCCGCGCCGCCCGATTGTCCCCAACCGCCGACCCATCAGGCAAAACCCCAAACCCCCCAACCCAATCCAACCCTTTGGTTCATATCCGCCCCACACCACCCCGAACACGGCGGCCCGGTACGGGTCCCGGGCCAATGCGTGAACGACGAACGGCCCGGGCGGCAGCGGCGGTGATGCCGATACGGACCGGGCCGGGGTTGGGGTGTGGCTAGCCGGTGGTGACGACCGGGGCGCCGGATTCGGTGATGTCGCCCATTTCCTCGGCGAGGCGCATGGCCTCCTCGATGAGGGTCTCGACGATGAGATGCTCGGGGACGGTCTTGATGACCTCGCCCTTGACGAAGATCTGGCCCTTGCCGTTGCCGGAGGCGACGCCTAGGTCGGCCTCGCGGGCCTCGCCGGGGCCGTTCACGACGCAGCCCATGACGGCCACACGCAGCGGGACCTCCATGCCCTCGAGACCGGCGGTGACCTCGTTGGCCAGGGTGTACACATCGACCTGGGCGCGGCCGCAGGACGGGCAGGACACGATCTCCAGTTTGCGGGGGCGCAGGTTGAGGGACTGGAGGATCTGGGTGCCGACCTTGATCTCCTCGGCGGGCGGGGCGGAGAGGGAGACGCGGATGGTGTCGCCGATCCCCTCGCTCAGCAGGGCGCCGAAGGCGACGGCCGACTTGATGGTGCCCTGGAAGGCCGGGCCGGCCTCGGTCACACCCAGGTGCAGCGGGTAGTCGCACCGCGCGGCGAGCTGGCGGTAGGCCTCGACCATGATCACCGGGTCGTTGTGCTTGACCGAGATCTTGATATTGCCGAAGCCGTGCTCCTCGAACAGGCCCGCCTCCCACAGCGCGGACTCGACCAGCGCCTCGGGGGTGGCCTTGCCGTACTTCTCGAGCATCCGCTTGTCGAGGGATCCGGCGTTGACGCCGATACGGATCGGAATGCCCGCGTCACCGGCCGCCTTGGCGACCTCCTTGACGCGACCGTCGAACTCCTTGATGTTGCCCGGGTTCACGCGCACCGCAGCACAGCCCGCATCGATGGCGGCGAAGATGTAGCGCGGCTGGAAGTGGATGTCGGCGATCACCGGGATCTGCGACTTGCGGGCGATGGTCGCCAGCGCGTCCGCGTCCTCCTGACGCGGGCAGGCCACGCGCACGATGTCACAGCCGGACGCGGTCAGCTCCGCGATCTGCTGCAGGGTGGCGTTGACGTCATGGGTCTTGGTGGTGGTCATCGACTGGACCGAGACGGGGAATTCACTCCCCACTCCGACATTGCCCACCATCAGCTGGCGCGTTTTGCGCCGCGGTGCGAGGACGGCCGCCGGTGCGGCCGGCATCCCCAATGCGATGGCACTGCTCACGATCGGCTGCCTACTTTCGACTAAGTCCTCACCCTTACCGGCTCCGAGCTTACCGAGGCTCGAATACCGGTCGCCCTGTGACGGCGGCGACAAGGGTACCCGCGCCGGCTGCAGGACTCGGAATCGGCCCGGGGCCTACGGTTCATATTCGTCGCCATCGACGCCAAGGTTTACGCTCCGAAAAGTGAAGGTAGCGAATCCAGATCCGTGGCCGGCGACACCGGAAGAGGCAGTGGCACTGCAAGATCGGCTGCGCGCGCGGGTGATCGCCGTCAACCCCCGGCCACCGGAATTCCGGACGGTAGCGGGGCTTGACTCGGCCTATGACGACGACGGCAATGTGGCGGCCGCCATTGTGGTGCTGGACGCCACCACGCTCGAGACCGTCGAGACCGCCACCGCGCGCGGCACCACCGATTTCCCGTACGTGCCGGGGCTGCTCGCCTTCCGGGAGCTCCCCACCACCCTGGCCGCCCTCGAAAACCTCACCGCCACACCGGATCTGCTCGTCTGCGATTCGCAGGGCCTGGCCCACCCGCGGCGTTTCGGCTTCGCCTGCCACCTCGGCCTGCTGACCGGCGTGCCGACCATCGGGGTCGCCAAGAACGCCTGGGGCGAGTTCGAGGAGCCCGCCCGCGAGCGGGGCGCCTCCAGCGTCATCACCATCGACGGCGACCCGGTCGGCCGCGCGCTGCGTACCCGCACCGACGTCAAACCGGTGTACGTCTCGGTCGGTCATCTGATCGACCTGGAAACTGCCTGCGCCCAGGTCCTGTCGCTGACCCCGGAATACCGTCAGCCCGAAACCACCCGCCGGGCCGATCGGCTCTGCCGGACCCTGTTGCGCGACATCGCAATCGAATCCGCAAGCGCGCCAACGGCTATGGGAACAGTTTCACCGGATTGACGATGTCGGCGACCAGCGTGAGGATCATGTAGGCGCCGCCCATGACGACCACGACGTAGGTCGCCGGGAGCAGCTTCAGGTAGTCGACGGGGGCGCCGTCGGGCAGGCCCTTGCGGTTGCGGAAGAGGTTGCGCAGCTTCTCGTAGATGACGACCGCCATGTGGCCACCGTCGAGCGGGAGCAGCGGGAGCAGGTTGAAGGCGCCGAGGAAGAAGTTCAGGCTGGCCAGGGTCAGCACGAACATCGACCACAGGCCGTGCTCGGCGGTCTCGCCGCCGATCTTGGAGGCGCCGTAGACGCTGACCGGGGTCTCCGGGTCACGGGTGCCGCCGGTGACGGCGTGCCACAGGTCGACCACCTTGGACGGCATCTGGGCCAGCGACTCCACGGTGCGCACCGCGATCTGGCCGGTGAACGCGCCCGAGGCGGGAATCGCGCTGAGGATGTTGTGCTGGACCGGCGCGTAGTAGTCCTGGCCGACGCCGACCTTGGCGACGGTCTTCGGGGTGCCGTTCTTGTCGGTGTAGACCGTTGCCATCTGCGGGGTGACCTGGACCGGCAGCGTCTTGCCGTCGCGCTCGACGGTGTATTCGAAGGTGCCGGTCTGCTTCTCGGTCTGGGTGCGGAAGTCGTTCCAGGTCTTGATCGGGACGCCGGCGACCGCGGTCACCCGGTCGCCGCGCTGCAGACCCGCGAGCTGGGCCGGGCCCTGCCCGGTGCAGGGCAGCAGCGACTGGTCGGGAGCCATGTTGGCGACGCAGCTCATGGCGCCGAGCTGGGTGGCCGGCGGCTGATCGAAACGCGGCAGCCCCCAGCCCACCGCGAGCAGCACGATGAGCAGGTACCCGATGAGGAAGTTCATCAGGATGCCGCCGGACATCACCAGCAGCCGCTTCCAGGTGGCCTGCCGGTACATGGCCCGGTCGAGCTCCTCGGGTTCGAGCTCGTCGAGGGCGGTCATGCCCGCGATATCGCAGAACCCGCCGAGCGGCAGCGCCTTGAGACCGTATTCGGTCTCGCCGCGCCGCCACGAGAAGACCTTGGGCCCGAAACCGATGAAGTAGCGTCGTACTTTCATGCCCGTGGCCTGCGCGGTCCACATGTGGCCGCATTCGTGTAGGGCGACCGAGGCCGTGATCCCGAGGGCGAACAGTACGAAGCCGATCGCGTAGACCATCCGGTTCCGAGCCCTCCTGCTGTCAGCCGCGCACGATCGTGCGCGCGGTGTCACGCGCCCACGTATCGGCCGCGAGCACCTCGTCCAAGCTACCGGGTTCAGCGCTCCAGCGGTCGGCGGACTCCACGACGCGCCCGACGGTTCTCACGATGTCGGGGAATCGGATGAGCCCGTCGAGGAAGGCCTGCACGGCGATCTCGTTGGCGGCGTTGTAGACCGCGGTCACGCAGCCGCCGGCCTTACCGGCCTGGCGGGCCAGCTCGACGGCCGGGAAGACCGCGTTGTCGACCGGCTCGAAAGTCCAGGTGGAGGCGGTGGAGAAGTCGCACGCGGCGGCCGCACCGGGAACGCGGTCCGGCCAGCCCAGGGCGAGCGCGATGGGCAGCTTCATATCGGGCGGGCTGGCCTGGGCGAGGGTCGAGCCGTCGGTGAAGGTGACCATGGAGTGCACGATGGACTGCGGGTGCACGGTGACGTCGATGCGGTCGTAGTCGATGCCGAACAGCAGGTGCGTCTCGATCAGCTCGAGGCCCTTGTTCACCAGTGACGCGGAGTTCAGCGTGTTCATCGGTCCCATGGACCAGGTCGGATGAGTCTTGGCCTCGGCCGGATTCACCGACTCCAGCATCTCGGTGGTCCAGCCGCGGAAGGGTCCGCCGGAGGCGGTGAGCACCAGCTTCGCGACCTCGTCGGCGCTGCCGCCGCGCAGGCACTGGGCCAGCGCCGAATGTTCGGAGTCCACCGGCACGATCTGTCCCGGCTTGGCCGCCCGGGTCACCAGCGAGCCGCCCGCCACCAGAGACTCCTTGTTGGCCAGGGCGAGTCGCCGCCCCGATTCCAATGTGGCGAGGGTCGGCTCCAGGCCGAGCGAGCCGACCAGCGCGTTGAGCACCACGTCCGCGTCGGTGCGCCGCACCAGTTCGGTCACGGCGTCCGGACCCGACAGCGTCACACCGAGTTTCGCCGCCGCTGCCTGGTCGGTCACCGCCACGTTGCCGGTCCCGGTGGCCGCGATCTGCTGTGCCAGCAGGTCCGCATTGCCCCCGCGCGCCGCGAGACCCACCACTTCGAAGCGGTCGGGGTTGGCCGCGATCACCTCCAGTGCCTGCGTACCAATCGAACCGGTGCTGCCCAGCAGCAGAACTCTCACAACGTCGGACACGGAACCATTGTCCCCTGCCCCCTGCTCGCTACGACGCTGGGTCGTATGTCACGATATTGGCCAGCAATCGATTCGAGCCGTAAAGGAGCCACAGTGGCCGCCACGGAACTGGAACCCGCGCACCCCTCTGAGGTTGTCACCAAGGTCGACACCGCCGAGGTTCCGTCCGCCGCGTGGGGCTGGAGCGGCGAATCGCGCCGTACCGCTCGCACCGCCGGCTGGGTCGTCGTCGTGATCCTGCTGGCCATGCTGTTCGAGAACCAGCAGGGCAGCTCCTCGGGCAGCGGCAATGTCGGTTACATCTTCCTGGTGCTGTTCGCGATCGGTATCGCCTTCGTCCTGATCCGCGACGCCATCGTGTCGCGCCGCCCGCGCTAGTTCGACACGAAATCCCTTGCCCCGCGGACACGTCCGTGGGGCATTCGGGTTTTGTCGGCCCCTTCCGGCACACTCGCTACGTCATAACGACGTACCCGATAACCGGAGAGACCCTCATGCGCAAAATCCTGCCGTCTGCCCTGTTGGCCGTGGCCGCCACCGCCGCCCTGCTGACACTGCCGACCGGCACCGCCCAGGCCCAGTCCGCCGCCTGCGGCACCGCGATCGATCTGATCAATGCCGCGATCGTCCAGTACCCCAACGGTATCGACAACGACGGGCAGAAGGCGCTGGCCGCCAAGCTGCTCGGCATCGATGCCAATGGCGCGGACAAGGCCGCCATCGCCGCTTTCGCCACCGCGCTGATCGATGACAATGTGACCGATCTGAGCGACGCCATCGACTCGTTCAACGCGTCCTGCTCGTAACCGGCGATAGTATCCGCAAACAGATTCGGGCCGGATCGCCCCCAAGCGATCCGGCCCGAATTCTGTTGTCACGCAATGCCTCCTGCACCGGCACCGCTGCTCGCCGCGGCGTGCGCGCCACTGCCACGGCCCGGACAGACCGGGGTGGTCCCGGTCCGGCCCCTACTCAGCGGCTCAGCTGGCGGCCGGGGTGGAGTCCGGCGCGTTCAGGCGGTTGAACAGGCCGATGCCGACCGCGATGGCGGCGGGCACACCGGTCACCACCAGACCGGCCGCGGCGCCCAGCGGGATACCGATCGCGGCGCCGGCGACGCAGCCCGCGATACCGGCCGGAACCGACATGACCACGACACCGGCGATGGCGCCGCCCGCCGCGCCGATGGCACAGCCGGCCACACCGCCGATGAGGGTGCCCAGCAGGGTGCCCATGGAGGTGGCGATGCCGAACTGGTTGACCGCGGCGGAGAACGCGGCGTCCTGGTCGGCCTGGCTGGCGACGTCCTTGACGACCGGAGCCGGGAGAGCCGGGGCCGGGAAGGCGGCGGCCGGGTCCATGTTCGGGGTGAAGGTGGCGGTGTTGCCGTCGATCCGGGCGGCGACCGGGTGGGCGACGTCACCGGTGATGATGTCGAGCGGGAACTGGGTGACCAGGCCGCCGTTGTTGTCACGCACCTGGAACTGGCCGTCCTGGGTGGTCAGCGAGCCCGCGTCGGTCTTCAGCACCACCGAAGCGCCGTCGATCTTGGTGTCCCAGTGGATGCCGGGGGCGGCGGCGGCCGCCGGATCGGCATAGGCGGTCCCGGCGGAGATGCCGAGGGCCGCGATGGCCAGGGCCGAGGTGGCGGCAAACTTGGTGAAACGCATAAACTTCTCGTCGCTTTCTTGAACGGGCGCTTCCCTCCTGGGAGCGAGGTCCTCATCGAGCACCCCGAACAGGATAGGTCAGCAAATGTTGCCTACTTGTTGCCAAACCGTAGCAAAAACACATCGTGGAGTATGTTTTGCGTAAAGATGGCGTTCACTGAGCCTTTTATGAGTGATCCAGGCAACCTTTCGGCGCATATAGAGGCCCGCCTCACACCCCCATCGAGGGCCTTTTCTTCGCGAGCCGATAGCTACTGGTTCACCGGATCATCGATGCTGGACGAATCCGATGCCGATGATCTGGCCGCGGGCACCCCGGTCAGGATCAGGCCGGCCGCCGCGCCCAGCGGAATGCCCGATGCCCGTACCGGCCGGGCAGCCGACCCAAGCCATGCCCTCGAGCACCGGCAAGCTCCCGAGGGCCGCAATGACGAGGGCCGAGGTGACGGCGAGTTTGCCGAACTGCATGACTACCGGCTTTCTTGCAGGCGTACTTCCCACCCCCAGGGAAGGACGCGCTTGTGAAGCGGCCTAGTCAAGTGTCCAGCAGTTGGGAGCTGAGCGGTAGCCAACAGGCGTATCGATAGCCGATATCACTGACTCCCAATCTTGGTGAGACAGGTCACTTTTCGGCGGATCAGCGGCGGAAGCGCTCGCGCAGCTGCGGATCGTTCTCCCACCACAGTCCGGTGGACACCGGCTCGTCGTCCGCCTCCGCGGCCCGGATCGCGGTGCGCGACACCGCCTTCCGCCGCGCCCGCGCCGCCTCCGCGGCATCCAGCTCGGCATCCACCTCCCCGGCCCTGCGCTTCTCGTCGGCGGCGAAGGCCCGCATGACGACCAGCGAGTAGATCAGCCCGAGGAAATCGCCGAGCAGCCACAGGATGCCCGCGCCGATCGTCTGGTCCAGGCGCGCGTCCGGACCCCAGGTACGGCCGAGCGAGCCGTAGTAGCCGGTGGCGATCAGTGGCCCCAGCCACAGCACGATGCCGAGGATGCCGTCGGCCAGGGACTCCGCGATGGTGATGAGCAGCGACAGACCCTGCGTGAAGTGCTTGGGCACCGGATCGATCTGCAGGCGCGAGTAGAAGTACAGGAACCCGATGGCCACCACGATGATTCGCGTGACCGCGTCGACGCCCCCGTGCCGCAGCACCGACTCGTACCAGGGCGAGAGGAACAGCACCCAGGGCAGCAGCAGGATCAGCATCGAGGCGGTGGCCGGGTGGGTGAGCAGCCGGGCGACACTGCCGGAGAGCATGGCGTCCAGGCGTTTCCGGCCCGCCGGGCCCAGCGCCGCACGCAGCACGGTGAACGGCGCACCGGCCGCGAGGGCGAAGGGCACCAGGTAGAGCAGCAGGAGCACCTGCAGCGCGCGCACCCAGAACAGGGTGTCGGAGTACACGCCGATCATGCCGACGCCGGTGTACAGCCACACCCCCAGCCCGGCCAGCCCGAAGTAGAGGGCCCGGCTCACCGGAAGCTGCTCGCCGCGCTGTCTTCCCTTGAGGAAGCAGGCCGTATACGCGAGTCCCAGGAGCGCGGTGACCAGCACGGTCGAGGTGTCCCACCGCCAGGAGCTCACCAAACTGCTCAGCTGCAGCGGTGTATGGGTCTGTAACACGGCACCCAGTATGCGCCGTGCCGCCGCGAGGGTCGGCACGGCTACCGGGAAGGCGGTGCGGGGCTAGCGGGAGACCAGGCGGCGGTAGGTCACGGTGTCGAATTCGCGCCCATGCTCATCGACCGCGACCACGTCCATTTCGCTGGAGAACACGCCGGGCCGCACATCCACGCGAATGAACGAGTAGCGGCTGAACCGCACCCGCGACCAGGCGACGGCCTCCTTGCCCTCCTTGCCGTCGGAACCCCACAGGGTGCTCTCCGGCACGAAGGTGTCGGGCTGCTCGTTGCCGCGGTAGGTGTCGCCTGCGGCGAAGGTGCCGTGCGCCGCGCCGCCTCCGCCGACCACGTAGTAGACGGTGCCGTCGGTGTCGGGGTAGACGATCGAGTTGTCGGGTGCGGCCTTGGTCGGCTGCCCGCCGCGCATCGGGTCGGTGCGCTCGAAGTTGTGATTGTGGCCCTGCAACACCAGATCGACCCGGTACTTGTCGAACAGGTCGGCCCAGGCCCCGCGCACGCCGCCGTCGCTGGCGCCGCCGATGCCGGTGGCGTAGGCGCATTCGTGAAAGAAGCAGACGATGAAGTCGATGCTCGGGTTCGCGCGGTAGCCGGCCAGGGTGGATTCCACCCAACTGTTCTGTGCGCCACCGGAATAGCCGAGGTTGGCGCGCACCTGCCAGCTCACCTCGTTGGCGTCCAGCGACAGCACCGCGACATTGCCGTAGGTGAAGGAGTACACCGACGGGCAGCCCGCGGGCCCGTTGTCCGGAAAGTCCATGCGCGCCGTCAGGCCGCCGTAGCCGTGATTGCCGTAGACGGCTTCCATGTCGTGGTTGCCGGTGGCGAACATCCAGGGCACACGGCCCGCGCTGCTCTCGATGGCCTGCAGGTAGGTGTCCCACACGAACGGGTTGTAGGCGTCGATGGCGTCGGTGTCGGCCTTGCCGTTGGGCACGAACCAGTCCGGGCCGCCGCCGTGGGAGGTGTCGGCATAGCAGATGTCGCCGGCCAGAATGTGGAATTCCGGGTTGCTGGCGACGATCTGGCGCTGGATGTTCTCGGCATTGCGGGAGCTCGGGGCGTCGCCCTCGCCGTACTTGTTGCGGTAGGCGCCCGCCGGCATGCCCGCGGGCAGTGCCGGGGTGTCGTCGACGCCCTGGTCGCCCATCATGGTGAAGCGGAACGGCAGCAGCGCGGCGCGCGAGGTCGGCATGGCGGTGTTCGCGGAGAGTACGTCGCTGCTGTAGCCGTCGGCGGTACGCCAGCGGTAGAAGTGCGGCAGGCGGCCGGGCAGTCCGTCGACGGGGGCGTGGACGTAGAACTGTTCGGCCGACAGCACTCCCCCGTCGGTGCGCGGGAGCTGGGTGACCAGATTGCGGACCTCGGCCTCGAGGGTGCCGCCCAGTGCGGGGGTCGGGCCGTGGTCGAGGAAGACCTTGGTGGCGCCCGGGTTTCGCGACAGCTGGGCGGAGAAGCGCAGCTGACTGGCGGCGTCGGTGCCGTACCCGACGCGGCGGCCGCCGACGGTCAGCGGCGCGTCGTCGGCGTAGGCGATGCCGCGGCCGCCGAAGGCGGAGCCGAGTCCGGCGGCCATGGCCGCGGCGGCGCTGCCCCACAGGAAGGTGCGGCGGCTCACCCGATGCCGTTTCAAATACGAACGGTGCCAGTCGTATTGCTCGTCCATCGTCATCTGCGCGGCGAGCTGTGCCGGAATACCCGTGCGGGGCACCGTGCCGAGGGGGTTCAGCATCGAGAAAACCTTGTCACCATGAGTCCGTTTGCGCGGTCATCAAAACGCGGCAAGCTTACGGTCTCGCGACATGGCGGTGAACACAGGACAATTCGCGCGGCTAGTCGTCCGAATCAGGCGGGCAGCGCGATGTGCGGGTCGGTCGAGCGGTACGGCTCGGCGCGCGGGCCGGTGGCGAAGCCGCGCAGCACGGTGGCGACGGCATGGTCGATGGCCGCCTCGCGGTCGGCGGGCTCGGCGTCGGCCAGCGGGCCGTCGACGATGAGGCTCGCCAGCCCGTGTACGGCCGCCCACGCGGTGAATTCCGCGCCGGGACGCTGACGTGGATCCATGAATCCAGCCGCGACCAGGGCGTCGATTCCGACCCCGATGAGCTGGAAGATGGGGTCCTCGAGCACCTCTTTGTGGACGTCGACATCGCTGCCGCAGAACGCGGTCCGGAACAGGCCGCGCTCCCGCTCGGCGTATTCGATGTAGGCGCGCCCGGCGGTGGCCAGCCGGGCGATCGCGGTCGCGGTCGGATCATCTTGCGCCGGAACATTTTTCATCGCGCCGTCGAGGGCCTCGAACAGGGCTTCCTCGGCCTGCTCGCGCACCGCGGCGAGCAGTTCCTCATGGCCGTTGAAATGGCGGTACGCGGCGGTGGCGGTGACGCCGACCGCACGCGCAGCGGCGCGGACGGTGACCGCGGCGGGCCCGCCGATCTCGGCGAGCTGCGCGGAGGCGCTCACCAGGGCATTGCGCAGGTCCCCGTGGTGGTAGGGACCCTCGCGAGCGGGTTTCTTCGCCACATCGTCGGTGATGTCCACGACATTGATGTTGACACCTGTACAGATTTGGAGGCAAGTTAACACCCATAAAGTTCACGCCCGTCAACATCAACTCGCACGCTTCCGAGAGGAATCACCGATGAGCGCATTACTGGGCCGGATCGGCGACTTCGCCTTCCGGCGCCGCGGCCTGGTCGTCTCGATCTGGGCCATCCTGCTGATCGCCGTCGTCGGCGGTGCCGCGCTCGCGGGCGGCCGTCTCGACGACCGCTTCACCGTGCCCGGGGCCGAGTCCCAGCGGGCGCTCGACACCCTGTCCGAGACCGCGCCGGACGCGGCTGGAGCCAACGCGCAACTGGTCTTCACCGCGCCGGCGGGCCACCTCATCACCGAGGCGCCCTATCGCACGGCGATCCAGCACACCCTCGAGGTCGCCGGAACCGCGCCGGGAGCGATCGGGGTGACCACGCCCCAGCAGGCGGGAGCCGTCTCGCAGGACCAGCGCACCGCGATCGGTGTCGTGCACTTCGACGGCGACCGGTCCAAGGTGACCAGCGCCGCTCGGGACGCGGTCGAACGGTCCGGCGAGACCGCGCGCGAGGCCGGGCTGGACGTGTCGGTCGGCGGCTCGGCGTACGGGGCCGGGGAAATGAAGCCGGGCGTCACCGAGATCCTCGGGCTCGGGGCGGCGGTGCTGGTCCTGTTGATCACGTTCGGATCGCTGGTGGCGGCCGGAATGCCGATCCTGTCAGCGGTTTTCGGCATCGCGGTCACCGTGGGCGGGCTGTCGGCCCTGAGCGCGGCAGTGCCGGTGTCGTCGACCGCGCTGACGCTGGCGCTCATGCTGGGCCTGGCGGTCGGGATCGACTACGCGCTGTTCATCCTGTCCCGGCATCGGTCCCAGCTGGCCGCCGGGCTGACGCCCCGGGAATCGGCGCGGCGAGCCAACGAGACCGCGGGCAGCGCAGTCGTTTTCGCGGGCACGACGGTGATCATCGCGCTGGCCGCGCTGAGCGTGATCGGCATTCCGTTCCTGACCGTCATGGGGCTGGCCGCCTCCGGCGCGGTGCTGATCGCGGTGGCGGTGGCGCTCACACTGCTGCCGGCGCTGGCCGGATTCGCCGGTGCCCGGCTGACGCCGCGGGCGGGCTCGCGCGCCCACCGGCGGGCCACCGCCACCGGAGCCGACAGCATGGGCGCCCGCTGGGCACGGCTGGTCACCGCGCGGCCGCTCGTCACCGTGGTGGCAGTGGCCGGGGCGCTGATCCTGCTGGCCCTGCCCGCCGCCTCACTGCGAATGGCCCTGCCCGACAATGGTTCCGCCGCCGCGGCGACGGGTCAGCGGCAGGCCTACGACACCATTGCCGAGAAGTTCGGACCCGGATTCAACGGCCCGCTGGTGGTCGTCGTGGACGCGCCAAACGGCGACACCCGGGCCGCCGCGACGGTCGCCGACACGGTGCGCGGACTGCCCGACGTCACATATGTCGCACCGCCACAGCCGACCCAGCGGGCGGGCCAGTCGCTGGTCATGGTGGTTCCCGCCAGCGCGCCGGAGTCGCAGCAGACCACCGATCTGGTCCACGCCATCCGCGATCGGGCCGGCGCGGTCCCCGGGGCCGACGTGGCCGTCACCGGCGACACCGCGGTCACCATCGATGTCTCGCAACGGCTTTCCGCGTCCCTGGTGCCGTTCCTGGGCATCGTGGTCGGCCTGAGCCTGGTGCTGCTGGTCCTGGTGTTCCGGTCGATCGCGGTACCGGTGAAGGCGGCGCTCACCTTCCTGCTGTCGGTCGCGGCGGCGCTGGGCACCACGGTCGCGGTCTTCCAATGGGGTTGGGCCGCGGACCTGTTCGGTGTCTCGAAGGTCGGGCCGGTGGTGAGCTTCCTGCCGATCATCCTGGTGGGCGTGCTGTTCGGGCTGGCCATGGACTACCAGGTGTTCCTGGTGTCCGGGATTCGCGAACAGTGGCTGCACCGCCGCGATGCGGGGGCGTCGATCATCGAGGGCACCCGCCACAACGCCCGGGTGGTGACGGCCGCGGCGACGATCATGGTGGCGGTCTTCGCCTCCTTCGTCCCCACCGACGACGCCATGATCAAGCCGATCGCCTTCGCCCTGGCGGTGGGCGTGCTGGTTGACGCGTTCGCAGTCCGGCTGACGCTGGTCCCCGCGGTTCTGGCCCTGCTCGGCCGCCGTGCGTGGTGGCTGCCCCGCCGCCTGGATCGGGTGCTGCCGACGCTGAATATCGAAGGGCCGCAGGAGGACAGCGAGCCGGAGCCGCAGCGCGAGCTGGCGACGGTCTGAGTGTGGACGCCCGAAACCGGTTGGGCTCAATCGGTTTCGGGCGTCATCAGTCCCTCGTGGGTCGCCTCGTACTCGGCCTCGAAGGCCCGCTCGCGGCGCCGTTCGCGCAGCTTCCACGCGATCAGCGCGAACACGACGATGGCGACGACACCGATGGCCAGGTCCCGGCCGACCGTCTTGGCCACCGCCTCGTAGGACTGCCCGGCCACGAAGCCGAGCACCACGAACGTGATGCCCCAGACGATTCCACCGGCCGCATTGAACAGCAGGAAGCGCCGGTAGGGCATACGCGAGGTGCCCGCCAGCGCGGGCATCATGGCCCGGAAGAATGCGGTGAACCGACCCAGGAACACCGCCCAGCCCCCGCGCCGGGCCAGATAGTCCTGGGCGCGGTCGAGGCGGCCGCGATGCCGATCCAGCATCGAGGCCTGCAGCAGCCGCGGGCCCACGTGCTTGCCGACCTCGTAGCCCACGCTGTCACCGATGATGGCGGCGGCCACCACCAGCAGGATCATCAGCCACAGCAGCACATGTCCCTGACTGGCGGCCACACCGCCGAGCACCGCCGCCGTCTCACCGGGAATCACGAAGCCGACGAAGAGCGCGTCCTCGGCGAACACCAGCAGGGTGACGACCAGGTACACCCAGATCGGCGCAATATCCAATATCCGGTGCAGCAGCGAATTCATGTTGGCCACGGTACTCAGGGCGCTCGACCCGAGTGTTGAGGACGCTCATCTCGCGGAGGCCGCCACCGGAGCCTGCTCGGGTCGCCGCCGCAGCAGCGCCCACAGGCCCAGCGCGCAGCCCACCGCGAGCGCGATGGCCGCGCAGCCCGGTGCGAACGAGGTGAAATCGGCGATGGTGCAGGGCTTTCCGGGGTCGATCAGCAGGCAGTGCCCGCGCCGGGTGTAGTCGCGCAGCGCGAGCACCGGTGAGGGCACGTAGATCAGGGCGATGCCGAGCACCCGGGTGGAGCCGTAGCGCGGGGTGACCGCGCCGAAGCAGTAGCCGGCCAGCAGAGCGAGCAGCGCGTGTCCGAGCACCGTGAGGACGACGGGATGCCCGGCCGCGACCGTCAGCACCGTGAAGACGGACAGGCCGATGACGCCGACCGCGGCGGCCCGCACACCGGGCCAGCGGATACCCGCGACCAGCCCGCTGGCGACCAGCACCATGAGTCCCGGGATCGACCAGCCCGGAAGGCTTGCCACGAGGACAGCGCTGCCCGTCCCGACGACCGCCACCGCGAGCAGCACCTGGACACCGTCCCGCTTGGGCAGCATGAACGCGGTGAGCACGGCCCCGGCCGCCGTGGCCGCGGCCGTCACCGCGATGGCGAGTGGGCTGCCGCCGTGGCGGGCCAGCACCCCGGACCCGACCAGGCTGACGCCGATCATGAACGCGCCCGCGATGATCGGGACGATAGGCAGCTGGATCGAATGTGTTTCCGCTGGATGCGCGCCCGGCTCGCGCAGGAACCGAAGTCCGATGACGAGCAGGGCCAGCGCGATCAGCCACAGCGGATGCGTGCCGATGGCGGGCCAGTTCTGCGGGAAGTGCGGATCGGCCACCTTGGCTTGGGTTTCCGGGATGACGTCATGGGCGACCACGCCGCCGATCGCGCCCAGCAGCCACGCCGACGTCTCCCAGGTGTACCGGGATTCGACGTGGGAGCGGGACAGCACCCCGGCCCCCGAACCGCCGAGTATGAGGCCGCCGGCAATGGAATCCAGGAAGTTCAGGGTGGCCAGCGACGTGCCGAGCACAGCGTGCCGCCCCAGCAGGTGGTCGACGAACAGCAGCGCCGCCCCGCCCAGCGCCACACCCCAGCGCAGGCTCTGCCCGCCCAGCGCGGTGGACAGCACCGCGGTCGCGATCGCGACCAGCGCCCCCGCCGCAATCGCCTGCGGCAGGCTGAAGACCAGCAGTTCCAAGTGCAGCGCCGAACTGCGCGAGGTCCACGCGAAGTCGATGGGCACCATGAGCGACAGCCCGGCTATGAGCGCCGCCAGGAACGCGGTGCCCGCCTCGATGACGTCGCGGCCGCCCCGGATCCTCATCGGGATCCGGTGGACCGAGATCCGTCCAGCCGCTGACCAGCACTCATGGCGCCAGATTAGCAATCACCACGCTATCGATCAGGGAGGTCGGCGGCCGCGTTCCCCAGCCCGTGATTCGCTCACTCCGTGCCGGTGCGCATGCCTGGCTCAGCCCGTTTCGACCGCTGTCCGCTGCGGCGCGGGGCGGCCCTGCGCCGACCGCCGCAGCAGCAGCCAGGTCACCAGGATCATGACGACGATGGACGGTTTGCCCAGGATCAGGGTCGCAACGCCCAGCAGGACCACCTTGTCGGCGAGGTACAGCGGGACGATCACCGCGAGGTGCACCAGCCAGAAGATCAGCCAACCCAGGGTGATTCGCCGGTGCAGGGCCAGGTACGCGACGGGTGGGTCGGCCGGTTCCAGGCGCAGCCGCTGGGTGATCCACAGGCTGAGTGGGCGGCGCGCGAACAGGCTCACGCCGAACGCCGCCGAGAGCAGGACGCAGCCCAGGAGGTCGGGCAGATAGAAGTCCCGGCCGCGACCGGTGCACACGACGAACACGGAGTACAGCGCGACCACCGCGATGGAACCGCCGACCACCTTGACCGAATCGCCACGGACCAGGCGGTAGCCGCCCAGCGCGACGGCCACCACGAGCGCGAGCCCGATCCCGATCCACGGGTCGAAAAGCTTGTATCCGAGCAGGAAACCGACCGCGGGCGCGGCCCCGTCGGCGATGTGCCGCGGGCCGCGATGCTCGAGGAACTTGCTCCACGCGTCCTTCAGGTCGGTGCGCCGGTGACCTGTACCACTCATGCGGCCGAACCTACTGCAGAAGTACTGCAATCACGAACGGTCCGGGGAAATACCGTGCGGCGGGCGGAATCCCGCTAGGCCCGGTGCGCGAGGACCATCGCCATTGCGGCGACCCCCACCGCCGCCACACCCGCGGTCACCAGGAGCAGCAGCGGCGCGGTGCCGCGATGCGCGCCGCGGTGCAGACTCCGGCTGCGCGCCACCGCGATTACCGCCAACAGCATCATGACCGCGGCCGCGCCCAGCGGCAGCAGGCCGGTCGGCCGCCAGCCGATCCCGCCCTCGGCGGCCACCTTCGTGAACAGCGCGGCACTGGCGATGGCGGAGATGGCGGTGCGCCGCCAGGCCAGCGCGGTGCGCTCGGTCGCCAGTCCGGGATCGCGGGCGATCGCCGGCGAGTTCACAGGCTGAGCACACCGACCACGGCGATCGCGGAGATCACCGCGACGCCGGCCGCGAGTACCGGGATCAGCACATTGCCCGGCAGCGGTTCGCCCGCCCGCATGGCCCGTTCCACCTTGCGCCACTGGGTGTACGCCCCGACTGCGAGCACCACCGCCAGCAGGATGGCCGACATGGCGATGGCCGCGCGCAGGCCGTGGATGCTGAAGCGTTCGACCAGCGTGTGGACGGCGACGCCGCCCGCGAGCAAGCCCAGCGCGGTGCGGATCCAGGCCAGGAAGGTGCGTTCGTTGGCGAGGGTGAAGCGGTAGTCGAGTTCGGTCTGCTCTTCGGAAGCCACCCCTCCAAGTTATTGCATAATAACTGCAATAGCAGCACAGTGTGAGCACTCGGACAGGCCGGTGAGCGGCCACAGCTGCGCGCGCCGGCGCTCATCGACACCCCTGATCCGCCCGGGCCGCAATGATGCCGCGGCACCCGAATACCGGGCCGCCCTCGATCTCACCGCGAACGACGCCGAGCGCGCCTACCTGCGCCGCCGGCTCGGCGAGGTCGAAGGCTGATTCAGCCGGCCGGGTCGGCGGGCGCCTGTTCGATCGGAAAAAGGATGGGGCTCAACAGGTATTGGTCGCGGCCGGCGGCGGGCTGGTTGGCCAGGCGCGGCAGGATCACCTCGCGCAGCTCCGCGATCAGCTGCTCGAGCTCGTCGCGGTTCAGCCAGAGTGCGTGCTGGCGGAAACCGACGAGATCGGCTGCCGGATCTGCGTTCTCGCCGTCGAGGTAGGCGTTGAATTCGGCGACGAGCACGGCCATCGCGAGGGCGAAGATCGGGCGGTAGCCGTCGGCGGGCAGTGCGGCGGCGGCCTCGGCGCTGATGGCCGCGTTCTCCTGACGCAGCCGGTAGCGGCGCTCGACCGCGCCGCGCACCCGCCGCTCCTCGGCGACCTCGAGGATGCCGGCGGCGGTGAGGGCGTCGACGTGGCGGTACACGGTCGCTTTCGAGGTATCGGGCAGGCGGGCGCAGAGGTCGCCGGTGGTCAGGGTGCGGTCGCCGCGCAGGGCGTGCACGATGCGCAGCCGCGCCGGATGTGCCAGCAGCTCGAAGGTTTCCACTTCCCAACCTTCTCATAAGCTGCTACCTTTCTCAATCATAAGAATGGTTGCACCTATTGAGAAAGGTTCGGGGAAGTGACCGTTGACATCGATCCCGAGACCGTGGCCACCACCGTGGCCGACCTACTGCGAAACGAACGATTCGACGAGTTGGCGGACCTGTTCGCACCGCCACTGGCGGACGTGGTGTCCGCAGAGACCGTCCGGGCCGGGTGGACCGGTGAGATCGCCAAGATCGGCACGGTGCGGTCGGTCGGCTCCGCGGTCACCCGGCCCGCCGCCGACGGGCTGACATCGGTGCAGATACCGGTCACCTGTGAGCGGGGTGCGCTCGCGGTACGCCTGGCGGTGGACGCGGCGGGCCGGCTGCACGGGCTCCGGCTCGCCGCACCGGCCGAATCCGACTGGACGCCACCGGATTACGCGGTGCCGCGTAGATTCCGCGAACGGGACGTCACCCTGGGCGCGGGCGCCACCGCGGTGTCCGGCACGCTGACCCTGCCCGTCGGGAACGGATCCGGGCCCGCCGTGGTGCTGGTGGCCTCCGGGCCCGCCGACCGGGACCTCACCACCGGACCCAACAAACCGTTCAAGGACCTGGCGTGGGGACTCGCCACTCGCGGCGTCGCGGTGCTGCGTTTCGACAAACTGACCCACGCGCACAGCGAATTCGAGAGTGCGGCGGGATTCACCATGGTCGAGGAGTACCTGCCGCATGCCCGTGCGGCGGTCGAGGTGCTGCGCCACGAGCCCGGGGTGGACTCCGCCCGGATCTTCGTGGTCGGGCACAGCGGCGGCGGTAAGGCCGCGCCGCGCATCGCGGCCGCCGACCCGGGCATTGCCGGGGTGGCGATACTGGCCGGGGATACCGTGCCGCTGCCGCGGTCGATACTGCGCGCGCTGCGGCACATCGCGGCGGTCGAGCCCGATCAGGACATCGGCGAGTTGCAGGAGAGCATGCGTGCCCGGGCGGCACGGACCGAAAGTCCCACGCTGTCAACCGAAACCCCGGCCGTGGACCTGCTGTTCAACTGGCCCGCGTCGTATTGGCTGGACCTGCGGGACTACGACCAGGTCGCCACCGCGGCCGCGCTGGACAGACCCATCCTGCTCATCCAGGGTGGCCGCGACTATCAGGTCACCGCCGACGAGGACCTGCCGCTGTGGGAGGCCGGGCTGGCCGGGCGACCCGATGTCACCATTCGTGTCCACCCCACGGTCGACCACATGCTCTGCTCCGGTACCGGGCCGTCCACACCCGGTGCCTACCTGCGACCGCAGCACGTCGATCCGGCGGTGATCAGCGATATCGCCGACTGGCTCGGCGCGGAACCGGTCCGGCCGGGGCTGAGTGAACGCCTGGCACAGGGCTGGAAACGCTTGCGCGGCACGGCCTCTCGAGCCAGCATCAGCGGATGAAAATGAGACATGTTGCAGCGGTGACGGCGACGGCGGCGGCCGCGCTCGGGATCGCGTCCGGAAGCGCGGGCGCGGCACCCATGCACACCCGCGACACCGCCATCGCGCTCGCCTATCTCGACGCGCTGATCAGCCACGACGCGTCGGCGGTGCCGTTCGCGCCGGACGCGACGCGGGTTGAAGCGGGCCTGCAGACCGGCTTTTCGGGGCCGCAGCTCACCTACGATCTCGAACACGGACCGCAGTATTCGCTCGTGCAGCGCTGCTACAACCTGCGCCTGACCGAGGCGGACGGTGTGGTGACGGCGCGGTATCTGCTGGACTCCGGCGTCGCGGGGGTGCGGCTGGTGACGGTGGACATCACCGAAACCTTCGTGATCAGTGACGGTCTCATCCACACCATCGACGCCACCATCGTGCCGGTCGGCTAGCTCGCCCGGGAGCGGCGCATGAGCTGCAGCGGCCGTCCCGTCGACACCACCCAGTACTCGAAGGCGTTGAGGCCGGCCAGGATCGCGGTCGCCGCGGCCAGCGTCGCGATCTGCGGCAGCAGCGGCGCGGCGGCGGTCAGGACCGCCAGCGCCAGCGCGGTGACGAACCGGCCGAGGGTGGCCGCGCCGAACATACGCCAGCGGGTGAACAGGAAGGTGGTCACGTACAGGGTGGCGCCCAGCGGCAGCAGATATCCGGTCACGCTGTGCGCCACCGCGGTCGGATGCTCGACCATGGTGCGCGCGCCCACCGCCACCAGCACCAGGCCGGTCACCAGCAGCAGGTGCCCGTAGCTGAGCACATCCCGCACGACCGTGCCACGCACCTGGTTCGTGCGCAGCGAATGCTCGACCGCGGCGAAACCGTAGGCGAAGTACAGCCACCACAGGCCGCAGCCGAGCACGAAGATCAGCACCACCGCCATCCAGGCCACCACCCCCAGGTGTGCTTCCGCCGCTTGGGAACCCACCGAGGCCACGGTCTCGCCGAGCGCGATGATGACGAAGGTGGCGAAGCGTTCGGGCAGATGGGTCGCGCCGAACTGGACCTTCTCCAGGCGGCGCGCCAGCAGCGCCGGACCGCCGAAGGCCAGCGCCACCGCAATGATCCAGAGCCCGTTGCGCATTCCGCCCGCGGGCGCGAGTGCGGCCACCACCAGGAGCACCGCCGCGGCCAGCGTCACGGTGAACGGATTTAGCCAGTTCCCGAAGGTCCCCGCCGACGAGAACGCCCGCTTGTGCTGCATCTCCCCCCACAGCAGCAGCCGCAGCGCCAGGTGCGCGCCGGCCAGCAGCAGCGGTTGCGCGTGCCCGGTGAACGCGTGTGGCGCGGTGATCGCGATGACGAACATGCACAATCCGCAGGCGAACAGGAATATCCGCTGCTGGTTCGAATCCTCCACCCCGTGCACGGCCAGCGTGGTCCCCACCCACGACCACCACATGATTCCCAGCAGCAGCACCGTCTGCCCGACCGCGCCCCAGCTCTGCCCCGCCACCGCCACATGCGCGGCCTGCGTCACCGCGAACACCAGCACCAGATCGAAGAACAACTCGGCCCAACTGGCCCGCTCGTGCGCCTCGTGTAGAGGTTCAGTCACACCCGTAAATCCCTGCCTAGCTCCACATCCAGCGAAGTCACTCTAGATCGTCTGGGCGGCATCGGCTTCCGCCAGGGCACGGAGAAAGGCGGGTGGGACCTCGGGCCAGTCGGGGTGCCAGTGGCCAGCGGCCTGGTCGGCGGCGAGGGCAGCGAGGGTGGCGACGACGTGAGGACCGCCGTCGAGGATGTAGCGGACCGAGCCGTGTTCGGCGCACTGGGCGGTGACGGTGGCGAGCAGGGTCTTGGCGGCGTCGGTGCGGCCGGTGGCGGCCAGACAGGCGACCAGGAGGCGGCGGGCCTTCAGGAGTTCGCGGGGGCGGCGGACGGCTTCGAGCTCGTCGACCCATTCCTGGGCCCAGGTACGGGCCAGTTCCCGGGATTCGGTACCGGATTCGGCCAGCAGCAGGCGGATGGCGGTGAATTCCTCGTAGAGGACGGTGAATTCGTCGATGGGGTCGATCGGGGTACGCCGGTGGGCGTGGTCGACCACCGCGAGCGGGCCGAAGTCGGGGTGCGGTGGCAGGCCCAGGCGTAGCCGCTCGTTCTCGACCTCGGCGCGCAGGCGGGGCAGCGACATCGAATCGGCCACGCGCGCACCCTCGTTCAGGCGGCGGATGGCGGCGGCGCGGTCGCCGCGCAGCGCCTTCACCCGGGCGCCCACCACGTAGCGGGCCAGTTTGAAGTCGACGACACCGGCGTCGGCGCCCAGTTTGTAGCCCTCGTCGAGCAGGCGCTCCGCCTCGGCGACCTCGCCACGCTCGTAGAGCAGTTCACCGAGCAGCGATCCGGCCAGGCGGGCGCCGTAGGAATGGCTGCCGCCGGATTGCTTGGCGATCCTCAGAGCGCTGCGGAAGTACTCCTCGGCGCGCGGGATGTCGAGTTGCAGGCTGGCTGCCAGGCCCAGAAAGCACAGGCCGTGAACATTGTTGTAGTAGCCCTTGTTCCGGCGCATGTACGGGGCCGACCACTCCTGGATGCGGATCGCCTCCTCGAAGTCGTAGCGGTAGCCCGCGGCGAAGCTCGCGCAGTTGGCGCCGATGGCCACCACATACGGTGAGAGCTCGTCGGCCATGGCGAAACACGGTGCGAGCCAATCCTCCACGCCGGTCAGCACATCCGCGCGGACTGTCACCACCGCGTGCACCACGCCCGCTTCGGCGCGCAGCCGGGCCGTGGTCTCCCGGTCGAGGTCGCCGCGCTCGAGCGTGTCTTCCGCCAGGGACAGCGCACGTTCGGCTGGACCGGCCCGGTGCAGCAGGATGTTCGCCCACGCCAGATCCAGTTGCAGCCGCGGATGGGATTCGATGACGGCCGGCGGCAGCTTGTTCACCAGGCCGATGAGGCTGGCCATCTGACCGTATTCGAGCAGCGATATGCCGTCGCGCTCCACGATTTCGACCGCGCGCTGCTCGTCGCCGGCCAGCAAGGCGTGGTCCACCGCCTCGCTCACGTGCCGGTGCCCGGCGAACCACTCCGAGGCCGCGCGATGCAGGCGGTCGATGTCCTCGGGCCGATCGTGTTCGAGCCGTTGCCGCAGGAAGTCCTGGAACAGCTGGTGGTAGCGGAACCACGGGCCGCCGTCGACCCGGCGCAGGAACAGGTCCTGCTGCTCGATCCGTTCCAGCAGCGCCTGCCCGTCGGGCGCGCCGGTGAGCGCGGCGGCCAACTCGCCGCAGGTGCGTTCGGTGACCGAGGTCGCCACCATGAAGTCGAGCACGCCGGGTTCGAGGGTCTCGAGCACGTTCTCGGCGAGGAATTCGCCGATGGCGTGGTGGCGTCCGGTGAGCCGCCCGATCAGCTGCCCGGGATCGTCACTGCCGCGCAGCGACAGAGCGGCCAGTTGCAGTGCCGCGACCCAGCCGCCGGTGGATTCGGTGAGGTCGGCCACGTCGTCGCGGTCCAGTTCCAGCCCGCCCAGCTCGACCAACAGGGCGTAGGCTTCGCCGGCGGTAAATCGCAGTGCGGCGGTGTCGATTTCCACCAGTTCGTCGCGGGCGCGCATGGAGCTCATGGGCAGGCCGGTCTGGTGGCGGCTGGTCACCAGCATGCGCAGCACCGGACTGCAGCTCTCGATCAGGAAGCGCAGCGCGGCCTGGGTATTCGGGTCGCTCACGCGATGCCAGTCGTCGATGACCACGGTCAGCGGCTCGCCGCGCTGGTCGATGTCGTTGATGAGCGAGGTGAGCACGAAGCGCCCGGCCTCGTCGCCGTGTTCCTCGAGCAGTTCGCCCAGTTCACGCGCCAGGGCGGGCCGGACCGCACGCACCGCTTCGATCAGGTGGGAGAGGAACCACACCACATTGTCGTCGTCGCTGTCGACGGTCAGCCAGGCCACCGATCCCCCGGCCGCGGTGACCGCCGCGCACCATTGCGCGGCGAGGGTGGTCTTGCCGAAACCGGTGGGGCCGTGGACGACCGCGAGCCGGCGATCGCTACCCGAGCGCAGCGCGTCGAGCAGGCGCGGGCGGTCCACCAGGGCCCGGGTGAGGGTGGGCGGGCGCAGCCGGGTGGCCGGGACCGGCGGCGTGGCGGTGGTGGTGCGGGAGCGCCGGCGCCCGGCCTGGGGCGGGGTGGTGCGGCCGACGGTCCGGGCCCGGTCCGCCGGCGGCGGTGGTTCCGCGGCGGGCGCCGGAATCGGTATGTCGTCGGGCGGCAGCCCGTGCCGTTGCTGGATATCCCGCAGCGCCGCACCGAATTCGGCGGCGGAGCCGGGGCGCTGGGAGCGCTCGCGCGCCATGGCCGCCTCGATCGCCCCGGTGAGGTCGGCGGGCAGGCCCTCCCCGGTCAGGTCCGGCATCGGATGTCTGGTGATCCGCACGAACTGTGCGACCAACTGTTCCCCGCTCCGCCGTTCGAACACCGCGTGCCCGGTGGCCGCGCAGAACAGGGTCGCCGCCAGGCTGTAGACATCGGCGGTGACATCCGGAGCCTGCCCCTGCAGCACCTCCGGCGCGGTGTAGGCGGGCGACCCGGTGATCGTGCCCGCCGCGGTCTCGAATCCGCCTGTCAGCCGCGCGATTCCGAAATCGGCCAGCTGCGGCTCCCCGTACTCGGTGAGCAGGATGTTCCCGGGCTTCACATCCCGGTGCAGCAGTCCCCGCCGATGCGCCGTCTCCAACGCCCCCGACAGCCGCACCCCGAGATGCAGCACCTCCGGCCATTCGACCGGCCCGCCCTGCTGTATCCGGGTATCGAGCGACCCGTGCGCGTGGAACGGCATCACGATGTACGGCCGCCCGGTGTCGGTGGACCCGACCTCGAACACTGTCACGATGTTCGGATGCCCCGACAGCTTCCCCATGGCGAGCTGCTCGCGTACGAATCGTTCCAGGCTGTCGGATTCCAGATCCGCGGTCAGTACCTTGATGGCGACGGTTCGCCCCAGCGAGTGCTGAAAGCAGCGGTACACCACGCCGAATCCCCCGCGCCCCACCTCGATCGGCTCCCCGAACCCGGCAGCCGCCAGCTCCGCCGCGAACCCGAGGGTCTGTTCGCGGCGCGTGGAAAACGGATCGACATGCGCCACAGCGACCCCGATACGAGAACGAGCCAGTCATCCCGAGCATAAGCCGATCACCGCCACCGCGCGCGGATCTCCGGCCGCGTGAATCTGCGCCGCGCATCGGTCAGCCAGTCGGGCCGTTCCCGCCGCAGCCGCAGCACCTCCCCGACAGTCCAGCCGCAACCCAGTTCCGGCAGGTCCCCGACCGCGATGTTCAACCGCGCGGCCGCGACCGCGCGCTTCAAGGGCGTTGCCGCCGAGGCACTTCGATTCCGCTTCGTTGTCATGGTCGTCAATGTTGGGGACGGTCCCTGCGGCAGCGCGGCGGTTCGGCGACTTCGCACCCCTCGGTGGTTCAGTGCGGCCGGACGAATTCCTCGGAGTCGAGGTCGAGGGCATAGAGTCGAGGGGATAGCGGAGCTCGATGCGGAGTTCCCCGAGCGTGATGTCGATGGCGGCGTCGAAGCGGGCGGCCGGCAGGCCGTCGGGCGCGCTTGTCGGAGGTTCGGTAACCATCGGTATTTCGTCGTCGAACTCGCTGTCGCGCACTGAAATACATTTGCGTACAACCGAATGGCGCTGTGTTCCAACCAATCTCGGCATCGGCGACCGAGAAACCGATGCCGGTCAGCTTCTCGGAGAGTGCCCAGAGCTCCGCGGCCACGCCACGATCGCCGGATTTCGCGCTGGTCGCCCAGCGGCGCCCGCATCGGCGTTCCTGGAACGAAGCGGATCAGTCCAGGCCGAGATCAAGTTGATTCCAGCTGATCGTGACATCGAGCGGGTCCAGTACATCGACGGCCATCGCATCGCCGCGAGCCCGCAGCGCCGTGGTCTCCCGGACATAGGTGCCGTCGGCGGCGAGTCGTAGCATCTCGATCGACGTAGCGGGACCGTCGTCCTGCACCATGCGAACGATCCAGTAATGCTGGATGCCCAGGCGCGCGTACTCCGCCCACTTTTCCACCAGATCGGCCGAGATCGTATTCGGTGACACGATTTCGACAACCAACAGAGTGTCCGCGGCTGTCGGTTTGGTTTTCCATTTGCCTCGCGGCTCGTCGATATAGCGGTACACGATCGCGTCCGGCCGTTTGTAATGAAAAGGCACATCGGAAACCAGCATGTCCAGCTCGCCGCCGGCGCGCAGATACGGCGCACCCTCGGGACGCTTGGCCACCGCCTCGCGCAGGGCTGCCTTGATATTGTCGCTGATCGCAACATGATTCGGCGACGGCGGTTCGCAATGGACGATCATGCCATCACGGATCTCCACGGTGCGCGCTACGTCCTCGGGCATATCCAAGTACATGGACATATCGACGACGGGGATCGTCGTACGCAGCCACGACCAGTCGACGGCCTCACTCGTGCCGTCAGCCTAGCGGGATCGTGCCGAATGCCCTCGGCCATCGGACCTTCGCGCTGCGTCGGGTCAGCCCGCGATTCCGCCCCCACGGGGATGCCGCGCGGGGGCGGGTGTACGGGTCAGTGACGGCGCGCGTAGTCGGCGGCTGCCGCCCAGTCGACGAGGACGCATGGTTCGTCGCCGACGGTCCATGCGTCGTGTCCGGGTGGGCAGATCGTGAAATCGCCCGCGCCGATCTCGCGTTCGGTACCGTCGTCCATCCGGATCCGCATCCGTCCGGACACGCAGTATCCGACGTGCAACGCCTGGCAGCTGTCCGTGCCGGCGATCGGCTTGACGTGGGTGGACCAGCGCCAGCCGGGCTGGAAGACACCGCGGCCCACCGATCCGGATCCTGCTTCGATGACTTCGAATCGGCCGGCGCCCGACTCGAACAGTCGCGTTTCGTCAGGTGTGTCGAAGCTTCTGACCTGCAAGCCCAACTCTTCGTGCGGGAGCATGTCGTCCTCGCGCACCAGGTCGAGGTTGCGGAACAGCGCGGGCCCGTCGCAGAGTTCGGCGAGCGATTCGGCGAACCCGGTGGTCTCGGGCATGGCGGAGTTCGCCATGGCCTGTTCGTAGGACGGGAACTCCACGATCTGCATGTACGTGTTGTCCCGATCGCGATCCTTGGTCTCCATGCTGTGGGTCGCGGCCCGCTTCCCCTGCGTCGCCGTGAGCCACTCGTCGAGATTCTTGTTGAATTCGTCGAGCCGCGTGGTCGTGAACTCGATCGTTTGCACAAATTTCGTCATGGCGCTCACCTTCATCGATCAGCCGCCCCGTCCATGACGCTACGCCGCCACGATCGGCATGGATACCGCCTTTGATCCTTCGGGTCGCCCCCGCCGGATCCAGCGGAGACGGCGAATTCGGCGTCGTCGGGGACCCGGAAGGTGCTCACCCCTCAGCGGCCGGCTGACCGCAGGCTGCCGCGATTTCCTGGCCGCGAGTGTCGCACACGGCGCACGGCACACCCCGAGCCTCGCTACGCCGAACGAATTCGCGCTCAACAGGTTTGGGGGGCTCGCATCCCACTTTGCAGACCGCGTCGGAGTCCGCGGGCACTATGGCGGCGAACTGGTTCCGCAGAAATGTTGCACGGCCATGTGCCATGTGCGAGGCCTGCTGGCGCTGGCGGGGAAGAAAGGCTGGACCTTGGCTGAAGCCGCGGACGATCTGACACCGAATGGAATGCAGCGGCTACTCAACAAGGCGGCGTGGGACGTCGACGGAGTCCGCGACGACGCGCGCGTAGGCCGTCGAGCACCTGGGCGATGCGGACGGTGTGCTTGTTGTCGACGAGACCGGATTCCCGACAAAGGGAGTGAAATCCGCTGGGGTGCAACGACAATACTCGGCAGCCGCCGGTCGGGTGAAGAACTGTCCGCTGGGCGTGTTCTGTGCGTACACGACCGCGAAGGGCGGCACGCTGATCGACGGGGAGTTGTATCTGCCGAAGTCGTGGACCACCGATCGGGACCGCTGCCGGGAGGCGGGGGTGCCCGACGAGGTCGACTTCGCCACGAAACAGGTTCTGGCACAAAGGATGCTGGCCCGTCCACTGGATGCCGGTGTGCCCGCTCGCTGGGTCACTGCCGACAAGGCCTACTGCGGAAGGCGCCCCGATCGGCACCAGCGGCGAGGATCTCATCCGGGTCGCCGGTGCCCGCTGGTCGGTCGAGGACTGTTTCCAGACCGCGAAAACCGAGATCGGGCTCGACCGGTACCAGGTCCGCCGCTACGACGCCTGGTACCGGCACATCACGCTGCCAGCGCAGTTCCGCATCGAGGTCGGTCAACGCTGCAGTCGGCACGCCGAAGCGAGATACATGAGAATGCTCTGCTGTGGGGATGGCCCAGCGTTGCTCGATGGCCGCGAAGGTTAGGTCCCGGCCATGGCGAACAGCTCGAGCTGCAGGCCGTCGGGGTCGCGGAAGCACAGAACCTTGCCGAACGGCGTGTCGGCCACCGGCGACCAGGTGACGCCACGTTCGTCCAGGAACGTGGACCACTCCTCGAGCGCGGCCGAGCTGTCCACCCCGAACGCCAGGTGATCCAGCCCTCTTTGGCTCGGGCGGTAATCCGAGCCGCCCTCGAGGTGCTGCTGGAACGCGAGAACGGTGCCCTTGGAGTCCATGCAGATGGTCTCCAGGAAGTCGTCGCAGTCGAGCGTAGTGATCGGCTGGAATCCGAGGAGGTCGCCGTACCAGGCGACGCTGGCGTCGCGGTCGCTGACCGACAGCGACAGGTGGGAAATGCCGGTGATCTGAGGGGACAAGACTCACTCCAATACTCCGAAACAGAGCATTACAATACTCCGGAACGGAGTATTGTGACAAGGTATGGCGCTGACTACCACTTCGTATGCGATCCTGTCCCTGCTGGCCGTCCGTCCGTGGACGACCTACGAGCTCAAACAGCAGATGGACCGGAGCCTGCGCGCGATGTGGCCACGCGCGGGCAGCGTCCTCTACGACGAGCCCAAGAAGCTGGTGCAGCACGGCCTGGCGGTGAGCCGCGCCGAGTTCACCGGCCGCCGCAGGAGCACGGTGTACGAGATCACCGAGGCAGGGCGGCAGACGTTGCGGGAGTGGCTGGACGTGCCCGGAGCCGGTCCGGTCCTGGAGTTCGAGGGCCTGCTCAAGGTGGCGTTCGCCGACCACGGTGACCTCGACCAGCTTCGCGCCAACATAGCCCGGATCAGGGTCGAGGCCGAGATCCGGATGGCCGCCGTCGCCGACCGGATGGCCGAATTCGAGCAGACCGGCGGCCCCTACCCCGACCGGCTCCCGGTCATCGCGTTGAGCGCTCGCTTCCTGCGCGAACAGAACGAGCTCCTGCTCCGCTGGGCCCAGTGGGCCGAACAGGAGACCGCCCACTGGACCGGCACGACCCCCCAGACCGGCGCTCGGGTACCGCCGGACGCGTTCTCGGATTCGGTGTGACGAACCGCTACACCGCCGAAACTGTCTGTCGGCCACCAAGATCTCTGTCTGCACTCCGGCCTATGCGGCCGCAAGTGTGTTCGGTTCGCTCCCCTGTGCCGCTCGCCCGAAACTCGATGCACCCGGGACCGAACAGATCGATCACGTCGCGGTCCCAGCCGTCCATCTCCACGATCCGCCGGCGACCGAGCACAGCCGCCGATCCAGGGCTATCCCTCGGCGGCAAGTTGGCCGCACGCCGCTGCGATCTCCTGCCCCCGCGTATCCCGCACCGTACACGGCACGCCCTGCGCCTGCACCCGCTGAACAAACTCGCGTTCAACAGCTTTCGGCGACGCATCCCACTTCGAACCCGGTGTCGGATTCAGCGGGATCAGATTTACGTGCACCCGCGAACCCAGCGCCTTGTGCAACTTCGAACCAAGCATGTCCGCCCGCCAGGGCTGGTCGTTGATGTCTCGGATCAGGGCGTACTCGATCGATACGCGGCGGCCGGACTTGTCGGCGTAATACCTGGCGGCATCGAGAACTTCGGCAATCGGCCAGCGATTATTGACCGGCACCAAGGTGTCTCGGAGTTCATCGTCGGGAGTGTGCAGGGAGACGGCCAAAGTCACCGAGAGGTCCTCGTCGGCGAGCTTGCGAATCGCGGGAGCCAGGCCGACGGTCGAGACCACCACATTGCGCTGGGAGATGCCCAGGCCGTCGGGAGCCGGAGAGGTGATGCGGCGCACCGCGTTCACCACGCGCTTGTAGTTGGCCAGCGGCTCGCCCATGCCCATGAACACGATGTTGGACAGGCGGCCGGGGCCGCCGGCGACCTCACCGTCGCGCAGGGCGGCCGCGGCGGCGCGGACCTGGTCGACGATTTCGGCGGTGGACAGGTTGCGGTTCAGGCCGCCCTGGCCGGTGGCGCAGAAGGGGCACGCCATGCCGCAGCCCGCCTGGCTGGAGATGCACAGGGTGTTGCGGTCGGTATAGCGCATGAGCACGCTCTCGAGCAGAGTCCCGTCACCGGCGCGCCACAGCGTCTTGCGGGTGGTGCCCTCGTCACAGACGACGTGGCGGACCTCGGTGAGCAGCGGCGGGAACAGCGCCTCGGCGACGGTGGACCGCATGGCCTCCGGCAGATCGGTCATCCGGGCCGGGTCGGCGACCAGCCGTCCGTAGTACTGGCGCGCGATCTGGTCGGCGCGGAACTTCGGCAGGCCGAGCCCCTCGACCACCGTCTTGCGCTCCTGTGAATCGAGGTCGGCGAGATGCCGCGGTGGCATGCCGCGACGAGGGGCGTCGAAAACGAGGGGCAAGGGGGTAGTCATAACCGTTCCAGTGTCCCATCCCCCGCCGGGCGGACGCCGTCCGGGGGAATCGCGTTCCTCACAGTAAGCGCCGTCACATGGGCGGCGGCTCCACGTCACAGGTGCCCCGGATCCGGGCGGCGGCCGCCTGTGATTCCGGATGATCGGGGCCGAGGGTGGCCGCGTAGGCCTCCAGGGTGTCCTGTTCCAGGTTGTCCGCGGCCTCGATGCGGCCCAGTGCACGCCAATCCAGGCTGAGGTTGAGCGCGCACTGCAGGGTGTAGGGATGCCAGCCTCCGCGCGCCCGCCGCAGCCGCGCCAGCGTGTCGGCCCCGAGTTCGGCGGCCTCGGCCGTACGCCCCAGTCCGGCCAGATCCGAGGCCGCGCCGGTCTGGGCGGCGAGGGTGTATGGATGATCGGGCCCCAACCGGTCCAGGAAGATCCGCACACCTTCCAGATCCGCCTGCAGCGCTTCGTCATACCGCCGGAGCGCCCGCAGCGCCGCCGCGTGGTTGACGGCGCACGCGGCGGTGTACGGATGATCCGGCCGCACCGCCCGGCAGGTCCGGTACGCGTCGGCCGCGTGCCGCAACGCCTCACCGAGATCCCCGGTCATCCGGTGGTCATTGGCGACATTCGTTCGGGCGGAGACGGATTCGGGATGTTCCGCTCCGTACACCTCGACACAGTCGGCCAACGCCGCGCGCTGCATCTCGAGCGCCTGTGCGTACCGCCCGGACTTGCGGTAGGACAGGGCGAGGTTCTTGCGAGCCCGCAGAATGTGCTGCTGCCGCGGATTCTCGAACAGCTCGACGAAATCCCGCAGCACCTGCTCCTGCAGCACCACGGACGCCTCGACGTCGCCCAGTTCGCGGTGGTTGCGCGCAACATTGTTGACGCAGTGCAATTTCAGGACCGTTTCCGAGGCCAGCAGCGGGTCATTGCGGAACCGGTCGTAGTTCGCGACATCGGCGTCCATGGCATCGGCGAAGCGGCCGACCATCCGGTAGGCCACGGCCAGATTGTGCTCGGCGCGAATGGTCTCGATATGACTGTCGCCCAGATGATCTCGCGCCCACCGGAACGACTCCTCGTTGACCTCGACCGCTCCGGCCCAGTCCCCCGACGTGCGCATGCAGGCGGCCAGCAGATCGCTGGACCACACGTGTTCCTCCGGATACCGCTCGCGCTGCCGTTCCACTCCGGCCCGGGCCGCCGCCGCCACATCGCGGGCCTCGGCCGAACGGCCCAGCTGCCACAGGGCATTTCCGGTGACGACCCGGATGCGGACCACCCCGATGTCATCGGGACCCAGCAGCTCCGAGTAGCTTTCCGCGGCCCGCAGGCCGAGCCCCGCGGCGGCGGTCAGTTCGCCCTGCACTCCCAGCGCGTCCACCACATGCTGGATCAGCGCGGGCAGCTGCGCACAGGTACCGTGCGGATCGCCCACCTGCCGGCAGGTCAGCGCCGCGGAGATGTCGAGCTGCTGCCACAGCCACAGGTATCGCTGCCAGAGCGCGGGGAGATCCGTGCGCTGTGGGTCGGCATCGCAGAGCATGCCGTGCACGATGTGCCGGTTCTCCTCGACGACGGGTGCGCCCAGATAGTCCCGGATGCCGTGCCAGGGCACAGCATGGATCTTCAGCGCCTGCCCGCGATCGGTGAACGGATCGCGGCACACGTCGGCCACCGAATCCCGGGTCGCGAGGGTGAGCACATTCCGGCGGCGGTGTTCGGCGATCAGCGCGTCCCGCAGTGGCGCGGGCAGCCTGCGCCCCGGTCGCCGCTCGGTGCCCGGTAGCTGGGAGATCAACAGTGCCAACGGGATCGGCTGGCCCTCCTGGAACGCGGTGAGCAATTGCAGCAGCCGCCCGGCCGCCCATTCGTCACTGCCCACCGGGGATTCGATCAGCGGCTGCACCACACCGCCGAAGATGAGGGCCGCCTGCCGGTACAACCCGTCCGCCAGCACCGGGAACGGTTTGTCGGCCACCGAGCGCACGAAGGTCTCGTCGATGACGTCGGCGCCGCCCGCCCCACGGTGCGCGAGCGCGTTCAGCAGCACCGGGCTGCCGTCGACGGCCGCGCTCAGTCCCTTGGCCAGATCGTCCGGGAGCGACCGGACGTGCCGCTGCAGGAAGTCGATGCCCTCCTGCTCCGAGAAGCGCGGCACCGTGATCGGCTGCGGCTCATCCCAATCGCGGGCCTTCGACGTCAGCAGCACATGACCGGGACCGTCCCACGGGATCACCTCGGACAGGCGTGCGGGCTTGCGCGGCAAGGGAAAACGCTCGCCCGCGGCCCGGTACCGGTCCGGCGTCACATTGTCGTAGATGATCAGATAGCGCTTGCCGCGGGTCCGCAGCGCCTGCACCACATCCAGGTGCAGGGTCTCGCGCGGCAGCGAGTCCGGCAGGCCGAGCGGCTCGGCCAGCTTGCCCAGCTCGGCGCGCAGCACCGCGCCGTTCTCGCCGGGGATCCAGGCGATCAGATCGTATTGCGACCGGAAGCGGTGCACGTAGGCGGCGGCCAGCCAGGTCTTGCCGCTGCCGGGCCGGCCGGTCAACACCACGACATTGTCGGCGTCCAGCCGGGCGCGGATGTCCTCCATCTCCTGCTCGCGGCCGAAGAACCAATCCGCCTGGTACTGGGGCGTGGTCATGGATTGATACCCGGGGTACATCTGCTCCCGGGGGTAGCGCACCTGCAATCGACCGGCCTGCCGCAGGGTCTCCGGCACGGTCTCGGAAGCCGTGTGGCCGAGCGCGTTCAGGACTCGCGCCCGTGCCTGCTGCGCGCTGGGCAGCACGCGGAGGTTGACCACCGGTATGCGGTCCGCGTCGGCCGGCACGTCGGCGGCTCCGACCAGGACGGCGAGCACGCCCGCCCGGTCGGCCAGCCGCGCCCAATCCCGGTGCGAGAACCCGGCCGCCCGGACGAAGTTCACGCTGACCACCAGCACCACCGTGCCGGCACGCTCGGCGGGATCGGTCCCGTTCAGCCGCCGGGTGCGGACGTCGAGGCCGACGCCCGCGCACACCTGCTGAATCCACAGCCCCCAGACCGCGTCCTCGGGCGCGTGCACAACCACGATCGGCGGGTCGGCCGGAAGCTGTTGCGGCGGAATCGATGCCAAGGGTCTCTACTCCGTTCGCCGGTTCGTGGCCGCGGTGCGGCCGTCGTGAAGCGCGGTGTGTCGCATGAGCTGGACGAAGCGGTGGCCGGTCGGGGTCAACCGGTCCGAGTGCAGCAGGGTGTCGCAGGCGTCGAGGGTTTGCTCGCGCACCAGGACGCCGTCGACGTGGTAGCCCTGCTGCCGGGCCGCCCGGGCATGCAGTCGCACCACCGCGAGATGCGCGTAGATGCCGTGCAGGACAGCGCTGGCCGGCCGCGGCTCCCGGCGCCACGGCGAGGGTAGATCGGCCGCGCCCTCGACGGCGATGAGCGGCACGACCTCCATCAGCGCGCACAGCTTCGAGTGCTGGAATTCGTGCAGCAGTGCGGTCGCGGCGGCCAGATCGTCCGGCGGCAGCACCATGGCGGCCGCGCCGAAGGAGTCGGCCAGCGTGGAGCTGACGAAACTGGACGAACCCTGCGACCGCGGCATGATCGCCCGCATGCCCCGGCACAGCGGTCCTGCCAGCTCGGGCACGGTCCGCCGGAGCAGTTCCAGCGCGGGTTCGAACAATCGCCGCCAGCCGTCGAATTCGGACTCCGGGGAGGGCTGCCACCGATGCCGCGGATCGGCGGGCGCGAGGTCCGGCCAGGCCGCGGGTGTCGGCGGCAGGTCGTCGAACTCCACGGTGACCACACCGTCCGGTAGGCGAGCAGCCAACCGCCGCACCGATGTCCACGGCTGTCCGATCTCGGGTGGCGTCGTCGAACCGGTGGAACGCACCCGGGCAGGGTCCGCGGCCGGGCCGGTCCAGCAGCCCAGTCCCGGCACCACGACGGCGTCCCCGCTCGCCGGCAAACACAGGTCGAACGGCGTCCCCGTCCGGATCGCGGCCGCCGCGGCGAACGAGGCCAGGTGCGCGGCGGGCACCGCATCGGCGCCCTGTTCCGCCCCGCCGGCCGCGAGCGCCGCGCCGCACACCGCGGCCCAGGCCCCGAATCGCGGGTGCTGCAGGGTATCCCGCACCGGGTCCGGATGCTTGCGCTGCATATCGGCGAGCAGCTCGAATGCGGTGCGCACAGAGTCATCGGCCACGGGTGCGCGGACGATGGCGGCCAGGAAGGCCAGGTTCCGGCTGAGGTGGGATCGCTGCAGCAGGCCCAGGGTGCCCGGCGCGTCGGACAGCCGTGCCAGAGCGTCGATCTGGTCCGCCGGTACCGTCAGGGTCGCCAGCTGCTCTGTGCCGCAGCCCAATCGGGACCTCATGACCCGACCCGCCGCGCTGTCATGCGCCACCCGCGCTGCGCCCCTTCATATGCCACCCGCGCTGTGCTGATTCATGCGCCACCGGCGCTGTGCCGATTCATGCGCCACCGGCGCTGTGCCCTGCGAAGATGATCCCGGCGGATGCCCTGCGCGCCAGGGCGATCCGCAGCGCCTGCCCGATATCCGGCCGGTCGGAACGAGCCAGCACATCCAGCGAAATATCGGATAAATCGGGAATACCACGCGCCGTCTCAGGCTCCATCGCACAACCTCCCCCGGGCGGATCCGACCGTTTCCGGTGTCGCGACCAGACGCCGCCGAACATGCGATCCGCCCACCTTCTGTTGACACCGGCGGCTGATTTCAACATAACCGAAACCTCCAATTGCCGGTAGCGCCTTGGAAATTGAGCAATCAACTGACTCCTGGACCTCCGACAGCCCTCGGTCCCGCCGGACCCGCCCGCGCCCAGTGTGATCGCCGTCGGGTGCCGCCTCCGTCATCGAGCGCCGGGCTCCGCTTCCGGCGGTGCCAGTTCCAGCAGAGCCCGCACCGCCGACAGTGCCGATCCGGGCTCGGCCACCACGTCCATCAGGCCGGGCAGGGCCGACCGCAGGATACCGACCAGGCGGTGCATCAAGCTGGTTTCCAACCGGCCGGTGGCCGCGCCCGACTCGACCCGCCGCACGAATTCGCGCGTCGCCTCGCTCAGTTCGATCCCGGCATCAGTCAATTGCGGTGCGGCATAACGGAAATCTTCGAGCAGCTGCTCCACCACCGTGGGGTCCGGATAGGCGGACAGCACCACGACATCCAGCCGTGCGCGCGCCAGTTTGAGCAACAGCACCGGCCCGCGCGACTCGTCGGCGCCCTCGGCGGCCACCCGATATCGGTCGATCGCCTCCCACGCGTACAGCGGTTCGGCGGCCACCTCGCAGCGCAGCACCAGGGCGTCCCCGAGTTGGTCGGAGACCTGGACGCCGAGCCGGCCGTGCGGTTCCATGGCCTCCACGGCAATGCGGAGCACTCGGGTCGAGTCGATGAGGAAGTCCACCCCGCCGACCGCCGAATACCGCCGGAACAGCAACCCGCCGAGTTCGGCCACGAATTCCGGATCGTCCTCCGCGTCCGGCATTTCGGTGAGCGCGGTCTTCGCCACCGCGATCGCCTCGTCCAGATCCGAGGTGTCGCCGAATCGCTCCCAGCGGACGCGCAAGAGCCTTGTCATGCTGTGCAGCACCGTGATTCGCGGCGCATACCCCATCGGGACCGAGGCCAGCGCGTACCGGCAGCGGGTGAGCGCGAGATCCGGATCGTCCAGCGCGACGGTTGCCACGGCATCGCTCAGCACCGCGTCATAGCGGCGACGGTCGTCCTCGTCGGGCGGTTCGGTGGGCGGATCGGGAAAGCTCGGGGCAATGCGCCGCAGCGTTTCCGGAGACAGATAGGCGAAAGGCGCGCCACCGCCGGAGGACGGCTCGGAAACGGTGGCCCGGAAGACTTTTCCGGGCACGTCGTAATGCGTCTCGATGAATTGCGACACGGCATTCAGCACGCCGGTCGCCTCGCTGCGCGGCAGGGCGTCCCGCAGGATGGCCGCGACCTCCTGCCGGAAGACGAACACCCGGCTGTCCTCGGGAATCGTGTAGGGCGGCGCGGAGGTCTCGGTGGCCTCCTCGATCAGGCCGCCCGCCAGCACCTCGGCCAGCACGGTCGCTCGGGTGCCGGGCAGCACCGCCCGCTGTACGAGCCGCATGATCGGCAGCAGCAGCGGCACCTGCGCCAGGCTGGCGGCCAGGCGGAAGGCGTCCGGCGAGGAGGCCGAACGGAAGCGTCGCACCCGTTCCAGCGGACGATTCCCGAGTTCGGCGTTCTGCCGGGCGGCGAGCGTGCGCGAGCGGTCCGGATCGCTCGCCGGGCTGCTCAGCAGCGGGAAACCGGCGGCCCGGCGGCGGCCGGTGAGCAGGTCGGTCCAGGGCGCGATCCAGCCCGGCGTCATCTCCAGCACCGGAACGGGCATCGGGCCGGAACCCGCCGGCGCGACCACGCGCAGGGGCGAAGGACAGTTGAGGATCACCGGAGTTATTCGGCCCTGCTCCCAGTTCAGACCGGTCCTACTCCAGATGCTGCTGGGCAGCGGCTGGATGACCGCCACCGGGGACACCTTGGACAGCTGCTGCAGTTCCGCCGCGGCCGTGCCCCACTGCCACGCGTCACCCAGGCAAGCGCTGAAGACCATGATCACCCGGCTGCCCGAGGCGTCGTAGAGCTCCGACAGCGCCCGGTCCGCGGGTTCCCGTGCGCCCGTGGCCAATCGGAGCGCACCCTCGGCGTCCTCGTCCAGATACCAGACCCGCACCTGGCGAAACCCGACCTTCTCCACCAGCTCCCGCACCGCGCGGGCCAAACCGCCCCAGGCGACCATGGACGGATGCCGGTCGAACACCAGCGCGGCCTCGCGCCGGCGCACCAGTGCCGGCCGGGTGACCGGCCAGGCCACGCCCGTGCTCGCGCTGCGCTGCACCGTCGCGTCCTCGTCGAACTCGCGCTGGTCGGGATCGGGGAGTCGTTGTCCGAGCGGGCGGAATTCGCCCAGCAGCCGCAGCTCCGAATCCAGCGGTGCGGGTGCGGAGACCTCGATCTCCGCGCGGAAGGGCCAGCCGTAGGTGCGGCCGGGTGACGCGGCGGGCGCGGCCCGGGGCGCCACCGGCAGGTCCGGCGGCGACGTGGCCGGAATCGGCGAAATGGGTTCGGCCTCAGGCGCTTCGGTCGGCGGCGGAGGCGACGGTGTCGCGGCCGCGGGCTGATCCTCGATGTGCTTGGCGAGCCACAGCGCCTCGGCGACCTGGTCGGGGTCCATCTCCAGCCCGCGCAAAGCCTCCAGCAGTTCGGACAGGCTTCCCACCTCAGCCCCCGCTCTCCGTCGGCTGCATCAGACGCTCCGCCAGCCGTTTCCGTCCCTCCTGGTTCAGATCGTCGCCGGCGGCCCGGGTGAGAACATGCAGAGCGATCAAAAGCCGATCGGTCGGTAGTGTTCCCAGATCATCTCGTCGTCTGATGAAAGTCTCGATAATCTCCTCATATTCCCGCACCACCGAGTCTCCCAGATGCGCGGCGACCACGCGCTCCAATTGCGCGCGTTCGGGTTTCGCCAACTGGAGTTGCAAACAGCGGCGCAGGAAGGCGGGCGGGAATTCACGCTCCCCATTGCTCGTCAAGATCACGATCGGGAATGCGTTGCACTGCACGAAACCCTCGGAGATCGAGACTTGTTCCCGGCCCTCGTGGGTGAAAACGTCAACTGTCCCGCGCTGCGCCCGAATTCGGCGCAATTCGTCGATCTGGTACTCGCCGTTCTCGAAGACGTGCAGCAGGTCGTTGGGCAGATCGACATCGGCCTTGTCGATTTCGTCGATCAACAGCACCCGCGGCCGCCGGTACGGCAGCAGCGCGGTACCCAGCGGTCCGAGCGTGATGTAGTCGGCCAGCTCCACCCGCCCCGCGTCCGGCAGCTGCGCCTCTTCGAAGCGCCGCAGGGCATCGTAGTGGTAGAGCCCCTCGCGCAGCGTGCTGCGGCTGGTGATCGGCCAGGTCAGCACCGGTCCCAGCGCCAGCTCGCGGGCGATGAGATAGGCCAGCGAGGATTTCCCCAAACCCGGTGCGCCCGTGACCAGCAACGGTCTGCGGCACAGCAGCGCGGCGTTGATGACATCCAGATCGTCGGGCCGCAACTGATGCGCGCCGATGTCGCCCGCGCCGAGCTTGCGCCGGATCTGATCGGGCTGATCCGCCCGCTCCCGGGGCGGCGGCACCAGCGGCGCACCGGAGAAGGTGCGCGCGAGCATCGGCGGCGGCACGGCATCCCAGCCGTCCCGCCGCGGCTCCCCCGAACCATGGAACACATGCCAATTGGGTGCTGTCATCCCCACTCCCTCATGCCATCCGCGGACCCGCCAGCGGCGGCCGGCGACGGCTCTCCCCCGGCTTGTCGAACAGGAAAACGATCTTGCGCCAGAACTGATCTCGCTGGACGGAGGGTTGCATCCGATGCTGCTCGCGCCACACCGCGAAGTGCCAGTCCGACGGCGACTCGCCCTGCAGACGCGTGGTCAGCTCCGCCCGGAACATCGCCCCGCCACAGTGCAACCCAGCAGGATGGTCGGGGCAGCGCTCGGTGCGCCAGAGGGTCACCGGCAGGGCGTTGCTGCGGGATGCCTCCAGCGCGTGCACTGTGGGTGGTTCGGTGATCGCCAGACTGTCGTGCGGCCCCGGATCATCGGAGTCGTAGACGAAAAGTTCCTGCAATGAACCCAGCTCCTGGGCACGAGGATCGGAGCAGCAGATCCATACCAATCCGCCGGACGACTGCCGCAGCAGTCGCCGATAACGCTCCTCGACCTCGACGATCTTCTCGTCGTCCTTCTCCCAGGTACAACTCCGACGCAATCGCATCACGTATTTGCTGAACGGGCGCGCATCCGCCGGTCGCTTCCATTCGTACAGCGGTTCCTCGGTCAAGAAATCATCGGGCAGCGCGACAACGATTTCGACCGACTGGGTCGCTGCCCGTGTTTTACTCAACTGGCGATCGAGCGCCGCTTTCAAATCCTGCTTGACCGTAGCGTATTCGCCGGCATTCTCGCACTTTTCATCCTCGACCTGGAGTATTTCCTGGTCGTCGAATCTCCGGTGTACCTCATAGCGGAACGACGGGGGCCGCCCCTCGATTTTCGGCCCTGGGGCGGGCTGAATCACCCCGAAAAGGGTCGTGCGCACCGCGGTGTCCGGCAGCTGCGCCAGCAGGAATTGCTCGAGCTCGTCGAGCACGGGCTTTGCGAGCATCCGCCCTTTGATGCGCCGCAGTTCTTCGGCAACCGTCATGTCGAGCTCGGGCAGGAAATGGGGAACCACGATGCAGAAACGCGCCAGGGCCTCGTTCGGCCGCGGGAACTCTGTTCCCAGGAACTCGACCAAGTCGCGAAGCGTCGCATAGCGCTTCGCGTCGCGCGGCCTGACGAAGTCGCGGAAAAGCTGATTGACCAGCTCTTCCGGGGCGAGTCGACCGGTACCGGGTGGGATCTGGGCGAGCAGACCATGCAGGTCGATCATCCTGCGCCGCACGGCGCCGGAACCACCGGACAACCAGTCCGTCCACAGCTGGTGGTCGCTGTGATACATGTCGTGTGCGGTGACGATCTGCTGATAGAGCTCGGGTGAGCACAGCCGGCGCAGGCCATCCAGCAGCAGCACCACCGCGCCACCCTGGGGTGCGGTGAAACTCTCGCTCCCCTTGACCAATCCGAAGACGCAGCCCTGCCGCATCGACCACACCGGCCCACCCGACATGCCCTGGATCACCGCACGATCCCCATCAATGGTGCAGAACTTCGGTGGATGCGGTTCCCGCACAACACAATCGCGGTAATTCTCCACGAAGTCGGCGACATAGCCCGGGTTGTAGGCGCAGATGAGCAGCTTGTCGCCGGGCTCGGGCACCGGTTCGCCCAGCAACACACAGGGGACCGCTTCCACCAGCTCGGGTTCGACGATGCGGAGCACGGCATGATCGTCGAAGTCCCAGCGATTGCTCTCCGGCGGAGCCGGGTCCGCGACCTCGACTTCGGCCACGCTCGTTCCGTCCTCGAAGCGGAGCTCGACTCGCGCGCCTACGGTTCGGATTACGTGCGCAGCGGTGACCGCGTAGCCGGGAGCCACCCGGAACGCCGTGCCGAGCGACTTCCCATCCGGCCGCGCCGGAATCGGAACCACCTCGGCGGTGGCGCTTTTCAGCAGCTTGGCTATCTCATCGTGCGCCGGCACCCGGCCTCACCCCGCCGCCTGGTCCCCCGCATCGCGCGCATCCAGATCCCAGTCGAGTTTGATCTTCACCGACGCCTTCGCCCCACCCGAAGCCAGCACGGCCATCACACCGCGGGAGTCGAATGACAGCTCGAGTCCGAATTCGACCGCGACCTTGTCGGCCCGCAGACCGGACACGCTCTGGTGCACCGAGGCGGCGACCCCCTTGACGGTGTCACCGAACTTCTCGATTTTGAAGTAGTCGCCGAGGCCGGCGTCACCACCGGCCTGCTCGCCCGCGTCGGAGGTGACCCGGGCATTGATGATCGTGCCGTCGGGCAGCTCGATCTGCTTGATGTCGCCCATGGTCGCCCCCCTGTCACCGCTGCCGCGTCAGCGCCCCTGCATTGAACCACCGAAACATTCTGAGCGGCAACCGTTTCGACGCGTCAGAGCAGCGCGGTGAGCACCAGCCAGGCCACGAAGGCCGACGGCAGCATGGAATCCAGACGATCCATGATCCCGCCGTGGCCGGGCAGCAGCGTGCCCATGTCCTTGATCCCGAGCTCCCGCTTGACCTGCGATTCGATCAGGTCGCCGCTGGTCGCCACCAGCACCAGGCCCACCCCGAGCAGCACGCCGATCATCGAGTTCGCCTGCAGCAACAGCGTCACTGTCAGCAGGCCGCCGATCACGCAGAACACCAGCGATCCACCGAAGCCCTCCCAGGACTTCTTCGGGCTGATGTGCGGCACCATCGGGTGCTTGCCGAACAGCACACCGGCCACATAGCCGCCCACATCCGAGCAGACCACCAGGATCATGAAGGTGAGCACCCGCAGGTTGCCCTCGTCCTCCTGCAGCATCAGCACCGCGAAGGCCGCCAGCAGCGGAATCCAGGCCAGCACGAACACCGCGATCGCGGTGTCGCGCAGGTAGTTTCGCGGCGTGGCCCGCAGGCCGTGGTCGAACAGCCGCCACACCATGATCGTCAGTGTGGTCGCGCCGAAGGCGCCCAACACCCCCTGCGGCCCGGACGGCCAGGCCAGCCACACCACCGCCTGCCCGCCGACCAGCAGCGGAATCCGCGGCACCAGCACATCGGCCTCGCGCAGCCGCTTGGCCACCTCCCAGGTGGCCACCGCGACCGCCACCGCGATCACGCCGATCAGCACCTTGGGCGCCCACAGCAGAATCGCGATGAGGGACAACCCCAGCCCGAATCCGACCGCCAGCGCCGCCGGCAGGTTGCGGCCCGCCTTCGACGCGGGCGGCTTCCCCTCGTCATTTCCCGGCCCTGCCGACCCCGCGCCCGCCGCCGGCGGTGTGCTGGCGTCCTCCGGCATCTCGCCGGTGGCGGCAGTCTCTTCGGCCACGATTGTCCCGTCGCTCACTTGTCGTCCGTTCGTCCCTGCCCCCGGCCGGCGTCGGCCGTCCTAGACCTCGAGGAGCTCAGCTTCCTTGTGCTTCACCAGTTCGTCGACGTGCGCGACGTACTTCTGCGTGGTCTTGTCGAGTTCCTTCTCGGCGCGGCCGACCTCGTCCTCGCCGGCCTCGCCGTCCTTCTGGATGCGGCCGAGCTCGTCCATCGCCTTGCGGCGGACATTGCGGATCGAGATCTTGGCGTCCTCGCCCTTGGACTTGGCCTGCTTCACCATTTCCCGGCGGCGCTCCTCGGTGAGCTGCGGGACGCTGACCCGAATGATGTCGCCATTGTTGGTCGGGTTCACCCCGAGGTCCGAGTTGCGGATCGCGGTCTCGATCGGCTGCAGCTGGGCCTGCTCGTAGGGCTTGATGACGAGCATGCGCGGCTCGGGCACCGTGATGGAGGCCATCTGGGTGATCGGCGTCGGCGAACCGTAGTAGTCGACCACCACTCGCGAGAACATGCTGGGATTCGCGCGCCCGGTCCGAATGGAGCCCAGATCGTCCTTCACCACCGAGACGGCCTTCTCCATTTTTTCCTCGGCGTCGAAGAGCGCTTCTTCAATCACGGCGATTCCTCCACTGCGTCATCGTTCTTGTCTCGGTCATGACCGGACCAGCGTGCCGATCTTCTCACCGGCGACCGCGCGGGCGATATTTCCCTTGGTCAACAGATTGAACACCAGCATGGGCATCTGGTTGTCCATACACAGGCTGAAAGCGGTGGCATCGGCGACCTTCAGGCCGCGCTCCAACGCCTCCTTGTGGGTGATCTCGGTGAACATGGTGGCGTCGGGGTCCTCCCGCGGATCCGCGGTGAAGACGCCGTCCACGGCCTTGGCCATCAGGACCACCTCGGCACCGATCTCCAGTGCGCGCTGAGCGGCGGTGGTGTCGGTGGAGAAGTAGGGCATGCCCATGCCCGCGCCGAAGATCACGACGCGGCCCTTCTCCAGATGCCGTTTGGCGCGCAGCGGCAGGTACGGCTCGGCGACCTGCCCCATCGTGATAGCGGTCTGCACCCGGGTGTCGATGCCCTGCTTCTGCAGGAAGTCCTGCAGCGCAAGGGAATTCATGACGGTACCGAGCATGCCCATGTAGTCCGAGCGGGCCCGCTCCATACCGCGCTCCTCGAGCTCGGCGCCGCGGAAGAAGTTGCCGCCGCCGATGACGACCGCCACCTGGACACCGGTCTCGACGACCTCGGCGATCTGCTCCGCGACCGCCTGCACCACATCGGGATCGAGACCCACCCGACCACCGCCGAACATCTCGCCACCGAGCTTGAGGAGCACTCGGCGGTAGCCCTTGCGATCGGGGGCGGTATCCGGATCCGTCATCGGTCTCCTTGTCTCGGCGGTCGAGCGTGCGCACGCACATGAAAAGACCATCCCGGACGATGAATTGCACGGGACGGCAACAAAGCTCTATCTATCCTGCCTCACGACGGGTGGCGAGCGTGACCCGACCCTCGATACAGCCTACCGATTCGTGACGTTTACCCGATTTGCCCGGCCGCCAGGACCGCAGCGATTCGCTCGCCGGCGACCGGCGTGGCGGGGGCCTGCACCACCATCAGCAGGTTCGGGTACTCGACCGGGCGCAATTGGAATACTTCGAGTTCGATCGGCCCGGCCTGCGGATGACGCACGGTTATGGTGGCGGGCCGGAATCGGCGCACCGGATACTCCGACCACCAGCGACGGAAGTCGGGGCTGACAACGGACAATTCCGACACCAGGGCGGCCAGGCGGGGATCGTCGGGGCGGCGGCCCACGGCATCGCGCACCTGACTGACCACCGCGCGCGCCGCACGCTCCCAATGGGCCATGCGCATGCGATTCGCGTTCTCGGTGAACATCATCCAGAGCAGATTGCGGCGTTCCGGCGGCAGGGCGAGGGGATCGTCACGGACCAGCACATAGGCCCGATTCCAGACCAGATAGTCGAATCCGGCGTCGTACACGCTGGCCGGACTGGGCATGACGGCGTCCACCAGGCGCTGCAGCCGAGCCCGGTCGGCCTCCGGCTCGGCGTCCTCCGGCTCCGCGAGACCGGCCAGAAATCGCAGGTGGCGATGCTGATCGGGATCCAGCCGGAGGGTGCGGGCCAGGGCGTCGATGACCTGCCGGCTGGCCGCCACCTCGCGCCCCTGCTCCAGCCACGTGTACCAGGTCACCCCCACCCCCGACAGCTCGGCGACCTCCTCCCGCCGCAATCCGGGCGTGCGCCGCCGCGCCGGATCGCCGTACGGCACCAGGCCCACGTCCCCCGGCTGCAACCGGGCCCGCTGCGCCCGCAGGAACTCGCCCAGCTGCGCGTGCCGGGCGGAGACGTGATGCGAGCCGGAAGTGCCGTTGCCGCTTACCATTCGGCCGTCCCCCTGTACAGAGACCTGCCTAGCATTATCGCCACCAGGACAAGCCCGCGCGCGGCTTCCTACCGTCGAATCGAGATCGACGCGACGGGAGCTGGAGATGAGCGCAGACAACGGACCGGTACTGGTCGTCGGAGCAACCGGGCGGCAAGGCAGCGCCACCGCCACCGCACTGCTGGAGCGGGGCCGGCCCGTCCGCGCCTTCGTCCGGAATCCGGACGCACCGCAGGCCCGCCGGCTACGGGACGCGGGGGCCGAGCTCACCGTCGGCGACCTGGACGACGAGGAATCGCTGCGGACGGCCATGGACGGCGTACACGGCGTCTTCCTCATGCTGACCATGATGGACGGCGTCCACATCAGCCTGGCCGCCGTCGCCGACGAGGAGCGACGTGGGAAAGCGGTGGCCGACCTGGCCGCCAAAGCCGGTGTCGCACACCTGGTCTACAGCTCGCTGCACGGGGTCGGAGCGGGCTCCGGCATCGAGTACTACGACGCCAAGGAGCACATCGAGGACCACATCCGCGCCCTCGGACTGCCCGCGACCGTGCTGCGGCCGGTGTCGTTCATGGACAATTTCGCCACCTACAACCGGCCGTCCCGCGACGGAAACCACCTGGTCCTGGCCCTGCCGGTGCCGCCGGACCTGCCCATGCCGCTCATCGCCATCCGCGATATCGGCCGCTTCGCCGCCCTGGCCTTCGACCGCCCCGCCGAGTTCCTGGGCCGCACCCTGGACCTCGCCGGCGACATCCCGACGCCCACGCAGATCGCCGAAACCCTCTCGCGCGCAGCCGGATTGGCCCCGCGGACCGTCCAGGTCCCCGTCGAGCAGATCCGCGCCTTCGACGAGCAGGTGGGAAAGATGTTCGCCTTCTTCAACTCCCGCCCCGCCCCGGCCATCGACGTGCCCGCCCTGCGCACGGCCCTCCCCGACCTGATGACCCTCGACGCCTGGCTGACCGCCACCGACTGGACCCTCTGAGGAGCACACCATGACCGACGGACTGCTGGCCGCCGACGGACTGCTGCTGCCACCCGGTGCGGGCGAGCAGGTGCAGCCCACCATGACCCTCAAGGTCGGGGCCGACCACTCCGATGCCTGGTCCGCCTTCGAGGCCGAGGTCCCGCCCGGTTTCGATGTCGGCGCCCACTGGCACGGGCACGCCGAGGAGATCTTCTACATCGTCGACGGCGAACTCGACCTGCTGGCCTTCCACCCGGAAGCCGAGGCCGTGGGCGACTGGCTCACCTGGCAGGCCGCCGACGGCACGCCCGTCTACCGCGGCGGCCCGGGCAGCTTCATGTACGTGCCCGCGGGCTGCCCCCACGCCTTCCACAATCCCGGAACCACCACCGCCAGAATGCTTTTCATGGTCACCCCGGCCGGGCACGAGAAGTACCTCGCCGAGCTGAGCGACCTGCTCCTGTCCGGTTCGGCAACCACCGAGGCCATCTCCGAGCTACGCCTGAAGCACGACATCCACCAGCTGACGGCGCTACAGAACCGACCCACCTGACACCCGGCCCCGGGAAGCATTGCCCAGAAACAGGGGGCGCTCAATCCCATTTAAAACAAAGTCGTTTCTCGCGGCGGCCCTCGTCACCGTCGCGGGCCCCGCCGTGGCCGACGTTCTCCTCACCCCAGCCACCGCCGAGCCGATCAGCCTCGGCGACGGGACCGGCGCAACCCCGACGCCGGCCAACGCCACCGGTAGCGGGCCCAGGATCCTCGGCCACGTGTGGAGAGGCGGCGTCAGCTGCAACCCCGGTCTCCACTAGCAGTGGAACCGTGCAACGGAAAAGGCCCCTCGCTCATCGGAATCCGATGAGCGAGGGGCCTTTTCGATGCTTCAGGCGATTACGCCTGACCGACCTCGAAGCGGGCGAAGCGGGTGATGGTGACACCGGCCTCGTCCAGCTGCTGCTTGACGGTCTTCTTGGACTCGGTGACCGACGCCTGCTCCAGCAGGACGACGTCCTTGTAGAAGCCGTTGACGCGACCCTCGACGATCTTCGGCAGCGCGGCCTCCGGCTTGCCCTCTTCCTTGGCGGTGGCCTCGGCGATCTCGCGCTCCTTGGCGACGAACTCGGCCGGGACGTCCTCGCGGGTCAGGTACTTGGCCTTGAGGGCCGCGACCTGCATGCCGGCAGCGCGAGCGGCGTCGGCATCGGAACCGGTGTACTCGACCAGCACGCCCACGGCGGGCGGCAGGTCGGTGGCACGCTTGTGCAGGTAGACGGTGGTGGTGCCGTCGAACGTGGCGACGCGGCGCAGCTCGAGCTTCTCGCCGATCTTGGCGGCCAGCTCCTGCAGCACCTGGTCGGCGGTCTTGCCGTCGACCTCGACGGCCTTCAGGGCGTCCAGGTCGGCCGGGCGGGCCTTCGCGGCGGCGGCCACGATGGCATTCGCGACGTCCTGGAACTCCTGGTTCTTGGCGACGAAGTCGGTCTCGGAGTTGATCTCGATCAGGACGCCGTCCTGCGCGACGACCAGACCCTCGGCGGTGGCGCGCTCGGCGCGCTTGCCGACATCCTTGGCGCCCTTGATGCGCAGGAACTCGACGGCCTTGTCGAAGTCGCCCGCGTTCTCCTCGAGGGCCTTCTTGCAGTCCATCATGCCGGAGCCGGTGAGCTCGCGGAGCCGCTTCACATCGGCGGCGGTGTAGTTCGCCATCTCGGGCGAGCCTCCCTTTGTGAGTGAAAGTCTGTGGGGGTCACACCTTGCCGACCGTCATGGAACATGAGCGGTCGGCAAGGTGAACAGATGCCTCGCGGCTGGAAATCAGAAGTCGGCCGGGGTCTTGGTGGCCGGGTCTTCCTTCAGCTCGGCCTCGGCCGCGGTCTCCGGCTCGGCGGCCGGGGTGGCCTGAGCCAGCAGCTCCTGCTCCCACTCGGCGAGCGGCTCGCCGGCGCCGGCCTCGGGCTTCGCATCGCCGGTGGCACGCGCGGCACGAGCCTGCACGCCCTCGGCGACGGCGGAGGCGACAACCTTGGTCAGCAGCGCGGCCGAACGGATCGCGTCGTCGTTGCCCGGGATCGGGTAGTCGACCAGGTCGGGGTCGCAGTTGGTGTCCAGGATCGCGATGACCGGGATGTTCAGCTTGCGAGCCTCACCGACGGCGATGTGCTCCTTGTTGGTGTCGACAACCCAGATGGCCGAGGGAACCTTGGCCATGTCCCGGATGCCGCCCAGGGTGCGCTCCAGCTTGTTCTTCTCACGCGTCAGCATGAGGATTTCCTTCTTGGTGCGACCCTCGAAACCGCCGGTCTGCTCCATCGACTCCAGCTCCTTCAGGCGCTGCAGCCGCTTGTGGACGGTCGAGAAGTTGGTGAGCATGCCGCCCAGCCAGCGCTGGTTCACGTAGGGCATGCCAACGCGGGTCGCCTCGGAGGCGATCGACTCCTGGGCCTGCTTCTTGGTGCCGACGAAGAGAACGGTGCCGCCGTGGGCAACGGTCTCCTTGACGAACTCGTAGGCCTTGTCGATGTAGGTCAGCGTCTGCTGCAGGTCGATGATGTAGATGCCGTTGCGGTCGGTGAAGATGAACCGCTTCATCTTCGGGTTCCACCGGCGGGTCTGGTGACCGAAGTGCGCGCCGCTATCGAGCAGCTGCTTCATTGTTACGACAGCCATGGCTCCGTAACTTCCTCTCGTTGCTGGTTGACACAGGAATCGGCGATTCCTGCCCTGGCGCTCACGGCCACCGGAACCCTCCGAAAACGAATCAGGGGGACCAGCCGGCGACACTCACTGTGGGCGCGCGAAGTCGGTCTGCGCTCTCGCAAACCGCTGGATCAGTTTACGCAGCGAACGCGTCAGACCGAAATCGGGCCCAGGGGGTGTGCCTTACTCAGGTGCGCAATCGCAGGTCAGCGGCCTACGGTGGGGCAATGCTCCGAACCGGGCGACTGACGCTCACACCGGTGTGCGCGAGCGATCGCGACGAACTCGTGGCGCTGTGGCACGACCCGCTCGGCCGCGAATTCCTGTTCGACGGCGAAATGCTCTCCCCCGGTGAGATCACGCGGATCATCACGAATTCCGAAAAGAGTTTCGCCACCGCGAATTTCGGGCTCTGGGCAATCCGCGAAAGGAGCGGCGGGCCACTGCTCGGCACCGCCGGATTGCGCGAGCTCGACGGCGGTCCCGACCTGGAGATCGTGTACAGCCTGACCCCGGCCTGCTGGGGCGGCGGCCTGGCAGGCGAGGCCGCAGCCGTGGTCCTGGACTACGCCTTCGACACGCTCGGGCTGGATCGAGTCCTGGCCGAAATCGACGAGGGCAACACCGCATCACGAGCCGTCGTCGAACGACTGGGAATGCGTCCTTTCGGAACCGTTCCCGGCGTACTCGGCCCGATGATCCACTACGCCCTGACGCGACCGCGCAACTGACATTCACGCTGTCCACAACCGGTCGTGTCATCCACACTCGCCGCGCACCCGCTCGCCCACCGCCCCACCACGGAGCAGTCTGATTCCCATGCCCTCACCCCCACACGATCCACCGCCTCCCACCCGGCACACCGGTGTCTCGGCCGTGCCGTCCATGACGGCTTCGAATGCCGCGGGCGCTTCCTCGGGACTGCACACCAGATCTCGGCTCGCATCGCGTGCGCATGGTCCGGGCGGCACGGTCGTCCGAGTCGTGGCCGGAGCGTGCGCGACGAGCCTGATCGGGCTGTGCACCGCCATGCCTGCCGCCGGCGGTGCACCAGCGCCCGGCGGCGATTTCGACTGGCCGCTGCGGCCGCGGCCAGGGGTGGTACGCGCCTTCGACAAGCCCGAACACGACTGGTTACCGGGGCATCGCGGGGTGGATCTGGCGGGTGACCAGGGTCAGGTGGTGCTCGCGGCCGGGGACGGGATCGTCGTCTTCGCGGGAATCGTGGCCGACAAGCCGGTTGTCTCCATCGACCATCCGGGCGGGCTCCGGACGACCTACGAGCCGGTCACCGCGGCAATTCCCGTGGGCCGCAGGCTGACTCGCGGCACACCGATCGGGCTGCTGGAGGCCGGACACCCACCCTGCTCTCCATGCCTGCACTGGGGTGCGCGGCGGGACGGCGAATACCTCGATCCGCTCGGGCTGCTCCACCGCACTCCGATCCGGCTGAAGCCCCTCACGGGCGATATCGCAGCCCGCCGTAGCCGCATGGACGTAAATTTCGAAACCGAGCGAGGATGGTGACCATGTCGCAGCAGCCCGCTTCCACGCCCTTCACGTACTCCGATGTCGGCGCGACCGCGGGTGAATATCCGCCGGGCTACGACCATTTCCGGCTGCGCAGGCACATCGGTTCGGGCCGAGCGCTGTTCGAGCAGGCGGCGGAACACATTCTCGGGTACGGGATGCAGCGCGGTACCGGGATCTTCCAGGATGCGACCACGCCGGTCGCCGAGCCGGGGACCGAACTGACGGTGCGGCTCGGGCTGGGGCCGATCGGGGTGAGTGCGCCATGCCGGGTCGTCTACGTGCTCGACGAGCCGCATCGGCGCGGGTTCGCCTATGGGACGCTGCCCGGCCATCCCGAGAGCGGTGAGGAGTTGTTCTGCGTCGAATACGATCCCGCCGATGACTCGGTCCACGGGGTCATTGCCGCGTTCTCGAAGCCGGGCGCCTGGTACACCCGGCTCGGCGGACCGATCGTGCGGCTCATTCAGCGCTGGTTCGCACACCGATACATCGGAACCATCCGGCCGCGCTGAGGCGCGCGCCCTCAGTCATCCGCGAGGTGAGCGGAGAGGGCGGCGGCCTCGGCGCGGAGCGAGGCGGCACGGTCGGCTCCACCGGAGAGCGCATCGTATTCCTGTGCGGCAGTGAGGCGGTCGTCGATCTCGGCGCGCACGATGCCGGCGATATCGGATTCGGTGAGGTCGCGACGGACGCGTTCGGCCGCACCCAGCCCCACGGCACTGGATTCGATGGCGCCAGCACGAACATCGGAACCGTCCACGGCTTCGGCATTGTCGATGGCGCCCAGGGCCGAACGAAGCGCCGCGGTGGCACTGCGATCGCGGGCCTTCATCGCCGTGGGAAGCGCGGCGCGCAGGCGTTCACGCAGGGAGGATGGGGTCGTCATGATCATCGACGCTACCCGCTCGGGTTTCGGGAATGCTCTTGGCGTGGTGGGGTACTCGGGCAGCGCCATATCGTCCGCCCCAACGGATTCGAGCTGATCGACGAGGGACTCGTCCGATCCCTCCCACAGCAAGCCGCGCGGTGTTGTCTCTGTGCTGAGGGACGCTCGGGATCGGCCCGCGGCCCGCTGCAGATCTGTGCGGCGGCTGCGGGCAGCACCCCGTCCGGGCGGAGCGGACCGGCTAAATGCTTGCGGGCGTGGTCTTTTCGCGTTCGGCGAGCTCGGACTTCCAGCGGCGGAAGCCCTCTTCGGTGCGGCCACGCCGCCAGTAACCGGAGATGGATGCCCATTCGGCGGGGACGCCGCGGTCCTTGCGGAGGTAGGGGCGGAGGTCGTGCATGACGGCCTGTGCTTCACCGTGGATGAAGACCTGCGCCTGGCCGTCACGCCAGGGGGCGGAGTGGACGGCGGCGGCGAGGCGCACTCCCGGGTCGTCCTCGCCGCGGTGAATCCAGGTCAGCTCCACGCCCTCCGGGTGCGCGAAGGCGAGCTCATCGTCGGGACCCGCGACCTCCACGAATACTTGTCCGACCGCATCGGCGGGCAGCGACTCACAGGCCGCGGCAATGGCGGGGAGCGCGGATTCGTCGCCGGCCAGCAGATGCCAGTCGGCGTCGGAACGCGGGGCGTAGGCGCCGCCCGGGCCCATCAGGTCGATGGTGTCGCCCGGCTGGGCCGCGGCGGCCCACGGTCCGGCCACACCCTCGTCACCGTGGTAGACGAAGTCGATGGCGAGCTCCTGCGCGGCGCGATCCACCTCGCGCACAGTGTAGGTGCGCACGGTGTCGCCACCGGCACCGGGGAAGACCAGTTTGACGTAGGCGTCGGTGCGGTCGTTGGGCTGGAAGGACGCGAAGCCGGGGCCACCCAGCCGGACCCGGATCAGGTGATCGGTCAGTCGGATCGTGTTCTGGACCACCAGCGTGATGCGTGTGCGCGCCAAAGGAAACCTCCATAATTAGGATTACCTAAGTGACGCTAGCACGAATTCCGATAGGTCGTCGATAGTATTTCGATAAGCAGTCGGTCACCGGATATCGGCAATGAGCGCGGCCAGGGCGGCGGCCAGGCGATCGATTCCGGAGCCGGGCGGGCCGCCGGGTTCGGTCAGGTACAGGTCGCGGCGGATCTCCACCATCAGGGCGGTGACGCGAGGTTCGCTGCCGTAGAAGTCCAGCGGCACATAGGTTCCCGCGAACGGGCTGTTGACGCCGACGCCACCGAAATCAACGAAGGCTCCGGCAGCACGGGTGAGCAGTTCGGGCGGCGTATGGAAGGCGTTCGCGCCCAGGCAGATCGGCGGGCGTGGTGCATCACCGTGCAGCTCATAGGGCAGGGGCTCAGCCGGGTAGGAGTGGACGTCGATGATCACCGCGCGACCGGTCGCCGACAGGCGATCGGCGACCAGATCCGTCATGGCCTGCGCATAGGGGTGGAAGTAGCGGTCCAGCAACGACGCGGGATCGAAATCCGCCGCCCGCAACAGCATCCGGTCCGTGGTGGCGGTGTACACCGTGCCCATGCCGACGGCGAGCATCTCCTCCCGCTCGTCCGGAAAACGCTCCGGGTCGACGACCAGCCGGGACAGCCGGTTCACGAATTGCCATGGCCGGGTGGGCGACAGGCGTGCGGCCGCGTCGGCCAGTCGCGCGGTATGGGCGTCGGTGATGGCGTCGAGCTCACGATCGAGAGCCCGGTCATCGAGCAGCAGCTCCGCGCGGACAGCGGCGGGAATCGTGCGCGCGGAGTGCGGAACATGCAGCACCACAGGCGAATCGGCGGCGCCGGGCAGCAGTTCGGCCGAGTCGGGAATTCGCATGACCGTCAGGCGCGCGGGTGGGCTTGGTCGTGCACCTTTTTCAGCCTATCGATCGACACGTGCGTGTACAGCTGTGTGGTGGCCATGCTGGCATGGCCCAGGATCTCCTGCACCACACGCAGATCGGCCCCACCCTCGAGCAGATGGGTGGCCGCGGTGTGACGGAAACCGTGCGGGCCCATATCGGGTGCGCCCGGAATGGCGGAAACCACTTCGTGCACAACCGTTCTGGCCTGCCGCTGGTCGATCCGGCGCCCCCGGCGGCCCAGTAGCAGCGCGCGCCCGGACTCCGGGGTGGCGAAGACGGCCCGCCCGAACCGCAGCCAGCCGTCCAGAGCCTGCTCGGCGGGCGCGCCGAACGGCACCGCCCGCTCCTTGTTCCCCTTGCCCAGCACGCGCACCAGCCGCCGTTCCCGATCCACGTCCTCGATGTCGAGCCCGCACAGCTCGCTCACCCGGATCCCGGTCGCGTACAGCATCTCGACAATCAGCCGATCCCGCAAGGCCATCGGATCATGCTGCGCCGCACCCGATTCCGCCGCTGCCATGGCCGCCCGCGCCTGCTCGCGGCCCAGCACCGACGGCAGCACCCGGTGTGCCCGCGCCGACCCCAGCCGCGGCCCCGGATCCACCGCCAGCCGCCCCGTGCGCGTCAGCCAGGCCGTGAACGTCCGAGCCGACGAGGCCCGCCGCGCCATGGTGGTCCGCGCCGCTCCCCCCGCCGCCTGCGCCGCCAGCCACGACCGCAGCAACGCCAGATCCACCTCCCCCACACCGGAATCCACCGCCCGCCCCAGCAAATGCTCCAGCAACCCGCGCGCATCACCGACATACGCCCGCGCCGTATGCTCCGACCGATTCCGCCCCAACCGCAAGTGCCGCCCATACTCGGCCAGCAATGCCTCCAAATCCTCGGGCAGCTCACTCATCCCCCCACGCTGACCCGAATCCCGCCACATATCAAGCACCCTCGCCGCCGTGCCCATCACACGGCCCGGCCACCAGTGGTTGTCCATGTCCGGCGCCGCATTCCTATGGGGGAGCTTCACGCAGGTCACCGGGGCGGATCGACAGATGGGGCGAATCCGTTCGTCGTGTGGATCATCCGAGCTGGAGACCGGGAACGATGCCGATGGCGGCGCGCACGGGTCGGTGGAGACAGCCGACCCAGCCGGGCCCGCCACGACACGGAGACTGCTCGGCGGCAGAGCGCCATTACCCAGGCCACGGTTGTTTTCGGCCTGGCTCGAGCCCCCATCCCGGCCTGGACTTCCGCGGCGGTCCTGTGAGAGCGGGCCGGTCGGTCAGCGATGTCGGTCGTGGGCGGCGACTATGGCGGCGGTGGCCGAGGTTCCGTGAGTGGTGCGGTACCAGCCGTTGCCGTCGCAGGCGACCAGGCCGGCGATCTCCAAGGCGGACAAGGTTGCACGGACTGCGGGCAGTGAGAGGCCGGTGTCGACGGCCACCCCACGAGGCAGGCGAGAACCGGTGTTGGGGAGGGCGGCGAAGACCACGGCCTCGTCGCCGGAGAGGTTGTCCTCCGGGCTGGGTGGGACCGTGCCCGGGAGGGACAGGCGCAGAGGCCCGGCTTCATCCAGAACGTCCTCGGCGCGGGTGACGATGAAGGCTTCGCCCTCGCGGATCATGCGGTGGCAGCCGACCGAAGCCGCCGAGGTGACCGGGCCGGGCACGGCCATCGCGGGTCGGCCCAGCCGGCGGCACCATTTCACCGTATTGCGCGCCCCGCTGCGCATCCCGGCCTCCACCACCACGACGCCGTCCGCGAAGGCGGCTATCAGCCGATTGCGGGCCAGAAAATGGTGCTTGCGCGCGGAGGTGCCGGGCGGGTACTCGGTGACCACCAGACCCGTGTCGACGATCTCGGCCAGCAGCTGATCGTGCTGAACGGGATACGGACGATCCGGACCGCAGGCGAGCACGGCGATCGTCATACCGCCGACGGCCAGCGCGGCCCGGTGTGCCATCCCGTCGATCCCGAAGGCCGCCCCGGACACGATCGTCCACCCGCGCGCCGCGAGCTCACCGGCAATCTCGCCGGTCGCATGATTCCCGTACCCGGTGCTGCACCGCGCCCCCACCACCGCGATCGCCCGCTCGGTGGTCTCCAGCAGCGACCGCGGCCCCCGCACCCACAACACCAGCGGCACAGCCGCATCCGCATCCTGTGCCGGATCCAACTGCCCCAGCCCGAGCATCCGCCAGGCCGGCCACTCCGCATCATCCGGCGTCACCACCCGCCCACCCAACCGCTCGATATACGCCACATCCCTTTCCGCCCGCTCGATCCCCCGCCGCAACTCCGTAGGCCCCCGCAACACCTCGGGCAATGCGCACTCCCGCACCGCGCGCGCCGCCTCCACCACCCCCACCGACCCGATCAACGCCGACAACGCCGCGCAGGGCCCTTCCACCACCCGCGACAAATACACCCAAGCCAACCGCCGCTCCTCCGCATCCCCGCCCGCGACTGCCCCGCCGACAGCGCCTTTCGCGCCGTGCTTCGCCCCCGTCCACCCGGAGCCCCGGCCGAATTCGCCGACGTAACCGGGTGCGCGTGACCCGGAATCGGTTATATCGACGGAACCAGGCTGCCCGAGTCCGGTGTCGGTCACACAGGCAGCACTTCGAGAGGCCGGCGCAGCCGACGCTCCCGCCGCCACATCCCCTGAGGCCGAGATGGATTCGTGGCGTACACCAGTGCGCTGCATCGAATCGGGGTTGCCCGTCGTCTCGCTCATGCTCCACCTCGCTGTCGAAAGCTCAATGCCTGCAGGACGTCCTGGGCGCTGGGCACCGCACCGCCACGCAAGTCGCAGACAGTCCAGGCAACTCGAATGGCGCGGTCGGCGCCGCGGGCGGACATGCGGCCGTGCTGGAGTGCGTTCTCGACCGGGGCGAGCGCCTCACGGGGCAACCGGAAGCGTTGGCGGAGCACGTGACCGGGGACCTCCGCATTGGTGGTCATGCCGAGTTCGACCCATCGTTTCGCGGCCGCGTTCCGTGCCGCTGTCACGCGGGCGCGGACCTCCTCGCTGCTCTCGACCTCGTCGCCGGTGAAGGCTCCGGCGGCCTGGGCGTGCATCTTCACCGAGAGATCGATGCGATCCATCAGCGGGCCGGAGAGTTTGCCGAGGTAGCGGCGGCGGGCCAGGGGCGCGCAGATGCAGTCGATATCGCGGGCGGGTGCGCACGGGCACGGGTTGGCCGCGAGGACCAGTTGGAAACGGGCCGGGAAACGGGACACCCCGTCCCGGCGCGCAATGCGAACCTCGCCTTCCTCCAAGGGAGTTCGCAGCGCTTCGAGGACCTTGCTGCCGATCTCGGCGCACTCGTCCAGGAACAGGACGCCGCGATGGGCGCAGCTGACTGCCCCGGGCCGGGCGGAACCCGAACCGCCGCCGATCATCGCCGCGACCGACGACGAATGATGGGGTGCCACGAACGGCGGCGCGGTGATCAGCGGGGCATCGTCGGACAGCGTGCCCGCCACCGAGTGAATCGCGGTCACCTCCAGGGAATCCCGTTCGCGCAGCGGCGGCAGCAAGCCCGGAAGCCGTTGCGCCAACATGGTTTTCCCGACGCCGGGCGGGCCGGTCAGCAACAGGTGATGCCCGCCCGCCGCGGCCACCTCCAGGGCCCAGCGCGCCTCGTCCTGGCCCACCACCTCGCGCAGGTCCCCGATCGATGGCTCGCCCGTCGGCTGGACGGGATCGGGAGGTGCGAGCTCACCGCCTCCACGCAACCAATCCAGTAGTTCGAGCAGGGTCGACGCCCCCAGGACGCGAATGCCGTCGACCAGGCCCGCCTCGGGCAGGGCGGCGGTCGGGACGATGACGACGCGCCGCCCCGAATTCCGCGCCGCCAGTACCGCCGGGAGTATGCCGCGCACCCGGCGCACACGGCCGTCCAGCGCCAGTTCACCCAGCAGCACCGAATCCGAGAGGCGGTTGGACGGGATCGCCCCGGCCGCGTCCAGCACGGCACCGGCCAGGGCCAGGTCGTACACGCTGCCGACCTTCGGCAGCGTGGCCGGGGACAGGGCGAGTATGACGCGGCCGTCGGGCCACTTCTCGCCCGTATTGGTGACGGCGGCGCGGACGCGGTCGCGGGACTCCTGGAGGGTGGTGTCGGGACGGCCGACCAGATGAACCGAGGGGAGGCCCTGGCCGATGTCGGCTTCTATTTCTACGAGTTGACCCTCTACGCCGTTGACGGCGACGGAATAGGCTCTGCCCAAAGGCATTTCAGAACACCGCCTTCAGGTGGCGGATCTCCGGGGTGCGGCCCGGACGCAGGAGGACGGCGACCACGTCGAAGCGGATGCGCAGATGCGGGCCGTTCTGTTCGCGCAGCCAGCGGGTGGCGAGCTCGCGAATGCGGCGTTGCTTGAGGTAGGTGACGGCTTCCTCGGGTGGGCCGCAGGTCAGGGTGCGGCGGGTTTTGACCTCGATGAAGGCCGTCACCTCGCCCTCGCGGGCGATGACGTCGAGCTCGCCGAAGCGGCATCGCCAATTGCGGGCGACAATCTCCATGCCGGCGGCGCGGAGAAAGTCCGCGGCCAGTTCCTCCCCCTGCGCTCCCAGCGCCAGATGCTGTGCCATTCAGCCAGCATGGCCGGGCCCGCGACGGACCCGGCCATGCCGAACTGGGAAAACAGTGAGCCTGTGGATAACCTGCGGCTTGTGGACTAGTCGGGAAGCCGCAGGTCGGTCTTCTCCAGCTCCTCGATATTCACGTCTTTGAAGGTGATCACGCGAACGTGCTTCACGAAGCGCGCCGGCCGGTACATGTCCCACACCCATGCATCCGACATCCGTACCTCGAAGTACACCTCGCCATCGGCGTTCTGCGGCCGCAGTTCGACGGAATTGGCGAGGTAGAAGCGACGTTCGGTCTCCACCACGTACGAGAATTGCCCGACGATGTCCTTGTACTCGCGGTACAGGGATAGCTCCATCTCGGTTTCGTACTTCTCGAGGTCCTCGGCGCTCATCGGGTGGAACGTCCTCCTTGTCGCCCAACTGGGTGTAGAAACATCATCCCGCATACGCCGTGTCGGTAGCCACCCGGCCGGTCTCCCGGACGTTTCGCCACGATCGGCGGTGCTCTGGGGTGATGCCGAGACGGGTCAGCGCTTCATTGTGCTCGGGGGTGTTGTAGCCCTTGTGGGCGGCGAACCCGTAGCCCGGGTATTGCTCGTCCATCTCTACCATCATGTGGTCACGGGTCACCTTGGCCAGCACGCTGGCCGCGGCGATGCAGGCCGCCGAGGCGTCACCGCCGATCACCGGCAGCGACGGCACCGGGATACCCGGCACCCGGAAACCGTCGGTGAGCACGTAGCCGGGCACCGGATCCAGCCCGGCCACCGCACGCCGCATGCCCTCGATATTGGCCACGTGGATGCCGATGGCGTCGATCTCCCAGGCCGGGATGACCACCACCTCCCAGGCCAGCGCGAGCCGCTTGATGATGGGGAACAGCTGTTCGCGGGCGTTCTCGGTGAGCTTCTTCGAGTCGTCGAGACCGGCGAGGGAGGTGTAGGCCTTGGGTGGCAGCAGGCAGGAGGCCACCACCAGCGGGCCCGCCGCGCAGCCGCGCCCGGCCTCGTCGACGCCCGCGACCGGGCCGAGGCCGCTGCGGATCAGCGCGGCTTCCAGGGTGCGTAGCCCGCCCGCCTGCCGCATGACCACGCGCGGCGGCCAGTCACCGCGGTCGATCCGCTGAATCTTCTTGCCGCCGCTCGCCTTCCGGTTCACGCCGGGCTCGGCGGTCCTCACCATCTTCCCCACCGGTCGATTATCCCGCGATTCTCGGTTCTACTGCGGGTCCTGCGCCCGGACCGGGCCCATCCGGCTCGGCGGCCAGATCTTGAACACGGCCTTGCCGCGCACGTCCTTCACCGGAACGGTGCCCTGCAGCTCGTCCTTCATGTGGTAGCGGGAGTCGGCGGACTCGGCGCGGTTGTCACCCATCACCCACAGGTTGCCGGCGGGCACCTTGATCTCGGGGAAGGCCCGGCCGCCCGCGTTGAACTGCACGTCCGGGTGCTGGGCGTCGAAGGGGTTGTTGAACTTCACGTACGGCTCGTCGAGTGGCTTCCAGTCGGCGCCGGGGCTGTCGTCCTTGACCAGGATCCGGCCTTGCGCGTCACAGCATTTGACCGATTGCCCACCCGTGGCGATGACCCGCTTCACCAGATCGTTCTCGTCCGGCGGCACCAGGCCGAAGAAGGACAGGAAGTTCTGCACCCCGCGCACCACGGTGGTGGAGGAGCGGATCGACTTGTAGTGGCTGTTCCACGAGCTGGTCGGGCCGACGAACACCACCACGTCACCCGGCTCGGGATCGCCGAAGTAGTAGCTCAGCTTCTCGACATAGATGCGGTCGCCGGTGCATCCCGCGCAGCCGTGCAGGGTGGGTTCCATGGACTGCGAGGGAATGACGTAGGGCCGGCCGATGAAGGTCACCAGCAGCGCCACGATCAGCGCCGCGAAACCGATCAGGATGGGCAGTTCCTGCCAGAACGGGCGTTGCTTCTTCTTCGGCTTCGGCTGGGGGGTCCCGGGGGCCTCGGGCGTCTCCGCCCCATTGCCATCGCCCGACCCGGACTTCGTCACCGACTCGCTCTCGTCTGCCACCGGAACAGAGTAGCCCGGCACCGCGAAGAACCATGCGGTGCCGGGCTACTCGTTGTCGGCGAGCCGACTGCCGTTCCTGCGCCGAACCGTCCACCGGCTCAGCGGGAGCTGCGACTACTTCAGCGCTTTTCCTTGATCTTGGCGGCCTTGCCGCGCAGATCGCGCAGGTAGTACAGCTTGGCGCGACGCACGTCACCGCGGGTCACGACCTCGATCTTGTCCAGGTTGGGGCTGTGCACCGGGAAGGTGCGCTCCACGCCGACACCGAACGAAACCTTGCGCACGGTGAAGGTCTCGCGGATGCCACCGTTCTGGCGGCGGATGACGACGCCCTTGAAGACCTGGATGCGCTCCTTGTTGCCTTCGATAACCTTCACGTGCACGTTGACCGTGTCACCCGGGCGGAAGTCCGGGATGTCGCTGCGCAGCGAGCTTGCGTCGACGAAGTCGAGGGTGTTCATGTCCGTCCTTATTGGAGTTCGCGCGAACAGAGGAACCTGGCGGCTACCCGGGGAGGGTGCTCTACCGGTTCGTGCTCCGGATATTTGGGCGGTGCCCGGGCGCAGAGCGTCCAAAGCAACCTGAGCATTGTGCCAGACGCGGGGATCGTGCGGTTAATCGGCCCCTACGTGCGGGTATTCGCGGGGGTGAGGGCGGCGGCGAGGTCCGAGACCAGCGGCGGGTAGTCGGTGGTGCCGGTGACCACCTGCAGGAACACCAGTCGGTCCTGCTCGTCCGTCGCGGCTGTCAGACAGTGTTGCAGCTCGCCGACCGTGGTCGCGCGGAGGGTGAGGACGGACTCGGCGTCGCCGCCGAAGGCGTGCGGGAGTTCGAGCCAGCGCCACGGGGCGATGTCGTTGTACGGGGCGGCCGGACCGTGGATGGCGCGTTCGATGGCATAGCCGTTGTTGTCGACCAGGATGATCACGCCGTTCACCTGCTCGCGGATCCAGGTGCCCAGCTCTTGGATCGAAAGCTGGGCCGCGCCATCGCCGATGACGAGGACCGCGCGACGGTTCGGGCAGGCGATGCCCGCGCCGAGGGCGGCCGGGAGGGCATAGCCGATCGAGCCCCACAGCGGCTGGCCGAGAAAGGTGATGCCGGTCGGCATGCGGAGCGTGGCCAGGCCGAAGAAGGCCGAGCCCTGGTCGGCCACGACAATGTTGCTGTTGCCCAGCGCTGCCGCGACCAGGGGCCAGAGGGCGGCCTGGGTGAGCGGGGCGTCCACGGCGAGCGGGGCGTCCGGTGCGGCGGTCGCCGGGGCGGGAACCGGTGCGGGACCGGCGAATTCGGGGGCGAGCTCGGTGAGGATCTCCAGGGCCGCGGTGAGCGACAGGGGCGCGAAGGCGTCGACGCCCCCGATCACCGTGCGCTCGGGACCGATATCGAGGGTGCGGTGCGGGTCGATGCGGTGGCTGAAACCCGCGGTGATGCTGTCGGTGTACTGGACTCCGACCGTCACCAGGCGGTCGGCGTCCTCGACGGCGGCACGTAGCTGCGGCGGGGAGGCCGCGCCGGTGTAGACGCCGAGGAAGTTCCGGGCGGATTCGTCGACCACGGTCTTGCCCCAGGCCAGGGTCGCGTGTGGGAGTCCGTGCGGTTGTCCCGGGGTCGGGCCGACCAGGGAACGCAACCGGTCGGTAGCTCCGACCCGGTCCACGAAGATGTCCGCGAGGACGGTCACCCGACGGCCGCCGAGAAATTCGCGTGCCGCCTGCGCGAAGGCTGCCCGCGCGCCCTTACTCGAGAAGTCGGCGGGCGGCGCCAGCGGCGTCGCGGGCGGGGACACCTCCACCCGCGCGGTATCCGTGGCCAGCATGAGATACCCCGGACGGCGGTGCACGCGAACCGAATTCAGCACCCGGTCGATCTCCTGGCAGGCGTCGGCCGCGCCGAGATCGGCCTGCGCACAGGTGACCTCGGCGGCGATGCGGCGGAAGTGGTGGAAGTCGCCGTCGCCGAGAGTGTGGTGGATGACGCGGTGACCGGCCTGGACGTCCTTGGCGGGCACACCGACGATGTGCACCACGGGCACATGCTCGGCGTAGCTGCCCGCGATGGCGTTGACCGCACTCAGCTCGCCCACGCCGTAGGTGGTGACGACCGCGCCGATACCGCGCAGGCGGGCGTAGCCGTCGGCGGCGTAGCCGGCGTTCAGCTCGTTGGCGCTGCCGATCCAGCGGATGCCGGGGTGGGCGATGACATGGTCGAGGAACTGCAGATTGAAATCGCCGGGGACGCCGAAGATTTCGGTGACGCCGAGTTCCCGGAGCCGATCGAGCAGGTAGTCGCCGACAACGTAGCCCATGGGTCAACACTGGCACGCCGACCGAGAGTCAGCAACTCATTGGCTATCTACCGATTCCGGGGGACGCTCCACGGACTTGGGCTCGAAGGGCTGATCCACGTGCTTGCGCCCGGGAAGGAGGTGCAGGTGGGCCGAGGGCGGCGCGGGCGGGGCCGGGACCACGGTCCGGGCCAGCTCCTCCTCGGCGGCGCGGAGCACGTGCGCGGCATCGGGCTTGCCCGCCAGCAGGTCCTGCACGAAGATCTTGGCCCGGATCACCGGGCGGCGATAGCGGCGCTCGCGCCGCACCGCACGCCGCATGAGGCCCGAGCCGGCGGCGTAGCGCCAGCGCGCCCAGGGTGCGCCCGGGCGGCTCAGCCGCAGCGCGCCGATGACCAGCAGCGGCGGGAAGAACATTCCGAACAGACCGGTCCAAATCTTGCCCTTGGCAATGACCATGGCCGCCAGCAGCAGATTCCCGAACGCGAACACGATCGTGAACAGCCGCTCTGGCACATTCTGATCGGTCCGGAGATCACGGATATTGCCGATGTCCAGCAACCACAGCGGATGGAAACCGAGCAGCAGCAGCCCGGTCACGGCAAGGGCCACGAACACCGCATCGACCGACGTGCGGCCCTGCTCCTCCCAGTACACGTCGCGCAGGTAGTAGATGAGCGCGAACTCGTCGAGTACCAGCGCCGCGCCGAGCCCGAAGACCGCGGCCAGCGCACTGATCACGCCGACGCTGCTCTGATACAGCGTCACGAACCCCATGCCGGAGCCGAGCACCAGGATCACCCCGAACACCATGTGGTGGATGTGCACGTCCCCGGCCCGCACATTGCCCGGCCACCAGCGCACCTGTTTGCGGATAAGCCGCACGCTGATTCGGATCAGCAGGAACCCCACGATGAACCCGAGAAGCAGACATGCCAATGGCAATCTGCCGTGCGCCACCACGACATCTTCCCACCACCGATGCAAGCGCATGCCCGTGTCGCCTCCGAAACCCTCGTGCGAACGCCAACCCCCGCCACGCTACCCGCGCCGCCGACCCACACGGAAAGATCACATTCGATCGCAACGTGATAGAGCAACCTTCCAGCCACCATCGAAACGGCGACCACGGGTGACTAGGCTCACCACCATGCGACTGAGCACACGAAACCAACTCGATGGAACAGTCACCCAGGTCACCCGCGGCGAGGCCATGGCGGTGGTACGCATCCGCCTCGCCGGCGGTGACGAGATCACCTCCTCCATCACGCGCGACGCCGCGGACGATCTGGGTCTCGCCGACGGCACGCCAGTCAAGGTCCTCATCAAATCCACCGAGGTCTCCCTCGGCGTCGAGTAACCCACCACGAGCACGCCGAGGCGCCCCCGAACCGGGACCGCCTCGGCGTCTTCATTCTTCGGAGCTTCCATGCCGGACGACATCGCCTTCGAGGGCGTCGCCCCCGTGATCCCGGTCCTCGACCTCGACGCCGCCCTGGCCCGGTATCGCCGCCTCGGTTTCAGTGTCCACGCCTACGAGGGCGACGCCCGCTACGGCTTCGCCGACCGCGGGCGCGTATCCCTGCACCTCACCGAGTGGGACGAACACGACCCGAAACGCACCGCCGCGGCCATCTACCTCTATGTCTCCGACGCCGACGCGCTGCACGCCGAGTGGGCCGCCGCAGACCTGCCCGGCCGCCTCACCACCCCGGTCGACACCGATTACGGCCTAAGGGAATTCGGCTACGTCGACCCCGACGGCACCCTGCACCGAGTCGGCTCTCCGCTGAGCTAGCCGCGTCGCCGTGTGCGCCCGGGGAGATCCCGCGTTCGCGGTGCAGTCACGACGGCAGCGACGTCAGCCTACGGCCATGGGAAGCGGTGCGGCGGCAGCCCGATCGCGTGAGCCACCCTGGGACCGGTCGCGGGCGGCAGTGCCCGGACCCCCGAGAGACCATCTTCTGGGTGCGGTTGCCGTGTCGGTCCGAGTTCGGAAACGGCCGTCCGGCCGGACCCGGTGGGGTGCGGCCGGACGGGTGGTTCGGGATCGGCTGGTCAGCGACCGAAGCCGGCGCGGCGGAGGGCGTCGGCCATCGAACCGCTGGGGGCGGGCTGGTTGCGGTTGCCGCCACTCTGACGTTGACCGCCCTGGCGCTGGCCACCCTGGCCGCCCTGGCGGTTGCCGCCGCGCTGGCCGCCGCCCTGGTTGTTGCGCGGGCCGCGGTCGGCGCGGTCGGACTTGGCGTTTCCGGGCTCGTCGTCGAGGCGCAGGGACAGGCCGATGCGCTGGCGCTGGACGTCGACCTCGAGGACCTTGACCTTGACGACGTCGCCGGACTTCACGACCTCGCGGGGGTCCTTGACGAAGTTGTGGGACATGGCCGAGACGTGGACCAGGCCGTCCTGGTGGACGCCGATGTCGATGAAGGCGCCGAAGGCGGCCACATTGGTGACGACGCCCTCGAGCACCATGCCGGGCTTCAGGTCGGCGACCTTCTCGATGCCCGCGGCGAATTCCGCGGTCTTGAATTCGGGGCGGGGGTCGCGGCCGGGCTTCTCGAGCTCGGAGATGATGTCGGTGACGGTGGGGACACCGAACTGCTCGTCGGTGAAGTCGGCCGGACGCAGCGCGCGCAGGGCCGAGGTGTTGCCGATGATCTCCTGAATGCCGCGGCCGCTGGAGTCGAGGATGCGACGGACCACCGGGTAGGCCTCGGGGTGCACGGCGGAGGTGTCGAGCGGATCGTCGCCGCCACGGATGCGCAGGAAGCCCGCGCACTGCTCGAAGGCCTTGGGGCCCAGGCGCGGCACATCCTTGAGGGCCGCGCGGCTGCGGAACGGGCCGTTGGCGTCGCGGTGCGCCACAATGCTTTCCGCGACCGAGCCGGAGATGCCGGACACGCGGGACAGCAACGGCACCGAGGCGGTGTTGACGTCGACGCCGACCGCGTTCACCGCGTCCTCGACGACCGCGCCCAGCGAGCGGGCCAGCAGCGTCTCGGATACATCGTGCTGGTACTGGCCGACGCCGATGGACTTCGGGTCGATCTTCACCAGTTCGGCGAGCGGGTCCTGCAGGCGGCGGGCGATGGAGACCGCACCGCGCAGCGAGACATCCATGTCCGGCAGTTCCTGCGAGGCGTAGGCGGAGGCCGAGTACACCGACGCGCCCGCCTCGGAGACCACGATCTTGGTGGGCTTGTTCTCGGGGATGCGCGAAATCAGTTCGGCGGCAAGGGCGTCGGTCTCGCGGGAGGCGGTGCCGTTGCCGATGGCGATGAGCTCGACATTGAAGCGGGCGACCAGCGCGCCGAGCACCGCGAGCGACTTCTCGGTCTGGCCCTGCGGCTTGTGCGGATAGATGACCTCGGTCGCGACCGCCTTACCGGTCGAGTCCACCACGGCCACCTTCACGCCGGTGCGGTAGCCCGGGTCCAGGCCCATCGTGGTGCGGGTACCGGCGGGCGCCGCGAGCAGCAGGTCGCGCAGGTTGGCCGCGAACACATCGACGGCATCACGTTCGGCGGACTGCCGCAACCGCATTCGAGTGTCGATGCCCATGCTGACCTGCAGCTTGGTCCGCCACGCCCAGCGCACGGTATCCAGCAGCCAGGAGTCGGCGGCGCGGCCCTGATCGGCGATGCCGAACTTGACGGCGATGCGGCCCTCGTAGATCGAGCGCTGCCCGTCTTCGAGCTCCTCGGTGTCGGGTTCCAGGTGCAGGTTGAGCACCTCTTCCTTCTCGCCGCGCAGCAGCGCCAGGATGCGGTGCGAGGGCAGCTTGCTGAAGGGCTCGGAGAATTCGAAGTAATCGGCGAACTTCGCGCCCGCCTCCTCCTTGCCGGCGCGCACGGACGAGGTGACCTGTCCGCGTTCCCACATGAGCTCGCGCAGTTCACCGACCAGGTCGGCGTCCTCGGCGAAACGCTCCACCAGGATGGCCCGCGCGCCGTCGAGCTGTTCGGCATTGTACTGCGCGGGATCGGTGGTCGGGTCGGTCAGCAGTGCGTCGGCCACGGGCTCGTGCCCGGCCTCGCGTGCGATCTGCGCCTTGGTGCGCCGCTTGGGCTTGTAGGGCAGGTAGATGTCCTCGAGGCGGGCCTTGGTCTCGGCGAGCATGATCTGCGCGTGCAGGGCCTCGTCCAATTTGCCCTGACCACGGATGGATTCGATGATCGAGCCCCGGCGCTCGTCGAGTTCACGCAGGTAGCTCAGGCGCTCGTCGAGAGTTCGTAGCTGCGCATCGTCGAGCCCGCCGGTGACTTCCTTGCGGTAGCGGGCGATGAACGGCACGGTCGACCCGGCGTCCAGCAGTTCGACGGCGGAGCGCACCTGCTCCTCGCGCACCCCCAGCTCGTCGGCGATACGCCGGCCGACGCTGGCGAGGCGGACGGTGCTCTCGGTGCTCGCTGCACCCGTGGATGCGGCACCTGCGGATGCTGCGCTGACGGTTTCGGAGGCTGTCGTCACGCCCGCAGACACTACCGCCGCCACCCGACACCCGGTGCAAGGCCCACTCACGATTCGGTCACCATCCCCGCGACAGCGAGCCGGAACCGCCGCCGCACGCCGACGTGAGCAGCGGCAATGCGGTTTTCACGCGCATTCGGCAGAGCACGGACCACAGGGCACGGCTGATCGCCCACGACCCGAAGAACGGCCACCGCGCCGTGGTGCTCGGTCGCGGCCCGACGGCTGCGGGTGAAAAGCCTGCCCTCACCATGAATCTGGACGTTCCGAACGCCCACGTCTGTTCGGCGCCGTGGGGTGTCCTGGTCGCGGGCCCGGGCGACAGCTACGCGGTCATACCGGCCGAGCGCTGAGCGGGCTCAGCCGAAATCCCTTGGGGATGCCTTGAATTCGGGGCAGTAGACGGTGACGGCGGCGCGGATGAGCGTTTGCTCGTAACCCCACTCGTCGGTCGCCACGACCGGAGTGCCCGCGCGCAGCCGGGCGCAGATGTCCTTGCCCTCCGCGATCAGGCGCTGCCCGTCCGCGGTGTCCTCGTAGCCGGGCGACGCGACGGTCTGGTCACCCAGGTGACTCAGGAAGAGCGCATCGAGGTTGTCCGCGACCGCCTTGCCGCCGCTGAACATCGCGGCGAACAGGGCCAGTCCGGCCAGCGTCGCGCTGAGAAATCCTCTGGTTTCACGCATGACCGACTCTCCTTCAGGCATGGCCCAGGTTATCCGGTAGGAGGTCGGGCCTGCGTTCGGCCGTGCGGCGCAACGACTGTTCGTGCCGCCACCCGGCTATCTTGGCGTGGTTGCCGGACAACAGGATTTCGGGGACGTCGAGGCCGCGCCAGGACACCGGCCGGGTGTAGGAGGGGCCTTCCAGCAGACCGTCGGAGAACGAATCCTGTTCGTGGGATTGCTGATTGCCGAGGACGCCCGGGATCAGCCGGACGAACGCCTCGGTCATGACCAGCACGGCGGCCTCGCCGCCGATGAGCACGTAGTCGCCGATACTGACCTCTTCGACACGCACCCGGCGCGCGGCATCGTCGAAGACGCGCTGGTCGATGCCCTCGTAACGGCCGCAGGCGAACACGATGCGCTGTTCGGCGGACCACCGTTGCGCGGTCTCCTGCGTGAACGGGACGCCCGCCGGAGTCGGCACCACCAGGAGCGCGTCGTCCGGGCACACCTCGTCGAGGGCGTCGCCCCACACGGTCGGCTTCATGACCATGCCCGGCCCGCCGCCGTACGGGGTGTCGTCCACCGACTTGTGGACATCGTGGGTCCAGCGGCGCAGGTCGTGCACCTCCACCTCGAGCAGACCCTTGTCGATCGCCTTGCCCAGCAAGGCCGCTCGCATCGGCTCGAGGTATTCGGGGAAGATCGTGATTACGTCGATTCGCACGGCGCTACTCCGGGTCCAGCAGGCCCTCGGGCGGGTCGATGACGATCAGGCCGTCGGCGACCGACACCGTCGGCACCATGGCCAGCACGAACGGCACCAGGATCTCCCGGCCCGCGGGCGGGAACGCGTCCCCGGCCTTGATCGAAAGCAGTTCTCCCGCAGCGGAATGCAGCACCTCGTTGACGGTGCCGACTGCGGTGCCGTCGCCGAGTTCGACGCGCAGGCCCTCGAGTTCGTGATCGTAGTACTCGTCCGGGTCCTCCGACGGCGGCAGATCCGCGGAGTCCACCACGAACAGCATGCCCCGCAACGCATCCGCGGCCGTGCGGTCGGCGACGCCGTCCAGACGCAGGAGAAGCCGGCCCGAGTGCTCCCGGACCGACTCCACTTCGAATTCCTGCGTCTGCTTCGCGCGCGGCAGCTTCCCCTTCAGGACGCTGCCGGGCGCGAACCGCAGTTCCGGCTCGTCGGTACGGACTTCCACGACGAGTTCGCCACGCACACCGTGCGATTTGGCGACCCGCCCGACGACCAGTTCCATCTACTGATCCGTGTCGACCACGTCGACGCGAATGCCCTTACCGCCGATCCCGGCGACCAGGGTGCGCAGGGCGGTCGCGGTACGACCGCCACGACCGATCACCTTGCCCAGATCATCCGGATGCACGTGCACCTCGACGGTCCGGCCACGTCGGCTGGTGATCAGCTCGACGTGGACGGCGTCGGGATTGGCGACGATGCCGCGCACCAGGTGCTCGACGGCGTCGGCGACAACGGCGCTCATGCCTCCACCTCGCTAGCGCTCGGCTCCGGCATGACCGCCGAGGCGGCCGTGCCGTTGGTTCGCTCGCTGCGCTCGCTCACGGCTACTCGGCGGCTTCGGTGGTGGCCTCGGCCTCGGCGGCCTCGTCCTTCTTGGCGGCCTTCTTCTTCGGGGTGACGGCCTCGGCGACCGGCTCGTTCTCGGCGGCAGCCAGCGCGGCGTTGAACAGGTCCAGCTTGGACGGCTTCGGGGCCTTGGTCTTCAGGGTGCCCTCGGCGCCCGGCAGGCCCTTGAACTTCTGCCAGTCGCCGGTGATCTCCAGCAGACGCTTCACCGGCTCGGTCGGCTGCGCGCCGACGCCCAGCCAGTACTGAGCGCGCTCCGAGTCGATCTCGATGAGCGACGGCTCTTCCTTCGGGTGGTACTTGCCGATGGACTCGATGGCGCGGCCGTCACGACGAGTACGGGCGTCGGCGATGACGACGCGGTACTGCGGGTTGCGGATCTTGCCCATACGGGTCAGCTTGATACGAACAGCCATGAGCTGATGCCTTTCAAATGGTTGGTCACGTCGCAATTCAGCAGCCCACACGAGGTGGACCCGGTTTTGCGTCAAGTGCTGTGACCGCCGCGCGGTACGGAACCGGAGACGGGCTGACACTGTCCTCGATGAGGACGGTCGTCCATTCTGCCAGAGCACCGGCGGCCCGGAGAAATCGCCCCGACCCGGCCCCGGAAACACCACAGCCCACCGGGTACGACCCCGATGGGCTGCGTCTCACGAAGAGCCTACTGCTGAACCGGGCCCGGCCCGGAGCTCCCGGACGTCAGCAGCTTCACGATCAGTCCGGCCAATACGTCGATCGCCAGGGCTTCGATAGACCCCACGGTCATCTCCTCATCAGGTTGAACAACAAACGTCTGAAGCATGACCGATTCACTTTGGTTGCGCAGCCGAATCGCCAGAACCGTCCGACCGGGCCCTCACCTGCGGCGCATGCGGATCGTGGCGCCGATGGTGGTGCCCGGGTTGTCGGTCAGGCTGACGGCGGTGCCAGCGGGGCAGACATTGTCGCTCGACAGCTCAGCGGTGGGTGGTGACCGGGTCGCGGCGGTCATGGACGCGGCCGCGCAATACCACCCAGGCGGGGGTGGAGAGTGCGGCCAGGTTCTCGCGTGGGTCTTCCTGGTACACAACGAAATCGGCGGGGGCGCCGGGTTCGATGCCCGGGCGGCCGAGCCAGGTGCGGGCGTGCCAGGACGAGGCCCCGAGGGCGTTGTGCGGGGTGAAGCCCGCGCCGGCCAGGGCGGCGATCTCGTCGGCGATGCGGCCGTGGCGGATGGAGCCGCCGGCGTCGGTGCCGGTGTAGATGGGGACGCCGGCCTCGTGGGCCTTGGCGACAGTGGTGCGGGAGCGGCGGTGCAGGTCTCGCATGTGGGCGGCGTAGCCAGGGAATTTGGTTGCGCTGTCGGCGATTCCGGGGAAGGTGTCGATATTGACGAGGGTGGGGACCAGGGCGGTGCCGTGGGCGGCCATCAGGGCGATGGTGTCGTCGGTGAGGCCGGTGCCGTGCTCGATGCAGTCGATGCCGGCGTTCAGCAGGCCGGGCAGGGCGTCCTCGCCGAAGACGTGGGCGGTGACGCGGGCGCCCTCGCCGTGGGCGGCATCGATGGCGGCCTTCAGGATGTCGTCGGACCACAGTGGGGCGAGGTCGCCGATCGCGCGGTCGATCCAGTCACCGATGATCTTGACCCAGCCGTCGCCGCGCCGGGCCTGCTCGGCGATGATCTCGGGGAGATCGCGCTCGTCGTCGAGTTCGATGCCGAGTTCGCGGATGTAGCGCCGGGGTCGGGCAATGTGGCGGCCCGCGCGAATGATGCGGGGGAGGTCGTCACGATCGTCGATGAAACGGGTGTCGATGGGTGAGCCCGCATCGCGCAGCAGCAAGGCACCCGCGTCGCGCTCGACCTCGGCCTGGGCGATCGCGCCCGCCGAATCCTCGTGTCCGCCGCCGTATTTGATGCCCACGTGGCAGTGGGCGTCGACCAGGCCGGGCACGATCCAGCCGGAGGCGTGCACGGTGTCGGCGCCGGGAATCGGCTCGGCGGAGATCAGACCGTCGCGCACCCAGAGGTCGCGGACTTCGTCGTCGGGTAGGACCACGCCGCGGAAATGCAATCGCATGCCCACCTCCTCGCCTGGGACGGTATCTCTCGACGCGAATCCGGGTCCACTATCGCATCAGTCGTCGAGCACGGTGATATCGGTGCGCTCCCGGCACACCTCGCGAATGGCGTCCAGGCCGGCCGCGATCACCGGATGCTCGGCGCTGCCCCGTCGCACCGCGGACAGGTGACGGCGGACCGGGACCGGATCGTCGTGCAGCGGGACGCGCACCACCGCCAGCTCCGGCGGCAGGAACGCGAGCCGGGGCACCAGACTCACCCCGAACCCGTGCGCCACCATGGCCGCCACACCCGGGAAATCGACCGCCTGCCCGGTGATTCGGGGTGTGAACCCGGCGGCGGCGCAGGCGGCCGACACGACCAGGCGATGGGTGATGCGCGCACGTCCGGTGATCCACGGCTCGGCCGCCGCCTCGGTCAGGGCGACGCTGTCGCGCCCGGCGAGCGAATGGCCCACGGGCACAAGCAGATCCACCGGCTCGGCCAGCAGCGGGCGCTGCTCGAAACGCAGGTCGTCGGGCGCGGGGCTGCTGGGTGCGGGCAGCACTATCCCGATATCACTGTCCCCGACCAACAGGGTTTCGAAGCAGTGGGCGCTCTCGTCCTCGATCAGTTCCACGGTCAGCCCCGGATTCGCGTCCCGCAGCCGGGCGGCGGCCGGCGCCACCAGGGCCGCGAGGGCTGTCGGCATCGCACTGATCCGCAACACCCCCGCGATGCCCGCCCGGTGCGCCGCCAGCTCCGCCCGTGCGCTCTCCGCCTGTGCCGCAAGCAGATCCGCGTGCCGCAGCAGCGCGTGCCCCGCGGCCGTCAACTGCACCCTGCGCCCCACCTGCTCGAGCAGTTCGACATCCAGCTCCCGGGCCAGGCCACGCAGCTGCTGCGACACCGTGGACGGCGTCAGATGCAGTGCCGCCGCGGCCGCGGTCACCGTGCCGTGCTCACGCAGTACCCGCAGGGCCTGCAACCGAGGATCGATCATGTGGCAATTCCGAACGATTCGCTACGAAAACTTTCGATGGACCGAGACTACCGCCCCCGCGAAGACTGGCCTCATGACCCGATCGGACCGACCGTGCCGCCACTGCGGCTGGCCCACAGCCCAACCCTTCCAAGTGCTTTCGCGCCACCGCACCTCCGAGGGCATCGTCAGCTATACCCGCTGCGCCTGCGGCACCCTGCGCATGCACCTGTCCCCCGTGGCCTTCAAAATTTGAAGCATGTGATTCTCAGTATCCGTTCACGATTGGGTCGCACATCACCTTGATGGAGGCTCGACCCATGTCATCGTTGTTCGCCCGCAACCGAATTCGCCTGACTGTCGCCGCGTTGGCGATCGGCGCGACCGTCACCACGGTCGGCGCCACGGCCCAGGCCACGCCCGTCTCCCTCGACCAGCCGTCCCCGGCCACGACCGCCGCCCCCGCGGCGATCACGACCGGCCGAAATCACCCAGCAGGCTCGACAGGTCCTTCCGGACCGGCAGCCCATGCCCGGGAACCAGAATCCCGGCCTCCAGCGTGCAGAGCGCGCGGGCGCTCGCGAGCGTCCCCGCCTCATCGTGGTTGAACACGCTCGGAAGAAGTTGCAGACCGGTTTCGAGCGCGAGGGGGTGACCGGTGACCAGGGCGTCACCGGAGAACAGCACACCCTCCGACGGCATCAGATACGCGGTGTGACCGTTGGTGTGACCCGGCGTCGGCACCTCGACGAAACCACCGGGCAGCGCCGCCAGGGTGTCGGCGTCCGCGGATTCCGCGGTAGGCACGGTCATGCCGATGTGACCGACGCAGGCGCGCAGGGTCTGCGCCACCCAGACCGCCCCGCGCCGAGTCCGCAACTGCCGCACCATGTCCACGGGCGTGATCTGCTGCAGGTACTCACGTTTGGCGTGCCGAACCTCCTCGGCGCCGGTGTAGACCGGCACGCCCAGGCGTTCGACCAGGGTCGGAATCGCACCCATGTGATCGAGGTGCGCATGCGTCAGCAGGACCGCGGCGATATCGCCGAGCTCGCGCCCGATCTGGTGCACCGAGCTCAGCAGCGACTCGGTGTCGGCGGGATATCCGGCGTCCACGACGGTCACACCGCGCTCGTCACTGACCAACGCCCAATTGACGTTCGTGCCCGCGACGACGTAGACGGAATCGGAGACCTGGTCGATTTTCACGTACCTGTCCTCAGTGTTGGATTCGGTGGTCGATCAGGGCAGGATTCGATGTTCGATGACGCCGATGCCGTCGATCTCCAGGCGCAGTTCGTCGCCGGGAGCCAGCCATCGGCCCACCTCCATGCCGCTGCCACCGGGCAGGGTGCCCGTGGCCAGCAGCTCACCCGGATACAGCTGCTCGGAGCGCGAGACATGTGCGATGGCCTCACCGAGCGAGAAGCGCATGCCCTCGGTGCCGGTGCGGGACACCGTTTCCCCATTGATCGCCACCGTGGCCGTGAGCCGATCGAGCCGGTTGGCCACCGCCGCACCGGCGACCGCTGTCGCGGACATCGAGCTGACGAAATGCTTGGACTTCTGCGGGCCGAAACCCGACCGCATTTCCGCCAATTGCACATCCCGCGCCGAGAAGTCGTTGACGACCACCACCGCCGCGACCGCGGCCAGCGCCTGCTCCGGCGATGCGTCGCGCAACGGAGCGCCCAGCACCACCCCGAGTTCGAGCTCGAAATCCAGGGCGCGACTGTAGGCGGGCGGCGCGATCGGGACACCCGAGGGCACGATGGTCAGGGCATTGGACAGGTAGTAGATGGGCTGGGCGTACCAGAGCCGGTGCGGCCGGTAGGCCGGGAACGTCCGGCGGGTGAGCGTCTCGAACGCCTGCCCGAGCCGGTATCCGGCCGGCAGGAACCGGCGGGCCATCCCGCGCGCGGCGTCGACGGCATGCTTCTCGTAGAGCATGAAGTCCCGGAACGAGGCCGGGCACACCGGCAGCACCGTGGCCCCGTCGGCGAGGTCCAGGCGCTCGTAGCGGGCCAGCTCGAACTCCTCGGTCCAGGCCGAGGGCACGAGATCGGCTGCGCCGCCATCGGATTCGCCGACCGTCGTCCACCCGCCGCCGGTGTCGATCTGGCGGAGGATGCGCCGCCGGCCGCGGTCGAGGGTGCGGCGCAGGCGCGGGAGCGGGGTGGGTTCGGTCATCGCATCACCGGTTCTGCCGCGTCGGAGGACACCAAGTGGTCACGCAGGAACCGTACCGATAATTCCGGCCACTGCACGGCGTGACCCACGGCGCACGCTTCTGGGCCGAGCGCTATCGCCTCGTGGGACCGATCCGCGCCCGCGCCGCCGAGCGCGGTGAACTCCCGACCGGCACCGACACGCGGATGGCCCTGGAACTGCTCATCGCGCCGATCCGCTTCCGCGCCATGCTCACCCGCGAACCCGCCGGCGCCGACTACGTCGACCGCCTGGCCGGATACGTGACCCGAGCCTTCGGACCCGATCCCGCGCACGACCGAGCGCCCACCCGCATCACCCTGGCAGGACCGCACGATCACCCTTGGCCGGGACCGCAATTCGGCCCCGCCCGGGTGGGGCGGGGCCGAATCAGGTTCGAGCGGATCAGTTCTTGGGGAAGTTCAGCTTCGACAGGTCGAAACCTTCCAGGCCCGGCGGGAGTTCGTTGAGACCGGCGGGGAGGTTGGAGAGGTCGGGCATACCGGCGGGCATGCCGCCCGGGAGGCCGGGCATGCCGGGGAAGCCGCCGCGCACCTTCGGCGGGGTCGGGCCGCGTCCGCCCTTCTTGCCCTTCTTGCCCTTCTTGTTGGTCTTGCCGCCACGGCCTGCGCCCGGCAGGCCGAACTGCCGGGACATCGCGCCCATCATCTTCCTGGCCTCGAAGAACCGGTCGACCAGCTGGTTGACATCGGTCACCGAGACGCCCGAGCCATTGGCGATGCGCAGGCGGCGGGAGGCATTGATGATCTTCGGGTTGGCGCGCTCGGCGGGGGTCATGCCGCGGATGATGGCCTGCACCCGGTCGAGTTGCTTGTCGTCGACCTGGGCCAGCACGTCCTTCATCTGCCCCGCGCCGGGCAGCATGCCCAGCAGATTGCCGATCGGGCCCATCTTGCGGATGGCCAGCATCTGCTCGAGGAAGTCCTCGAGGGTGAGCTCACCCGAGCCGATCTTGCGGGCGGCCTCCTCGGCCTGCTTGGCGTCGTAGACCTGTTCGGCCTGCTCGATCAGGGTGAGCAGGTCACCCATGCCGAGGATGCGGCTGGCCATGCGGTCGGGGTGGAAGACGTCGAAGTCCTCGAGCTTCTCGCCGGTGGAGGCGAAAAGGATGGGCTGGCCGGTGATTTCACGCACCGACAGGGCCGCGCCACCGCGGGCGTCGCCGTCGAGCTTGGTCAGCACGACACCGGTGAAGCCGACACCGTCGCGGAAGGCCTCGGCGGTGGCGACCGCGTCCTGACCGATCATGGCGTCGAGGACGAACAGAGTCTCGTCGGGGTTGACGGCGTCGCGGATGCCCGCGGCCTGCCGCATGAGCTCCTCGTCGATGCCGAGGCGACCGGCGGTGTCGACGATGACCACGTCGTACTGCTTGGCATTCGCCTCTTCGATACCGGCACGCGCCACGTCGATCGGGTCGGAGGCCGATACGCCCAGCGGGTTCTCGCCGCCGCCGATGGAGGTGCCCGGATGCGGCGCGAAGACCGGCACCCCGGCCCGCTCGCCGACCACCTGCAGCTGGGTGACCGCGCCGGGACGCTGCAGGTCACAGGCCACCAGCAGCGGCGTATGCCCCTGTCCCTTCAGCCATTTGGCGAGCTTGCCCGCGAGGGTGGTCTTACCGGCACCCTGCAGACCGGCCAGCATGATGACGGTCGGCGGGTTCTTGGCCAGCCGCACCCGCCGGGTCTCGCCGCCGAGGATATTGATGAGCTCCTCGTTGACGATCTTGACGACCTGCTGCGCCGGATTCAGGGCGCCGGAGACCTCGGCGCCCTTGGCCCGCTCCTTGATCTTGGCGATGAAGCCGCGGACCACGGGCAGCGCCACGTCGGCTTCGAGCAGCGCCAGCCGGATCTCGCGGGCGGTCGCGTCGATGTCCGCCGGCGACAGGCGTCCCTTGCCACGCAGATCCTTGAGGGCACCGGCCAACCGGTCGGAAAGGGATTCGAACACCGATGCTCCTGATCTCGAGGGACGTCACTCGAGATACCAGGGTAGTGGGATCCGCGTGATGCCGTTGCGCCAGGCTCGGACCTGCGCGAACGAGGCGGCACGCCAAGCGGTTCCGGCGGCTATTCCAGCGAGCGGGGACGTGGGCCGGGCCGGCGCAGATCATGGTTCTCGGTGGCGACCATGCCGACCGCCTCGCGGGCGGTGAGGCCCAGTTCGAGGGCCAGCCCGTCGAGCAACGCCCATTCGGCGTCGGAGGGCCCCTGGTCGGCGACGGTGGACGCGATGGTCATCGCGGTCACCGCCTGCTGGCCGCTGAGGGTACGCCCCGGCAGCCAGGAGACCACCCAGCGATCGCCGCCGACGCAGCGGGCGATGTGTGCGGTCAAATCGCTGGTCATCATCGATGCGGACACGACTTCGATTGCCACCGACCTGCTCCCCTCATGCTCGCGACAGCTTGGGACCTCCGGATCGACCTTGCACGCGAATATTAGGGTGTGACTCCGATCACCCGACCGGTATTACAGCAAATTATCTGCAACATTCTAATTAACTGGCAAACGTGCGGTTTGCCAGTTAATCCCAGTTCCTGGCGAACAATGGGGAAACGTCTGGAAGATCCGATTCAGCTGTCCGATTCGAGAGGTTTCTTCGGTTGTTGCGGCGGCACCACCGCCAGCATCGCCGCCTCGACCTCCGCGCGCCGCCCGGGCGTGTCGGTAGCGCCCAGATCCAGGCAGAACGAGTCGATGACCGCCGAACCCATGGTCACCACCTTCGCCCAGCAGACATTCACCCCGGCCTCGGCCAGCGCCGCGGCCAACCGGCTCAGCAACCCGATGCGATCCTCGGCACGCAATTCCAGCAACACCCGGCCCGGATCGGCGGTCTCGTGCCAGAACACCCGCGGCCGCGCCCGCGCGAACGGACTCGGCTGTGTGCCGCCCGCATCGCGCTCCTTGCGGGCCAGCACCGAGGCCAGATCCAGATCGCCGTTGATGGCGCGAATCAGTTCCTGGCGCAGCAGGCCCGGATCCGGCGGATCACCGAAACGCGGTGCCACGACGAAGGTATCGATGGCCGAGGCGCCCACACTGGCGAGTTCGGCCGACAACACCCGCAGCGAGTGCACGGCCAGCACGCCCGCCGCATCGGAGAGCAGACCCGGATTGTCGGGCGCGACCACGGTGACCACATGGTGGTAGCGGTTCTCCCCCGGCTTCAGATCCACGTACACGCCACCGGATTCCGCGCGGGCGCGCAGCTCGTCGGGAATCGGGGTGGGCTCGGGCAGGGCGTCGCCCGCCATGGCCGTGCGGCAGTTGCGCACGAGATCGCCGATGAGCGAGGCCTTCCAGTCGTTCCACACGCCGGGCCCGGTGGCCAGCGCGTCGGCCTCGGCCAGGGCGTGCAGCAGTTCCAGCAACTGCGGGTCACCATCGAGGGCGTCGATCACCATCTTCACGGTGTCGGAATCGGTGATGTCGCGCCGCGTGGCCGTGTCGGGCAGCAGCAGGTGGTGCCGCACCACGCCCGCGAGCGTCTGCACGTCGGAAGGCCACAGCCCCAGGCGATTTCCGATGGAGACGGCCAGCTCCGCGCCGACCACGCTGTGATCCTCGGTGCGGCCCTTGCCGATATCGTGCAGCAGCGCGCCCAGTAGCAGCAGGTCCGGGCGGGCGACCCGGGTGGACAGCGCCCCCGCCTGGGCGACGGTCTCCATGAGGTGACGGTCCACGGTCCAGGTGTGCATGGCATCGCGCGGCGGCAGGTCGCGCACCACACCCCATTCCGGAAAGAGCCTGCCCCACAGGCCCGTCCGGTCCAGCGCCTCCACGGCGTCGACGGCGCCGCGGCCCGTGCCCAGCAGGACCAGCAGGTCGTTGAGGGCTTCCTTGGGCCACGGCTCGCGTAGCTCGGGCGCGTCCTCACCGAGCCGGTTGAGCGTGGTCGCCGACATCGGCAGCCCGGTCTGCGCCGAGGCCGCGGCCACCCGCAGGATCAGCCCGGGATCGCGCTGCGGCCGGGCATCGCGGGCGAGCACCACCTCCCCGGAGTGTTCGACCACCCCCTCATCGAGTGGTCGGCGTACCGGGGCGCGGCGCAAGCGCGCGAGCCCGCGCCGAGGCAGCGCGTTCCCTGCGGTCCGCAGCCCGACATCGGTGGAGTAGCTCACCGTGCGGGCCGCATCACTGAGCGTGCGGGCCAGATCGAAGCGATCCCCGATACGCAGGGCTGCCCCGATCTCGTCGGCATCCTGGGCCCGCAACTGGTCGCGGGCCCGGCCCGCCACCCGATGCAGCTCGGTGCGGACGTCCAGCAGGCGGCGATGCGCCTGCTGCAACCCGCCACCGGGCACATCCGGACCGAGCCCCGGCATGGCGTCGGTCAGTTGTGCGATGGCGAGAGCGTCCAGCAGCTGGATGTCCCGCAGCCCGCCGCGCCCGTTCTTGATATCGGGCTCGGCGCGGTGCGCGACGTCTCCGCTTCTGCGCCAGCGGGTTTGGGCCTGCTCGATCAGGGCGTCGAAGCGGGACCGGATTCCGGCGCGCCAGTCCCGGCGCACGCCGCTGATGAGCAGGTTGCTCAGACCGTCGTCGCCAACGATGTGCCGGGCCTCGAGCATGCCGAGGGCGGCGGTGAGATCGTCGGCGGCCACGCGCAACGCCTGCGGGACGGTGCGCACGCTGTGATCGAGCTTGATGTGGGCGTCCCACAGCGGATACCAGAGGTGATCGGCGACCTCGGCGACCCGCTGCGGGTCGATGTCGTCGTAGAGCAGCACCAGATCCAGATCGGAGTAGGGCAGCATTTCCCGGCGGCCCAGTCCGCCCACGGCGACGAGTGCGAGCCCGCTGTCGGCGGTGATGCCGACCTCGTGGCTCTTGGTGGTCAGCCACAGTTCGTAGAGATCCACCAGCGCTTCCCGCAGCGCCTCGGGGTCCAGACGGGCCGAGCGGCCGTTGGCGCTGTGCTCGGCGAGCAGTTGGTTGCGGGCCCGGACCAGGTCCGAGGCTCCGCCGGAAACCGTCTCGGCCTCGGTTCTGTCGTCGCGTTCCTGCTGGAAACCCACAACCCACCACCCATCTGAATTCAGTTTGTCGCCGCACATGGGGGCGGCCCCGCCACCGCCGGTTCGACACCGACGGTGGCCGGGGCCGCCACTGGTTCCGCTGCTCCGGTTACCGCCTACAGAGCGTCGGAACCGCGTTCGCCGGTGCGCACCCGGACGATGGCGTCGACCGGGGTTACCCAGACCTTGCCGTCACCGATCTTGCCGGTGCGGGCGGCTTCCACGATGACCTCGACGACCTTGTCGACGGAGGCGTCGTCCACGACCACCTCGACCCGAACCTTCGGGACGAAGTCGACGGAGTACTCCGCACCGCGGTAGACCTCGGTGTGGCCCTTCTGGCGGCCGTAACCCTGAACCTCGCTGACGGTCATGCCGAGCACGCCCGCCTGCTCCAGGCCGGTCTTCACGTCCTCCAGGGTGAACGGCTTCACGATCGCAGTGATCAGTTTCATTTTCGTCATGCCTCCTTGACGGCGGCGGTGCGCGCCGCACCACCCACAGCAGCGAAATCGTATGCCGTTTCAGCGTGATCCGACTCGTCCATGCCCACGAACTCCTCTTCCTCCGTAGCGCGGAGGCCGATCGTGAACTTGATGGCGAAGGCGATGATCAGCGTCATGATGAACGAGAAGGCAAGCACCACACCGGCTCCCACGGCCTGACGCCACAGCTGGTTGAAACCGCCGCCGTAGAACAGACCCGCGACACCGGCCGGCGCCTCCTTGGTGGCCACCAGGCCGACCATCAGGGTGCCGATGATGCCGCCGACCAGGTGGACGCCCACCACGTCGAGCGAGTCGTCGAAGCCCAGCTTGAACTTCAGGCCCACGGCCAGGGCACAGGCGGCGCCGGCGACCGCGCCGATGGCCAGCGCGCCCAGCACGTTCACCGAGGAGCAGGACGGGGTGATGGCGACCAGACCCGCGACGAGGCCGGACGCGGCGCCCAGCGAGGTGGCGTGGCCGTCACGGATCTTCTCCACGAGCAGCCAGGCCAGCATGGCGGCACAGGTCGCGAAAGTGGTGGTCAGGAAGGTCGAACCCGCGGTGCCGTTGGAGGACAGCGCCGAACCGGCGTTGAAGCCGAACCAGCCGAACCACAGCAGACCGGCGCCGAGCATGACGAAGGGCAGGTTGTGCGGACGCATCGGGGTCTTCGGCCAGCCCTTGCGCTTGCCGAGGACGAGGCACAGCGCCAGACCCGCGGCACCGGCATTGATGTGGACGGCGGTACCACCGGCGAAGTCGATCACGTGCAGCTTGTTCAGGATCCAGCCACCCTCGTGGATGACATTGCCGTCGGAATCGGTGGCGTTGCCGTCGAAGACCCAGTGCGCGACCGGGAAGTAGACGACGGTGGCCCAGACCGCGGCGAACAGCGCCCAGGCGCCGAACTTCAGGCGATCGGCGACCGCGCCGGAGATCAGGGCGACGGTGATGATCGCGAACATCAGCTGGAATGCCACGAACACGGTCATCGGGATGTGGGTGTTGCCGGCCAGCGGGATACCGACGACCTTGGTCGGATCGGGATCCGACACCGCGTCGGGACCGATCAGGCCCTTGAGACCGAAGAATTGCTTCGGGTTGCCGATCAGTCCGAACTTGTTGTTGCCGAACGATGCCGAGAATCCGTAGATCGCCCACAGCACGCCGACGATGCCCATGGCACTGACGCTCATCATGATCATGTTGAGCACGTTCTTGCTACGGACCATACCGCCGTAGAAGAACGCGAGCCCAGGGGTCATCAAAAGCACCAGTGCTGAACTCGCCAACATCCAGGCCGTGTCGCCGGTGTTCGGCAAATCAACGATGGGGTACGCCACCTTTTGTCCTCCTCATCTCTGGCCCCGCAGCAACCTGCGAATAAGCCTGCAATGAGATTCACCAGTCGGTGTTTCAGCCGTGATCCTGCGGCGTTTCGCGTAGGTGAACGGGTGAGCTTGCAGTGTTGCGGTCACGTTTCCGGAACCGCACCGCTGTTACGGCGACATGGTGAGGATGATGTTGATTTCGGTATCGGCGCTGTTCAGTAGCCGTTAGCCGAGCAGGGCGTCGACGAAGGCGCCCGGTTCGAAGGGTGCGAGGTCGTCGGCGCCCTCTCCCAAACCGACCAGTTTGACCGGAACGCCCAGCTCATGCTGCACCTGGAAGACGATGCCGCCCTTGGCGGTTCCGTCCAGCTTGGTCAGCGCGACACCGGTGATGTCCACGACGTCGGCGAAGACCCGTGCCTGCATCAGGCCGTTCTGGCCGACCGTGGAATCGAGCACCAGGATGACCTCGTCAACCGCGGCCTTCTTCTCGACCACGCGCTTGACCTTGCCCAGCTCGTCCATCAGGCCGGTCTTGGTGTGCAGGCGACCCGCGGTGTCGATGAGCACCACGTCCACGCCGCGATCGATGCCGGCCGACACCGCGTCGAAGGCGACGGCCGCGGGATCCGCGCCCTCCTTGCCGCGCACGGTCTCCGCGCCGACGCGCTCACCCCAGGTCTGCAGCTGATCGGCGGCCGCGGCGCGGAAGGTATCGGCCGCGCCCAGCAGCACGCGGCGGCCGTCGGCCACCAGCACCCGCGCCAATTTGCCCGTGGTGGTGGTCTTTCCGGTGCCGTTCACACCCACGACCAGCAGAATCGACGGGTGATCGGCGTGCGGTAGGGCACGGATGGAACGATCCAGCTCGGGTCGTAGCGCGTCGACGAGCACCTCGCGCAGCAGGGCGCGCGCGTCGGCGGCGGTGCGGATGCTGCGGGCGGCCATCTCCTGGCGCAACCGCTCCACGATGGCGGCGGTGCTGGCGGTACCCAGGTCGGCCATGACCAGGGTGTCCTCGATCTCCTCCCAGGAGTCCTCGTCCAGATCGCCACCGCCCAGCAGACCGAGCAGTGACTTGCCGACGGCGTTCTGGGAGCGGGACAGGCGACCGCGCAGCCGGATCAGGCGGCCCGCCGTGGGCTCGATCTCGGCGATGGCCGGGGCCGAAGCCTCGGCCAGGGGAGCGGTTGCGGGCGCGGCGGCAGGCGCGCCCGCGTGTGCGGCAATGGCGGCCTCGGCGGCGGCGGCCACCTCGGCGGCGGCGACGGCGGCCTCCGCGGCCTCCTCGGCGGCGGCCTCTTCCGAGGCGGGCTGCTCGACGACATCCCCGGCGGCCGTGCCGGCCGCGGTCTCACCGGCCTGCCCGGCGGCCTCGACGGCCGCGGCTCGGGCACTGTCCTCGGCGCTCTCGGCCGACTGGGTGGCCACATCACCCGCACTGGCGGCCTCGGCGGCCGGGGCGGATTCGGTGTCGACGGGCTCTGCGGGCGTGACGGGCTCGGCGGGCGTGACGGGCTCGGCGGGCGGAGCGAGCTCGGGGCCCTGGACCGGGTCGGGGAGGCGGACATTGGTGATGCTGCGTTTGGCGGCGTCACGCGGGACGGCGGCGTCGTCGCCGACGTGCGGCTGCCCCTCGTCGTCCGTGCGTTCGGGCGGGAGCGGCTGCGGCCTGGGTTTGCCGGCGGGCGCCTTCTCGCGCTCGGCGGTGCCGCTGCCCTGGCTGAAGTTGAATCCGCTCGAGGCCTGATATCCGCCGGACCGGTCGGTCACCTCCTTGGTCTCGGTGACCTCCGGGGTCAGCGAGATCCGGCGACGCTTGTTCAGGGCATAACCGGCCACCAGCGCCACGAGCAGCACCGCCGCGATCGCGGCGATGAGAATCCACAGTTCAGCAGTCGTCACACCCCCATCCTTTCAGAGGCACTTGTATTGCCGGATTCACATACCTACCGACGTGTCGGGGAGCAGTGTCGCCTATCACACGGCTATGCCGTGTGATGCGGAGACACGCCGGGGCGGGGCCTGGAAATCCCAGCAGCTACCAACCGGTCTGCTCTAGAACGTGCCACAGTGCGGAAGGAGCGGCGAATGCGACACCGAGACAATAGGATCGGCGACGTGACCGATCGAAATGTGCTTGGGGGACCGCTGGAGGAGTGTGGCACCGATCCTCTCACCGGCTTCTACCGGGACGGATGCTGCAGCACCGGTCCCGAGGATTTGGGCAGCCACACCGTCTGCACCGTGGTGACGGCGGAATTCCTGGAGCACCAGAAGTCGATCGGCAACGACCTCGTCACTCCGCGGCCCGAGAACAACTTCCCGGGCCTGCAGCCGGGCGACAGGTGGTGCGTGGTGGCCGTGCGCTGGCTGCACGCCCACGAGGACGGGGTGGCCGCGCCGGTGGTGCTGGCGGCCACCCACGAGAACGCCCTCGAAGTGGTGCCCATGGAAACCCTGCGCAAGTACGCCGTCGACGTCCCCGACGACGTCAGCGACCTGCTCTGAGACCCTGCCGCAGTCGGCTCACCCGCCGGTGCGCAGCTCGTCGTCGCTACCCTTGCGCAGCAATGCCTCTGTGGCGCTGCGCAATTCGACGCGGGCCGCACACAGCTGCGGGTCCGAGGCGAAGGCCACGCGGTCGGCGCCGGCGTGCAGGGGGCCGTTGAGGACCTGCAGGGTGATGGAGCCGGCGACGGCGCCGAAGAACAGGGCGATCAGGGCGGGGCGCTCACCGGCCAGGGCGAGTGCGAGCGCGGCCTGACCGCCGAAGACGGCCGCGGTGGCCGCCGAGACCACCAGCGAGTGGGTCATGTCGGCGCGCAGCGCCTCGCCCTCGTCGTAGGCGTCCACCACGGCGATGCCCAGGCCCAGCACCACCAGGTCGGCCGCGATCACCGACAGCATGGCCGTACGCGGCAGGACATTGAGCCCCAACAGGATCAGGGCCGCGCTGAGCCCGAGCAGCAGCGCGCCGATGGTGAGCAGGCCGCCCGCCGACCGCCGCGAATCCTCGGACCATTCGGCGTGCTGTCCCAGCATCCCGAGCATGGTGCCGAGCAGCGCCAGCAGCGTGAGCGCGCCGAGCAGGTATCCGGCGGGCAGGAAGCCGCCCGCGGCGGGCATGGCCAGTAGTGCGCACAGCGGCAGCAGCCCGATCCGCCACCAGCGGTCCACGCGCTCGACGGCGCCGAGGGGCAGCAGCCGCACGAAGACTCCACTGAAGGCCAGCACGGGCGCGCACACCAGCACGATCCGCAGACCATCGAACCAGGAGCTGCCGCCGGCCAGCCGATCCGCCACCACCGCCGCGGCGAACGCCAGCAACCCGATGGCAGCCCTGCGTAACAACGGCTTTCGCGGATCCCGCGCCAGTAGATACAAACCGAGCCACCATGCGACACCGAACGTCGCGGCCGACACCCAAACCACGCAGGGAGCGTACTTCCCCACTGGCCCAATGCGGGTCCATACGAAGACACCGGATATGGCCTTCTACCAGTATTTTTCGCCTCCGCACCCGCCTCGTCACACCTTCGCATCCGTTCGGACACACCCAGGTCACGAAGTGCCCCAACGGCTTTCAAGGAGGGAATGATCAGGAGCTCATGCGGGGGCGGCGTGGCGACGGCGATGAGCCTTCTGACGGCAGGCGGCGGAGCAGTAGCGGGCCGGGCGGCCGGTGCCGGTCGGGTGGATCGGGGTGGCGCAGATCGGGCAGTGGGGTGTTTCGTCACGAGCGATGGTTTCGTCACGGGTCGCGGGCGGGTTCCGGAGTTTCGTTACGGTGCCGGGCGCGTGCCGGGCGCGCATGGAGTCCAGGACCAGGGCGGTGGGGCGGGACAGTTCGTTACCCGGGCTGAGGCGTTGGATGGCAACGCATCCCGTGAACAGGGCCAGCACGTCGGAGAGGGCGAGATCGGGGCGCACCGCACCGGCGCGCTGCGCGGCGATCAGCAGATCGTCGAAGGCGGCGTGGAAGCGGGCGCCCGCGTCCTGCACCAGTTCGCGGGGCCAGCCATCATTGGCGGCCAGGTCGCAGACGGCCTGGTTGCGGTGGGCGGAGGTGATGACCTCGGTGCAGAACGCGAAGAAGGCCCGGCCCGGGTCGGGCGCGTCCCGCAGGCGGTGCGCGACAGCGGTGAGGCGGTCGATGCGCTGCTGCATGACCGCTTCCAGCAGTGCGGTTTTGGTGGGGAAGTGCCGGTAGACGGTGCCCGCGCCGACGCCCGCGCGGCGGGCCACCTCGGCCAGTGACACCGCGACGCCGCCCTCGGCGAGGGCGCGCTGTGCCGCGGCCAGCACCAGAGCGCGATTGCGGCGCGCGTCGGACCGGGTGTTCGGGGTGGGCCTGTCGTGGGACAGGGTCGGTTCCGCGTGGGACAGGGCGGGTGCGGACATTTCGTTACGCGGGTCCTTTCCGGTGGTGGCCAACGGAAACGGGCGGTTCTAGCGTCGGTATTCGGGTCGATCGACCCGAATACTACCGAACGAACGGGTGACGATGTCTTCTCGTAATGATCCGATCGAGCCTTCTCGCAATGATCTGGTGCTGGTGACCGGAGCGACCGGCAAGCAGGGCGGGGCCACTGCGCGCCGGCTGCTCGCCTCCGGCCGGGCGGTGCGGGCGCTGGTACGTGATCCGGAATCGCCTGCGGCACAGGAACTCGCGGCGGCAGGTGCGCAACTGGCCGTCGGGGACTTCGACGCTCCCGAGTCCCTCGCCCCGGCGCTGTCCGGCGTGGGCGCGGCATTCCTGGTGCCGCCCGCGACCTTCGGCCCGAACGGCTGGGACACCGAATTGGAGGTCGAGCGCGGCACGCGATTCATCGCGGCGGCGCGTGCCGCCGGGGTGGAGTTCGTCGTGTTCACCACCGTCGCCTCCCTCACCGAGGACGGCAAGTGGGGTGCGCAGGGCAAGCGGCGGGTGGAGGAGGCGCTGCAGTCCAGTGGTCTGCACTGGACGATCCTGCGCCCGGCCCGCTTCATGGAGAACTACTTCATGCAGGGCTTCCCGGTGGACGGCATCAACGATGGCGTGCACAAGCATCTGTTCCCGGCGGACCGGCCGGTGCAGTCCATCGCCCTCGACGATATCGCCGTGTTCGCGCAACTGGCCTTCGAGGATCCGGCCCGATTCCACGGCCGGGTCCTGGAGTTGGCCGGTGACGATCCGACCATGCCCGCCGCGGCGGCGGCCATCACGGCCGCTACCGGGCACACGGTGCGATATCTGGAGGGCACCGAGGCCGAGGCCGATGCCATGGGGCCCGAGGTCGGGGCGGTCTGGCGGTTGTCGCGGCAGGGCCAGGGCTGGCACGCCGACATTCCCGCGCTGCGTGAAATCCACCCCGGTTTGCGGACTTTCGACAGGTGGCTCGCCGAAACCGGTGCGGCGCGGCTGAAGTCGCTGCTGGATGGGTGAGAACCACGGGCGAGGAGGACCGAAGCCTCCTCTCCCGCGGTCACGGGACTCGGTAGGTCACGGCAGGGCGCCGTTGTAGTCGGGCAGCTTGAAGGTCTTCAGGGCATGGCCGCCGGACAGGTCGGAGGCGCTGTTGCCGATATTGGCGACGATCGTGTAGCCCTGGGCCTCGATGGAGATGCGGGTGGCGGTCTTGTAGTCGGCGAGAGCGCCCGCGCCGCTGGAGCCGGTGGTGAGGCCGCCGCCGTAGAGCCCGTCCACCGGGTAGCCGACGGTGGTCAGGTTGATCTGGGTGTAGAAGTTCATGACCGCGGGCCGGCCGGTCACGAAGATGATGGACGCGCCTTGGCTTTTCGCCCACTGCGCCAGCTTCAGTATCGGCTGGATGGCCGGAATTATCGGGCCGGGATGGTAGGTCGTCTCGAGCACGGTGTTGTCGACGTCGAAGACGATGGCGGGCTTGGTGGTTCCGGGCAGCGCGGTGGTGAGGTAGGTCTGCGCGTCGGCGGCGATCGGGGTGATATCGCCGATCCACTGGCTGTAGGGCGGCAGGTTGCTGTTGCTGCCGCCGGAACCGGACAGTGAGCCGGTGCCCGAGCCGGAGGCCGATCCGGATCCGAGTGCGGAGGATCCGGAGTCGGCCAGGGCGACCGGGAGCGGGGCGACCAGGCCGACGGCGATGCCGGCGGCCAGTATGGCGATGGAGCGTCTCATGGGGCCGGACGCTAATGCCTCGCCCATGCGACGCGCAGGCGTTTCACTTTGCCCCGCAACGCAATCCCGCTCACCGGGACACCGCCGCCACGGTCATCCCTGGGTCACGGTGTCGCGCCGACCAGATTCTCCCCGCGCATGCGCTGCGAGATCACCTGCGTGATGCCGTCGCCGCGCATGCTGACGCCGTAGAGCGCGTCGGCGATCTCCATGGTCGGCTTCTGGTGGGTGATGACGATGAGCTGGCTCTTCTCACGCAGCTGCTCGAACAGACCGATGAGCCGGCGCAGGTTGGTGTCGTCCAGCGCCGCCTCGACCTCGTCCATGACATAGAACGGGGAGGGGCGTGCCCGGAAGATCGACACCAGGAAAGCCACTGCCGCAAGGGACTTCTCGCCACCGGAGAGCAGTGACAGCCGCTTGACCTTCTTGCCCGGCGGGCGAGCCTCCACCTCGACGCCGGTGGTGAGCATGTCGCTGGGATCGGTGAGCAGCAGCCGCCCCTCACCGCCAGGGAACAGGCGGCCGAAGACGCCGGTGAATTCGCGCTCGACGTCCTCGTAGGCCTCGGTGAAAACCTGCAGGATGCGCTCGTCCACCTCGGCAACCACGTCGAGCAGGTCCTGGCGGGCCTTCTTGACGTCGTCGAGTTGGGTGTTGAGGAAGGTGTAGCGCTCCTCGAGGGCCGCGAACTCCTCCAGCGCCAGGGGATTCACCTTGCCCAGGGTGGTGAGGTCCTTCTCGGCGCGCTTGGCGCGGCGCTCCTGGGTGGCGCGGTCGTAGGGCATGGGCTGGGGTGCGCTGACGGCTTCGCCGCGGTCGCGGGCCTGCTCGTACTCCATCATCTCCAGCGCGGTGGGCGGCATGGGGACGTCCGGGCCGTATTCGGCGATGAGGTCGTCGAGGCTGATGCCGAACTGTTCGGAGATGGTGGTCTCGACCTGTTCGATACGCAACGCGGCCTGGGCGCGGGCGACCTCGTCGCGATGCACGGCGTCGGTGAGCTGGGTGAGCTGGGTGGTGAGGGCGCGTGAGCGTTCCTTGGTCTGCTCGACCTGGGCCGCGAATTCGCTACGGCGGCGCACCAATTCGTCGCGGCGGGTGGCGGCCTGGCCGACCACCTGCTCGAGTTCGGCGGCCACCCGTTCCGCGGACTCCGCGACCACGGCGGCGACGGCGGCGGCCTGGCGGCGGGCGGCCTGGGCGCGTTCGACGCGGGCACGGGTCTCACGTTCGGCACGGGCCGCACGGCGCAGCGAATCCGCTTTGCCGCGTACCGATTCCGCGCGTTCCTCGGCGGTGCGGACGGCCAGGCGGGCCTCGACCTCCATCGAGCGGGCCTCGGCGAGGGCGGCGGCGGCCTCCTCGCGGGCGTACCCCGCGGTCTCGGCGCCGGCGGCCTCCGGATCCATCTCGGCCTGCTCGAGTTCGGCGTTGCGCAGCCGGTCCTCGAGGTCGGCCAGCTTGGAAAGCGTGTCCTCGCGGCCGGTTTCGGCATCGTCGCGCTGGGCCAGCAGGCGGTCGCATTCGCGCTTGGCGGTGCGGGCGGCGTGGCCGAGGCGGCCCAGGCGCTCGTAGATGGCGACCAGGGCCTGATCGGATTCGTGCAGGGCGAGCAGGGCGTGGTCGACCGCCTCCTTGCGGTCGGACTGCTCGGCGAGCGCGCCCGCCAGCGCGGCCTCGAGTTCCTCGGCCGTGCGCTGCCAGGAGACCAATTCGTCCTTGGCGGAATCGATGTCGGCCTGTACCTCGAGCTGGCTGGGGGCGCGGTCGGAGCCGCCGAGCAGCCAGCCGCTACCGGTGAGGTCGCCGTCACGGGTGACCACGCGCAGTTCCGGGCGCTCGGCGAGGACCCGGGCGGCGGCGGCGAGATCGTCGGTGACGGCGATGCCGGCGGTGAGGGCGGCGATGGCGCCGCGCAGGTCGGCGGGACAGTCCACGACCTCGGTGAGCCAGCGCGCGGCGGCCGGTAGTCGCGAATCCGCCGGTGCCACAGGGTGATCGGTGACGTCGGCATAGACGATGGCGGCGCGGCCGCCGTCGGATTCCTTGAGCGCGTGCACGGCGGCGTGGGCCGAGGGCCCGGTGTCGGCGGCGACGGCGTCGGCCAGCGGGCCCAGTGCAGCGGCGACCGCGGACTCGAAACCGCCGTGCACCCGGATCAACCCGGACAGCGGACCGAGCAGGCCGTCGGTGCGGTGCTCGAGCAGCCAGGCCGCGCCGTCCTTGCGGCGCAGGCCCATGGTGAGGGCCTCGATGCGAGCGGTCAGCGAGGCGACGCGTTTGCCGGCCTCGCGGTCCTTCTCGCGCAGTTCGGTGACGCGCTGGTCGACCAGGGCGAGGGCCTGGGCGGCGTGCTCGTAGGAGTGGTCGAGGCCTTCCTCGCCCGCGTCGAGTTCGCTCAATTCGCCCTGCACGGCCTCGAATTCGGCGTTCGCGTCCTCGCCGCGGCGGCGGGCCTCGGCGAGGGCGGTGGACATGCGCGCGATCTCGCCGTCCACGGACTGGGCGCGGATGCGCAGGGTGTCGACCTGGCCGGACAGGCGGACCAGGCCCTCGCGGCGGTCGGCGATGGCGCGGACGGCGGCCAGGTGGGCCTGTTCGGCGGCCTTGGCGGCCTGCTCGCGTTCGTGCAGTTGCTCGCGGGCGGCTTCCAGGGTTTCGCTGGCCATTTCGACGGCTTCGCGCAGCTCGGCCTCTTCGGCTTCGACCCGATCCGCCTCGCGCTCCAGCTGTTCCGGGTCGCGGCCGGCGCCGGCGGGTTGCTCGATGGTGAGGTTGCGGGCGCGATCGCGGGCAATACGGATAGTGGCATTGACGCGTTCGGTCAAAGCGGACAGCTGGAACCAGGTCTGTGCGGCGGCCTCGGCGCTGGGGGTGAGCTTGGCGAGCTCGAATTCCTGCTGGGCCAGTGCGGCATTGGCGGCGTCCAGCTCGGCCTGCATATTGACCTGCTGTTCGCGGGCGTAGGCCTCCTTGCTCTGCTGGCTCTCCAGTTCGCGGCGGCGGCTCACCAGATCGTCGGCGGCCAGGCGCAATCGGGCGTCGCGGAGTTCGGACTGGACGGTCGCGGCGCGGCGGGCCACCTCGGCCTGCCGGCCCAGCGGCTTCAACTGCCTGCGCAATTCGGTGGTGAGGTCCGTGAGGCGGGCCAGGTTGGCCTGCATGGCGTCCAGCTTGCGGACCGCCTTCTCCTTGCGCCGCCGGTGCTTGAGCACGCCCGCGGCCTCCTCGATGAAGGCCCGCCGATCCTCCGGCCGCGATTCCAGAATCGCCGACAGCTGGCCCTGACCGACGATGACGTGCATTTCCCGGCCGATGCCGGAGTCACTGAGCAGCTCCTGGACATCCATGAGCCGGCAAGAGTTTCCGTTGATCTCGTACTCGCCCGCGCCATCGCGGAACATGCGGCGGGTAATGGACACCTCGGAGTACTCGATGGGCAGCACGCCGTCGGAGTTGTCGATGGTCAGCGTGACTTCGGCACGACCGAGCGGGGCGCGGCCCGCGGTACCGGCGAAGATGACGTCCTGCATCTTCCCGCCCCGTAGGGCTTTCGCGCCCTGCTCACCCATCACCCAGGTGAGCGCGTCGACGACGTTCGACTTCCCCGACCCATTGGGCCCGACCACACAGGTGATCCCCGGTTCGAATCGCAACGTCGTCGCGGACGCGAAGGACTTGAACCCCTTCAGCGTCAGACTCTTCAGGTGCACAGCGGCTCAGACTACCCGCTCCGCCAGGATTGCCCCGAGTATGCCGGACACCAGGACTTGAGTCTCCACCAAGGGGAAGCACCAAGGTAGACGCATGGACGACGAAACGCTCTACACGATCGGGGCGCTGGCCGAACGCACCGGCCTGACGGTCAAGACCATTCGGTTCTACTCCGACAAGGGGATCGTTCCGGCGACCATGTACAGCCCCGGCGGCTACCGGCTGTACGACATCGAGGCCGTGGCGTGCCTGGAACTGGTACGCACCCTGCGCGAACTGGGCATGGACCTGGCGACCGTGCGGCGCGTGCTGTCCCGCGAAACCTCCCTGACCGAGGTCGCGACCGCGCACGCCGAGGCGGTGGACGTACAGATCCGGCTGCTGCGCCTGCGCCGCGCCGTCCTGCGCGCGGTGGCCAAACGGGGATCGGACGAAAAGGAGATGGAATTCATGCACAAGTTGGTCCAGCTGTCCGAAGCCGAACGCGACCGTATCGTCCACGACTTCATCGACGACACCTTCGGCGCGGTCGACGGCAACCCCGCCGTCCTCGACCTACTCCGTTCCACCATGCCGGAACTCCCCGACGACCCCACCCCCGACCAGGTCGGCGCCTGGATGGATCTGGTGGACCTGGTGCAGGACAACGACTTCCGAGCCGCGGTCCGCCGCATGGCCGACTACCAGGCCAAGGAACGCGCCGCAGGCGACGACACCGGCCTCCACCACGCCCTCACCGAAGCCGTCCGCGACGAGGTCGGCCGCGCCCTGGCCGACGGCATCGCCCCCCAAAGCCCCGCCGCGGTCGCCGTCATCGACAGTCTGGCAACCCGCTACGCCGAAACCTTCACCAGACCCGACAATCGCGCCCTCCGCGAATGGATCCTCGACCGCCTCGAAATCGCCAACGATCCACGCGTAGAACGTTATTGGCACCTCGTCGCCACCATCAACGGCTGGCCCCCACTCCCCGACCTCGGCCCTACGTTCACCTGGTTCGCCACCGCCCTCCGTACTTACCTCTCACCCCTGTAGGGCGCGCACGAACCAAGCTGAGAACCGATTAGTGTGCCGCCCTTCCCAATTGAAAGGGCGGCACACTAATCCTCGAGCACCTCGTCGAAGGTGGCCGCAGTCAGGATTCGCTCGGCCAGAATCCGCAACCGCGCTGGATCCGCAGTGCGCACCGTCGTCACGACCTCCTCGGGCAACGCACCATATTTCAATGAAAACTGCTGAATCAGTAGCTCGGCGCCTCCCTCGACACGGCCTTCGGAGCGGAGGCGGTCTGCGGTTGTCACCATGATCTCACTGGCGTCGGGACAGGGACCCTCACTTCTGAAAGATCTCATCGAGGCTGCCCGCAGTACGCGCACGCGTAGCCCATGCCCGCAGCCGGTCCAGATCCGCAGTGTGGACGGTGGCGATGATCTGAGAAGGCAAAGCGCCGAACTCGAGTGACAGTTGCTCGATCAGCATCTCAGCGCGCTCTTTGATGCGCCCTTTGACCTCGCCTTCGGCGCGGAGACGATCTGCTGTCGTCATGACGGCCTCCTTGGCCTGGGGTCCAAGTTGTTCAATTACGGATCCGAGATCGGATTCGCTGATTTCACCGACACTGAGAATGTACGTCAGGGCGCAGACCAATTCTGTTCGACCAGGACGTAGATGAAGGCGTCGTGGCCGGCCAGGCGGGTGCGGAACAGGAGGTCGCTGAAGCGGGAGCGGAGCTCCGGGGTGACGAAGCTGCAGGGCTGCAGTTCCAGGGCGGCCCAGTCCACGCGGGCGGATACGGCCGGCGGGAGCACGGCCTGCAATTCTCCGGCAGCGTTGGCGAGCTTGGCCAGGACGTGCCTGAAGTAGGCGTCGTGCGGATTGTTAGGCGGGTCAGCCATATTCGGGCAACCTACGCCGCATCCACTCCTCCGCAATCGGTTTCATGGTGACTCGCCAGCTGACACACGGGGGTCACACGTCGACGAGGGGGCGGGTCAGTGGGTGCGATAGCGGTTCCAGGCGTTGGATTCCCAGCCCATGAGAACTCGGAAGGCGAGGACTGCGCCCCAGGGGGCGATGACCCAGATGGGCCAGGGGTAGGTGAATTCGCCTGCGGCGAGGGAGATTGCGGCCCAGATGACCAGGCAGAGGACGCCGACGCCGAGCCAGGCGCTGCCTTCGATCCGCTGCCAGATGGGGAAGCGGGTGCGGGAGATGGACTGGGCCGCACCGATCTTGGGCAGTTTGGGGAGGTCCCCGAGGACCAGTTGGAGGTCTTCGCGGGTGGCCGTGGCGTAGACGCGGGTGAGGCGCTCGTTGTATTCGGCCAGGTCGAGGCGGCCATCGGAGAGGTGGCGACCGAGGAGGTCGGTGATCTGGGCGCGCTCGGCGTCGGAGGCGCGGGTGCCGGTGGTGATGTCCATGTCGATCCTCTCGATCGGACGCTGCCATATGTTCCACAGTGGAACATAAATCTAGGATAAACCTCCACAATGGAATGTCAAGAAATTAAAGTGAAGGCGGGTGCCAGCACATTTGCCAGCAGGGGCGATGCGATGAGATGGTTAGTGTCAGTTCTCGGACAAGGAGTCATCGTGGACCTCGACTGGTCGCCTGCCGATCTGGCATTTCGTGATGAAGTGCGCAGCTTCCTCGACGAAAAGTTAACCGACGATCTTCGCCGTGCCGGACGGTTGGCGACCAGCGTCTACCCGGACCACGAGGCCAGCATGCAGTGGCAGGCCATCCTGCACGAGCGCGGCTGGGCCGCCCCGGCATGGCCGGTCAGGTACGGCGGCTGCGACTGGAGCCTGACCCAGCACTACATCTTCGGCCGCGAATGCACCCTGGCCGGCGCACCGAACCTGTCCCCCATGGGAATTCGCATGGTCTCGCACGCCATCATGGCTTTCGGCACCCCGGAGCAGAAGGACTTCTTCCTGCCCCGCATCCTCACCGGCGACGTCTTCTTCTGCCAGGGCTATTCGGAGCCCGAGGCGGGCTCGGACCTGGCCTCGCTGACCATGGCCGCGGTACCCGACGGCGAGGACCTGGTCGTCACCGGCTCCAAGATCTGGACCACGCACGCCACCGAGGCCAACTGGATCTTCGCCTTGGTCCGCACCTCCCGGCAGGCCAAGAAGCAGCAGGGCATCACCTTCGTGCTCATCGACATGCGCACACCTGGCATCGAGATCCGCCCGCTGGTCATGACCTCCGGCGAGCAGGTGCAGAACCAGGTGTTCTTCGACCAGGTGCGGGTGCCGCAGGCGAACGTGCTGGGCGCCATCGACGACGGCTGGACCGTCGCCAAGTACCTGCTCAACTTCGAGCGCGGCGGCGGCGCGGCGGCCCCGGCCCTGCAGGTCATGGCCGAGGAACTCGCCCGGGCGGCCACGGAGCAGGTCGCCCCGAACGGCGGCGCGCTCATCGACGACCCCGCCTTCGCCGCCAAGCTGGCCGACACCCGCCTGCGCGCGGACGTGCTCGAGGTCCTCGAATACCGCACCCTCGCACTGGTTTCCAGCGGCAAGGACCCGGGCCCGGCCGCATCCACCATCAAGATCCTGGGCACCGAGCTGAGCCAGGCGCTCACCGAGCTCGCGCTGGAGGCTGCCGGTCCGCGCGGTCGCGCCTATCAGCCGCACGCCACCATGCCGGGCGGCCCGATCGCCGATTTCACCCCGCCCGCCGACGGTTTCGTCGCCGGCGCGGACTGGCAGGCGGTCGCCCCGCTGCGGTACTTCAACGACCGCGCCGGCTCGATCTACGCCGGCAGCAACGAGATTCAGCGCAACATCATCGCCAAAGCCACCCTGGGACTGTAGCCATGGACTTCTCCTTCACCGCCGAACAAGAACTGCTCCGCGACACGGTCACCGAGTTCCTCGCGGCGCGCTATCCGCTCGAGCCCAGCCGCGCGGCGGCGCGCACCGGGGCCGGCTGGCAGCCGGAGGTGTGGCGCGGGCTGGCCGAGGAGGTCGGGATCCTCGGGGCGAGCCTGCCGGAGTCGGTGGGCGGCATCGGGGGCGGCCCGGTCGAGACCATGATCATCGCCGAGGCGCTGGGCGCGGCACTGGTGCTGGAACCGTACGTGGACACCGTGGTGGTGGGCGGCGGCCTGCTGCGGCGCGCCGACGGCAAGCGGGCCGAGGATCTGCTGACGGGCATCGCCGCCGGCGAGGTGGTCACCGGATTCGCCGCGCTGGAACCGCAATCCGGCTACGACTACACCGCTGTCGCGACCACCGCGGTCCGCGACGGTGACGACTGGGTGCTGACCGGCGAGAAGACGGTGGTGACCTCCGCACCGCTGGCCACGCACCTGCTGGTGACCGCGCGACTGGACGGCGGCATCGCGCTGTTCGTGGTCGATTTCGACGCCGCCCATCCGCCCGCCGGGCTCACCGCGCGCCCGTACCGCACCATCGACGAGCGCCAGGCCGCGGACCTGACCTTCGGGGCCCTGCGCGTGCCCGCCGACGCCCTACTGCTCGCGGACGCGGGCGAGGCCATTGCCGTCACCCTGGACGAGGCCATCGCGGCGGTGTGCGCGGAGGCGGTCGGAGCCATGCGCAAGGTCGTCGCCGACACCGTTGCCTACACCAAGCAGCGCCAGCAGTTCGGCGTGCCAATCGCCAGCTTCCAGGCGCTGCAGCACCGCATGGTGGACATGCTGCTGGAGCTCGAACAGGCCGTGGCCGCAACGTATCTGGTGACCCTGAAACTGAACGCCCCCACCCCCGAGCGGGCCCGCGCCGCCGCGGCCGCCAAGGCCACCATCGGCCGCGCCGCCCGGCGCATCGGCCAGGAGTCGGTGCAGCTGCACGGCGCCATGGGCATGACCGAGGAGCTGGCCATCGGCCACTTCTTCAAGCGCCTGACCGCTGTGCAGTACGAGTTCGGCACCACCGACCAACACATCGCCCGCTATGCCGCAATGACGCGGCCGTAGCGGTTCCGGCGCACCGGTTCAGGGGTGATCCGGTGTCCGGCCGGGTTCCGGTGGATCGCCTGGGGGATCCACCGGAACCCGGTCGTCGCGCAGGTGAACCCGTGGCGTCCGGCTACCGGCGATGGCCCTGGTCGACGCCGACGGGTATCCGGCCGGCATCACGGTGTCCGGACCGGGGCGCGGCGGCGGCGCCCCGCGCCGACCCTCGCACGGCGAGCACGATAACCAGCGCCAACGCGGGTCCGGTGACGAAGCACAGCAGACCCAGCGCGATCAGCAGAACTGTTCCCACGTGCGGATTATTGTCCGCCGCGCCGTATTTCGCACAATTACGGCAAACGCCACCCTCCGGACCGAGCGAGCCGACCGGTCCACCTGGACGCCGCCCGGGAACCCGCCGGCAACTCCGGCCGCGAGCAGCACCACACTGGCGTGATCGAGGCCACAGCGGCCTACCCGTCACGTCCCCGGGCCCTGGCTCGTCCTTGGTGGTGGAAACGAACCGGAGGAAAGGACGACACCATGTCGCGATTGGCCATGCAGCAGGCGGCCCCCGAGGTCTACACGGCCTGGATCGCCGCGGAGACCGCGATCCGTCGCGGACCCCTGGACGCCACCGTGCGGGAACTGGTCAAGATCCGGGTCTCGCAGCTCAACGGCTGCCTGTTCTGCATCGACATGCACTCCACCGAGGCACGCAAGGAGGGCGAGACCGAGCGACGGCTCTGGCACCTCAACGCCTGGCGGGAGTCCGAACTTTTCACCCCGGCCGAGCAGGCCGCGCTGGAATACGCCGAGGCCGCAACGCAACTCGGCCCGCGCGGGGTGAGCGACGAGATCTGGGCGGGCGTGGAGAAGCACTTCGACGAGGGCCAGCGGGCGGGTCTGGTGGCGGTGACGGCGCAGATCAACCTGTGGAACCGGATCGGCGTCCCACTGCGGCTGGAGCCCCTGGGCGAGTAGCCAACACCAGCCACGGCCCGAATAACGTTGACAGCCAGGAAGGTTCTGTGGCTGGCTGACGGTATGGGCCGTGGCGAGAGCGATGCCGGACGCGTCCGGATCGCGGCAGTGGGCGATCTGCACATGCGCGAGAGCATGCGCGGCCGATTCCGGCCCGCCCTGCTGGAACTGGGTGCACACGCGGATGTGCTGCTGCTGGCCGGTGATCTGACCAATGGCGGCACCCTGCGCGATACCGACGCGCTGTGCGCCGAGATCGAGAAGCTGCCGGTCCCGGTGGTCGCCGTCCTGGGCAATCACGATCACGACCGCCGTCTCGCCTTCCGGATCTCGGTGCGGCTCAGCGATATCGGCGTCCACATGCTCGACGGCACCGCGATCACCCTGCCCGTCAATGGGATTCGCCTGGGTGTCGCCGGTGTCATGGGCGGCAGCGGCGGATTTCCCGGCCACCCGGGCAATCCCGCCGAGGGCAGCGTCGAACACCGCACCCGCTTCCGCCGCGGTCCCGCCGACGCCACCCGCCTGCGCGCCGCCCTTGAATCCCTCGACACCGATCTCCGCATCGCCCTCATGCACTTCTCCCCCGTCGTCGACACCCTGGCCGGCGAACCCCCGAAGATCTACCCGGGCCTGGGCTGCCACGATCTCGCCGAGGCGGTGGACGCGGCCGGCGCCGCCCTCGCCATCCACGGCCACGCCCACGGCGGCACCGAATTCGGCCGCACCGCGGGCGGCGTCGAGGTCCGCAATGTCTCCTATCCGGTCATTCGCACGGCCTGCCGGGTGTACGAGCTGACACACCCGGGCAACAGGTAAACCCGTTCGCGGTACCGTTTACGAAATCTCTACTCACGGCGTGCCGGGAAGTCTGGTCGGCCGGTCCGGAACCTCGGGCTGCACCGGTCCGACCTGGGAGTTTCGATGCGGCATCCGTTTTCGATCTTGACGTATTCTGCTGCGGTGAACGCTCGGCTCTTCGTCGTATCCTGCACATATGCATGCCGCTCAGATGGCCGAGGACTATCCCGTGATCGATCTGGACTCCGACGCGATCGACGCGGCGAAGCTTCTGGCCGAGTATCGACTACCCGGGATTCTGGTGACCGATGCCAAGGGGGAGCCGCATTCGGTGCTGCCGGCGTCGCAGGTGGTGCTGTTCATCGTGCCGAAGTACGTGCAGGACGATCCGTCGCTGGCGGGGGTGCTGAACGAGTCCATGTGCGGGCAGGTGGTGAAACGGTTGCGGGGCAAGAAGGTTCGAGATGTGATTCCGGAGCGGCTCACCAAGATTCCGGCGGCGAAGGCCGACGACAATATCGTCGAGGTGGCCGCGCTGATGGCGAAGTACAAGTCGCCGCTGGTGGCCGTGCAGGACGGCAAGACGCTGCTCGGCGTGATCACGTCCGCGCGGCTGCTCGAGGTGGCGCTGGCGAACTGAGCCCGCCGGGGCGGCCCTCGTGACCGCCGTTGCCATTGCCGTTTTCGTCGTCGCGTATGTGCTCGTCGCATCGGAGCGGGTGCACAAGACCATCGCGGCGCTGGTCGGCGGGGGCGTCGTCATCGGCATCGGCATCCTCGACTCCGACGACGTCTTCTACTCACACGAGACCGGCATCGACTGGAATGTCATCTACCTGCTGCTCGGCATGATGATCATTGTCGGGGTACTGCGGCAGACCGGCATCTTCGAGTACGTCGCCATCTGGGCGGCCAAGCGCGCCAAGGGATCCGCGCTGCGGGTGATGATCCTGCTGGTGCTCATCACCGCCACCGCGTCCGGCTTCCTGGACAATGTGACCACCGTGCTGCTCATCGCCCCGGTCACCCTGCTGGTGTGCGAGCGCCTCGAGGTGCCGCCGGCGCCCTTCCTCATCGCCGAGGTGCTGGCCTCCAATATCGGCGGCGCGGCGACCCTCATCGGCGACCCGCCCAACATCATCATCGGCAGCCGGGCGGGGCTGTCCTTCAACGACTTCTTCCTGAATCTGACACCGATCGTGCTGATCACGCTGGCCGTGTTCACCCTGCTGCTGCCGCGCCTGTTCAAGGGCTCCTTCGACGTCGATCCCGAACGCGCCGCCGACATCATGCAGTTGAACGAGCGCGAGGCGATTCGCGATCCGAAGCTGCTGATCAAGTGCGGAATCGTGCTCGCCGCCGTGTTCGCGGGATTCTTCGGCCACCCGATCTTCCACCTCGAACCGTCGCTGGTGGCATTGCTCGGCGCGGGCGCGCTGGTGCTGATTTCCGGTCTGCCGCAACAGGATTACCTCTCCGCGGTGGAATGGGAGACGCTGCTGTTCTTCGCCGGTCTGTTCGTGATGATCGGGGCGCTGGTGAAAACCGGTGTGATCGCGCGCTTGGCGAAATTCGCCACCGAACTCACCGGCGGTGACGCGCTCGTGGCAACCATGCTGATACTCGTGGTCTCGGCCGTGCTGTCGGGTGTCATCGACAACATCCCGTACGTGGCGACCATGAGTCCGCTGGTGGCCCAGCTGGTGGAGCACATCGATCACCCGGCCCAGGCGAACGCCCTGTGGTGGGCGCTGACGCTGGGCGCGGATTTCGGTGGCAATCTCACAGCAGTCGGGGCCAGCGCGAATGTGGTGATGCTCGGGATCGCGCGGCGCTCGGACCAGCCGATCTCGTTCTGGGAATTCACCCGGAAGGGCATTCTGGTGACTGCGGTCACGATTACGGTGACCGTGCCATATCTGTGGCTGCGCTATTTCGCATTCGCCTGACCTGCGACAAAGGGCACGACACGGACCTCTTCTGTGTGGCGATTGGTAATTTCCGCGACCCCTGACCGACAATGGCAGCCGCCATGTCCATATCCAGCACCGATCACCCGACCTCACCGGGCAGCGACCGACAGGACGCGCCGGCCGCCCCCGCCAGGCCCGGGACCTACCGCCTCGATCTGGACGGATTGCGTGGCGTAGCTATCGCGCTCGTCGTCGCCTTCCATATCTGGGCCGGACGCGTATCCGGCGGTGTGGACGTGTTCCTGGTGCTGTCCGGCTTCTTCTTCACCGGCATGCTGATGCGCCGCGCCGACAGCGGATCGGTGGGTGTCCTGACCACCATCCGGCGCACGCTGCGCCGGCTGCTGCCCGCCATGGTGGTGGTGCTGGCCGCGGTGGTCGTCGCCACGGTGGTGCTGCTCCCCCACACCCGCTGGTCGAATATCGCGGGCCAGACGCTGGCCTCGCTGTTCTACTACCAGAACTGGTATCTGGCGCTGTCCTGGTCGGACTATCTGGCCGCGGATCCCTCGGTGAGCCCGCTGCAGCACCTGTGGTCGATGTCGGTGCAGGGGCAGATGTATCTCGCGCTGCTACTGACCGTCGCCGGCGTGGCCTGGGTGCTGCGCCGCGTGATTCGGGCGGGGGCATGGAAACTGGCCGCCGAGTACCCTCTGCTGCGCCGCGCCGGACAGGACGGTGTGCAGCGGCTGACACTCGCGGTGATATTCGCCGCCGCAGCCATCATCTCGTTCCGCCATGCCGGCGAAGGCGTTTCGACCCAGCAGGGCTGGAACTACTACGACACCTTCGCCCGCGCCTGGGAACCCCTCGCCGGCGGTCTGCTCGCCCTGGCCGCGCCGCTGATCCGGCTGCCCAGGCCGACGCGGGAGGTGTTCGCGTGGACCGGAATCGCGGCCATCGCCTGCTGTGGCTGGATGGTGAACGGCTCCCTGGTCTTCCCCGGCCCGGCCGCGCTGATTCCGGTCCTGGCCACGGCCGCACTGATTCTCGCGGGCGCCGGCCGCGACACCGCCGATCAGCCGCTGGTGAATCGCCTGCTGGCCTCCTGGCCGGTGGTGCAACTCGGCGGATTCGCCTACGCGCTGTACCTGTGGCACTGGCCGATGCTCATCTTCTATCTGGGCGAACTGCATCAGCGGCGGGCCGGGTGGCTCGGCGGGCTGGTCATCATCCTGATCTCGCTGCTGCTGGCCTTCGTGACCCATCACCTGGTCGAGGAGCCGCTGCGGCTGCGCTCGCGGCCCGCCGCGACCCCCGCGCGCGGCCGCGTGCTCGCCGGGGTGGCGGTGTCCACGGTCGGGGTGCTGCTGGTCGGCTCGACCTTCACCTGGCAGTGGAGCATGGGTGCGAAGGCGCACGCGGTCGGCGAGCTGGATCCCGCAAAATATCCGGGCGCGGAGGCCCTCACCGATCACGCGCTGGTGCCGCGCGCCCCGATGCGCCCCACCACCGAGGAAGCCCCCGCCGATATCGCCTACCCCACGCGCGACGGCTGCATCGCCGACTTCGACACCCGCTCGGTCGTCACCTGCACCTACGGTGATCGCGACGCGCACCGCACCCTCGCGGTGGTGGGCAATTCGCATGCCGAGCACTGGATTCCGGCATTGCAGATCCTGGGCGAGCAGTACCGTTTCCGGGTCGTCGTCTACTTGAAGATGGGCTGCCCACTCACGGTCGCCGAGGAGCCCATCTACAAGGGCCAGCAGAACCCGGACTGCCGCGACTGGTCGTCCGAGGTGATCGACCGGCTCGGCGTGGAGCGCCCCGAGTACGTCTTCACCACCGCCACCCGCCCCAGCGACAATGGCGGCGACGAGACCCCGCAGGACTACGTCGACGTCTGGTCGGCGCTCTCCGACCGCGGGCTCCAGATCATCGGCATCCGCGACACTCCGTGGCTGCGCCGCAACGGTATTCGCTACCGCGCCATCGACTGCCTGGCGGGCGGCGGCGATCGTCTCAGCTGCGGCATCCCGCGTGCCGAGGCCCTCAGCCTGGAGAACCCGGCCGCCGCGCCCGCCGCCGCCTTCCCGAACATGCACCTGATCGACCCCAACGACGCGGTCTGCGAACCCGACATCTGCCCGGTCGTGGAGGGCAACATCCTCATCTACCACGACGAACACCATTTGACCGCAAGCTATTCGCGGTCCATGGCCCCCGAACTCGCCCGCGAACTCGAGCCCATCCTGGACTGGTGGTAGCCCCATCCCCGAACCGATGGTAGCGAACACGACGATTCCGGCCCGATCCTGCGCGGACCCGACTGATGATCAGCGGTCGCGGGCCGAATGCGGGTACTGGTAGAGCGCTTCCCAGACCGCGAAGCTGCTCAGCAATTCGATGGTGCGCCAGCCGCTTTCGGTCAGGCGGACGGGGCCGGCGATGTCGAGGGGGTCGTCCCAGGTGCCGACGTGGTCGGCGGTGACGACGCCGTAGGCGGCCAGGAGCCGTAGGACTCGCGATACTCCGGGCCTGCGGAGGCCGAGTTCGGCGCGCAGTTGCCGCACCGTGTGCGGCTCGCGGGCCAGGAGGTCGAGCAACTCCACCACGCCACGGTGATTCACCAGCTCACGTAGTGCGGACAGCTCATCCGCTGGGTTATCCATCGAACCGACGCCTCGTCTTTCGACCACGGAACCTTGTCGGCACCGACGCTAGGCCGAGCGAACGGGCTGATCGCCCGATCTTGACGGCCCCCGTTCGCCCCGGCCCACCTTCTTTACCGAATCCATACGCGCTACCGATGACGCGGTAACACAACAGAATTCGGGGCCTCGCACGTGCTCGGCGACGACCGGCCCCCTGTGCCGACCGCCGCCTCCTGCCGCACCATCGCGGCCACCGATCCGCACGGACCGAATACGCCTACGCGGCAAAGGCTTCCGTCGTCGAGACGGTGACCACCGACGGCCATGCGCCTACCCGCGGCCCAGTTCTCGCTCGTGCGGTGAGCTGCCCAACCCCACCACGTGTTCGCCGGACCGGCAGCCGGCATGCCAAAGGGGCCCGGTCGCCTTCGTGAGCGAAGCGACCGGACCCCAGGGGTCGGCTGATCAGCCCTTGGACGGGTACTTGCTGTCCAGGTCGTAGTTCAGCTCGACGACATTGACCGTGGGCTCACCCATGAAGCCCAGGGCCCGGCCGCTCTTGTGGGCATCCACGAGGGCCTTGATCTGATCCTCGGAGACGTGGCGCGCCTTGGCAACCCGCGCCACCTGGATGGCCGCGTACTCCGGGGAGATCTGCGGGTCCAGGCCGGAGGCCGAGGCGGTCACCGCGTCGGTCGGCACCGGGGTGTCGACCGACGCGTCGCCGCGGATCGGCACGATCTGACCGGCCGAGTAGTCCTCGCCACGCTTGCCGCACTCCACCTTGACGCCCTCGTATGCCTGCATGAACGGCGTGGTCGGGTTCTTCGGATCGGTCGAGCAGGCCTCGTTGACGCTGATCACCTGGGTCGGGTGGGTGACCAGACCGTGCGAGTCACGGTCGCCCATGACCGCCAGCACCGAGCCGACGCCACCGGAGGTGCAGTACGGACGACTGCCGTCCACACCCTCGAGCTGGCCGACCGCCGCGCTGCGCGAGCACACGGTGCTGAGCAGGCTCAGCTTGTCCTTCTTCGGGTCACTGGCGTCCAGACTGTCCACCACGGACTCCGGGCCCATATTGCCGAAGGACGTGTTGGTCGGGTCGTAGCCGTCCGGGATCGCGCTCATACCGGTGGTCGAGTCGGGGGCCGGGGAAGAGTTGGACGGACGCGTCTGGAAGTACTGCACCAGCGCATTGCCCTTACCGTCGGTGAACGCCTGCCCGATCAAGCTGGAGCCCACCAGCTTTCCGTCCTTGGTGATCAGCGAACCGTCCGCCTTGTCCTTCAGCCCGGGTATCTGCGAGATACCCAGAACCACGGCCGGGTAGATGAGCCCGGTGATCACCGTGAGCACCAGCAGCGCGCGCAGCGCCGCGATGTGTTGCCGAATCCAGGCTGACATACGCATTAGGACATCCCCGGGAAGAATTGAATGACAAGGTCGATGAGCTTGATCCCGATGAACGGCGCGATGATGCCACCGATGCCGTAGATGTACAGGTTCCGGCTCAACAGCTTCGACGCGCTCGACGGACGGTAGTTCACACCGCGCAGCGCCAGCGGGATCAGGCCCACGATGACGAGCGCGTTGAAGATGACCGCCGACAGGATCGCCGACTGCGGCGAGTGCAGCCGCATGATGTTCAGGATGTCCAGGCCCGGGAACAGCGACACGAACATCGCGGGAATGATCGCGAAGTACTTGGCGATGTCGTTGGCGATCGAGAACGTGGTGAGCGCACCACGGGTGATCAGCAACTGCTTGCCGATCTCCACGATCTCGATCAGCTTGGTCGGGTCCGAATCCAGGTCGACCATGTTGCCGGCTTCCTTGGCGGCGGAAGTACCGGTGTTCATGGCCACGCCCACGTCGGCCTGCGCCAGGGCGGGAGCGTCGTTGGTGCCGTCACCGGTCATCGCGACCATGCGACCGCCCTGCTGCTCCTTCTTGATGAGCGCCAGCTTGTCCTCGGGAGTCGCCTCCGCGAGGAAGTCGTCCACACCGGCCTCGTCCGCGATCGCCTTGGCGGTCAACGGGTTGTCACCGGTGATCATGACGGTGCGGATGCCCATCTTGCGCATCTCGTCAAAGCGCTCGCGCATGCCCTGCTTCACGACGTCCTTCAGGTGAATGACGCCGAGCAGCTTGGCGGTGCCCTTCTTGATCTCCGCGACCACCAGGGGGGTGCCGCCGGAGGCGGAGATGCCGTCGACGGTCACGCCGACCGCTTCCGGGATCTCGCCGCCATTGGAGCGGACCCATTCGGTCACGGCCGAGGCCGCGCCCTTGCGCAGCTGGTGGCCGTCGGCCAGGTCCACACCCGACATACGGGTCTGGGCGGTGAACTCCACCCAGCTGGCGCCGACCAGTTCGCCCGGGGTGCGCTCCCGCTTGTTGTACGCCTGCTTGGCGTACACCACGATGGAGCGACCCTCGGGGGTCTCGTCCGCGAGGCTGGAAAGCTGTGCGGCGTCGGCCAATTCGTCGGCGGTGACGCCCGGCATCGGTACGAAGTCCGAGGCCTGGCGGTTACCGAGGGTGATGGTGCCGGTCTTGTCCAGCAGCAGGGTGTTGACGTCGCCGGCGGCCTCGACCGCACGACCCGACATGGCCAGCACATTGCGCTGCACGAGACGGTCCATACCGGCAATGCCGATGGCGGACAGCAGCGCGCCGATGGTGGTCGGGATCAGACACACCAGCAGCGAGACCATCACGATGCCGGTGACACCGTTGATGTCGAGCGTCTGGTTGTCGCCCACACCCGGATTGTTGACCTTCGAGAAGATGGCCAGCGGCTGCAGGGTCGCCACCGCGAAGACGAAGATGATCGTCAGCGCGGCCAGCAGGATGTTCAGCGCGATCTCGTTCGGCGTCTTCTGCCGTGAGGCGCCCTCGACGAGCGCGATCATCTTGTCGATGAACGAGCCGCCCGGCTCCTGGGTGATCTTGACGACGATCCGGTCCGACAGCACCGTGGTGCCGCCGGTGACCGCGGAACGGTCACCGCCGGACTCGCGGATCACCGGCGCGGACTCACCGGTGATGGCCGACTCGTCCACGGAGGCAATGCCTTCCACGACATCGCCGTCACCCGGAATGACCTGGCCCGCCTCGACGACCACGTGGTCGCCGCGCTGCAGCTCGGGGGCCGCGACCTTCTCCTCGACCACCCGTGCGCCCGGGGACCAGTCCACCAGACGGCGAGCGATGGTGTCGGTCTTGGCCTTTCGCAGGGTGTCCGCCTGCGCCTTGCCGCGGCCCTCGGCCACGGCCTCGGCCAGGTTGGCGAAAATCACTGTCAGCCAGAGCCATACGACGATCGCCCAGGCGAAGAACGTCGGATGCACCAGCGCGAGAATGGTGGACCAGACCGCGCCGATCTCGACGATCAGCATCACCGGATTGCGCCACATGGTGCGCGGATCCAGCTTCTTGACCGCGTCCGGCAGGGACTTCACCAGCATCTTGGGGTCGAACAACCCCGCCGAGACACCGCGTTTCGGCTTGCCGGGCGCCGCTTTCACCGGCGCAGAATCGATGGTGGGAGTGCTCATGAGTGGATTCCTTCAGCGAGCGGGCCGAGCGCCAGCATCGGCAGGAAGGTGAGCGCGACCAGGATGACGGTGACGCCCGCGACCATGCCGACGAACTGCGGCCGATGCGTCGGCAGCGTGCCCTCGGAGGCGGGGGTGTGACCCTGAGCGGCCAGCGAACCGGCCAGCGCCAGCACGAAGATCATGGGGACGAAGCGACCGAACACCATGGCGAAGCCGAGCGCGGTGTTCCACCACACCGTGTTGCCGGACAGACCGGCGAAGGCCGAACCATTGTTGTTGGCCGCGGACGTGAAGGCGTACAACACTTCCGAGAGCCCATGTGGACCCGAATTGGCCATGCCCGCTCGCTCGCCCGGCAGTGCCATCGCGATGGCCGTGCCGGTCAGCGCGATCAGCGGCGTCACCAGGAAATACGAAGCAGCCAGCTTGATTTCGCGCGGGTTGATCTTCTTGCCCAGGTACTCCGGGGTGCGGCCGACCATCAGACCGGCGACGAAAACCGTGATCACGGCCAGGATCAGCATGCCGTACAGGCCCGAACCGGTACCACCCGGCGCGACCTCACCGAGCTGCATGTTGAACATGGTCATCATGCCGCCGAGGCTGGTGTACGAGTCGTGCGCCGAGTCCACCGCACCGGTGGATGTGAGCGTGGTCGCGGTGGCGAAGGTCGCCGAATCCGAGACGCCGAAGCGGGTTTCCACGCCCTCCATGGACGCCCCGATGGCACTCGGCACGGTGCCGTGGTGCTGCATCTGAAAGAAGTTCATCACCGTGACGCTGAGGATGGCCAGGGTCGCCATGACAGCGGCGATGGCCACGCCCTGCTTCTTGGAGCCGATCATGCGACCGAAGGTCCGCGGCAGCGAGAAGCTGATCACCAGCAGCATGAAGATCTCGAGCCAGTTGGTCCACGCGGTCGGGTTCTCGAACGGGTGTGCCGAGTTCACGTTGTAGAAACCGCCGCCGTTGGTGCCGAGCAGCTTGATCGCTTCCTGGCTGGCAACAGGTCCGCCCGGCAGGGTTTGCGAACCGGTGTTGCCCACCGTCTGAGCGATCTGGTCGTACACGTGCAGGTTCTGGATCGCGCCGCCCGCGACGAGCACGATGGCGAACACGATCGACAGCGGCAGCAGAATACGGGTGGTTCCCCTCACCAGATCCACCCAGAAGTTGCCGAGTTCGCCGCTGCGGCGGCGGGCGAAGCCGCGTACCAACGCGACCGCCACGGCCATACCGACGGCCGCCGAGACGAAGTTCTGCACGCCCAGGCCCACGGCCTGAACGACGTGACCCATCGTCGACTCACCGGCATAGTTCTGCCAGTTCGTGTTCGTGACGAAGCTGATGGCGGTGTTCCACGCCAGATCCGCGGTCATCTTGGTGCCCGGATCGTTCAGGTGCAACGGCAGTTTGCCCTGAATCAGCTGCAGGAAGAACAGGAGCAGCACGCTGATGGCCGAGAAGGCCAGCACGCTGCGCGCGTAGACGGCCCAGGTCATCTCGACGCCCGGCTGCACGCCGATCAGTCGATAGATGCCCTTCTCGGCCTTGGAGTGCTTCTCGCTGCTGTAAACCCGGTACATGTAGTCGCCCAGGGGCACATGCACCGCGGCCAGCGCGATGACCAGGGATACCGCGAACAGGATCCCCGCTGTTGTCGTGCTCACTCAGAACCTCTCCGGATACAGCAGCGCCGCCACCAGATAGATGGCGATACCGACGGCCAGGACCAGACCGATAATGTTCTGCGTCACAGCCGTTCCACCCCGCGTTGGATCAAGCCGAACAGGGCGAAGATCGCCACCGTCAGCACCGTGAACACCACGACAGACATGTCTCGAAACCTCTCTGCTTACGGGCACGTCCTGAGACGCGCCGGAGTGAGTCAAGCGCCCGGATAGCGCAACTTCGAGGCCCTTTACGCCTTCTTAGCGTCCCAGCGGGTCGCATTGACGCTCCGCTTACAGGGTCGCGCCGCGTGTCGGAGGGATGTCGTCGACATACCGCACAAATCCATCAAGAAACCGTCAGGACCTGGTATTTCGACGGAACCCGGACGCGCTGAAGCCCCCGGAGAGCGATACTCTCCGGGGGCATTGCGAAGGCGAAGTGGGGGTCAGCCCAGGGCGGCCGCCGCCTCCTGCGCCGCGGCCGCCGGGGATGGCGCGGGAGTCCGATGCCCCAGTAGCAAACACGCAGCGATACCGCCGATCAGCACCGCCGAAAGCAGCACCATCGACTGCACCAGCGCGGCGCTGAACGCGGATTGCACTGTGCCCGAGAGGGATCCGCTCGCACCCTCACCGACCGACGGAATGCCGTGCGCGGCAAGCCGAGCCGGAATCAGTGCGCCGTGCACATTCACCAGGAAGATCCACTTCCAGCCCAGCCCGTCCACCAGAATGCCGCCGATGATCGGGCCCACCAGCGGGGCCACGCCCGCCACCGAGCCCCACGCGCCTTGCGGCCTCGACCGTGGCCTGAACGGTTAATTGCGGGGGTAGGTCTTGACGATGGTGCCGTCGAGGCCGGCCGCCAGGTAGGCGCCGCCGTAGTCGTCCGAGAGGTAGACCAGCAGGCTGGGCTGATCGTCGTTGAAGGTCCAGGCGGGGTTGACGATGATGTAGCGGCTGGTGGGGTGGGGGACGTTGAGTTGCTGGGCAGCCGCGGTCAGGAGGGCGGGGAGGAGGTCCCAGTTGATGGAGCCGAGGTCGATGGTGGGCTCGGTCAGCTCGCTGCCGGCGCCGTCGCGTTTGGCGGTCCCGTTGCGGTAGGAGAACTTGTCGTAGAGCTTGGGCTGGCCCTGGACCGGGGCGCCCGTGCCGATGTAGGTCGGGTAGATCGTGGTTTCGGTGAATTGTTTGCCGCCGGTGACCTTTTCGAGGGCGGCGACGGCCTTCCGGATGCCGTCGGGAGTGAGCAGGTCGGTGGTCGCGTCACCCTTGGCGGTGGTGGGGGCGATGACGGTGGGCGGGATGACGCCGCTCAGCGGGATGCCGGTGGGTTGGGTGGGGACGTTCGGCTGGCCCGATAGGCCTTGGCCGCCACCGGACGAGGAAGGCCACAGGGCAATGGCGGCGACCGCGGCGACAGCCAGGACGAAACCGACACCGGCGAGTATCCAGGGACGCGAATTGCGTTGCGGCGCAGCAGGAACAGGGATCGACGAGACCGGTGGAAACGGCTGGGATGCGGTGAATCCGTGGGGCTGCTGGACTGTCGGGTATCCCGTCGACGATGAAGTGGTCGCGAAGCCCGGCTGCTGCGGTGCGGTCGGAAACCCCTGGGGCGGGGGCATTGCCGGGAAGCCCTGCGACGACGTCGAGTTCTGCGGTCCGGACGTCGTCGAGAATCCCTGGAAATGGGGCGGCGGAGTGAAGTCCTGGGGCGGCGACGTGAAGTCCTGGGGCGGCGACGTGAAGCCCTGGGGCGGCGACGTGAAGCCCTGGGCCGGCGGTGTGAAGCCTTGGGCCGGCGGCGTGAAGCCTCGGGCAGGCGGCGTGAAGCCTCGGGCAGGCGGCGTGAAGTCCTGGGCCGGCGGCGTGAAGTCCTGGGTGACCTGGGCGAGCATCTGGTCGACCTGGTCGGCCGGCGGGCGGTGGCCGGGGTTGGGGACCAGGAGGGCTTGCAGGACCGGGGTCAGCGCGCCGGCCTGGCGTGGGGGTGGGACCGTGCCCATCAGGACGGCGGCGAGGGTGGCGACGTCGGTGTCGCGGCGCATGGGCTGGTAGCCCTCGACGGCGGCGAAGAGGACCAGGCCGAGGGACCAGAGGTCGGAGGCGGGGTTGCCCTCGTGGCCCTGGAGTCGTTCGGGGGCGACGTACGGGAGCGAGCCGACGACGCTGCCTGTGGAGGTGAGGCCGGTGAGGTCGTTGACGGCGGCGATGCCGAAATCGGTGAGGACGGGGGAACCGTCGGTGCGCAGCAACACATTCGGGGGCTTCACGTCCCGGTGCAGGACACCCACCGCGTGCGCGGCGCGGAGACCGGCCAGGATGCCACGACCGACCCAGGCGGCCTGCCCCGGCGACATCGGCCCCTCGTCCAGCCGGTCGGCGAGCGAGCCGCCCGCGACCAGTTCCATGACGATCCACGGATGCTTCTCGGCGGGCGTGTCCACGATGTGGTGGATGGCAACCACATTCGGGTGCGTGATGCGCGCGAGCGCGCGTGCCTCGCGCAGCACCCGTTCCCGCTGTACCTCCGCGGAGCCCGCGTCGCCTTCGGCCCGCACCTCTTTCAACGCCACCTCGCGGTGCAGCGCGATGTCGTAGGCGCGCCACACCGTGCCCATGCCGCCGCTGCCGAGCGGTTCGATCAACTCGAAACGCCCGTCGACCATTGCCCGCCCGGAATTCACGGACGACAGCTTAGGGTTCCCCCACTGCACACGCGAGATCTCGTACCAATCGGTCTTTTTCAACCCGATGAATTCAGGCTAAGTACCCTGCAAACCGTTGCCGGTCCCGGTGGCCGCGCCGAGCCCGTAACCGACAACTCCGCCCACGATGCCACCGGAGACAGCGGCCACTGTCCCGCCGATCAGGGCGCCTACCGCAGCACCCGCGCCGGCCCCAGCGAGGGTGCCGCCTGCGGCCCCCAAGGGCGCACCCACCCCCAGGGTCGGAACGGCCATGGCGAGGCCGGCCACGACCCCGCCGGCAGCCCCACCGAACGCAGCCCCGATAATCGCTCCCGGCACTGCCCCGATCACCGCGCACGGTATAGCCGCCACGGCCGCGCCGATGATGAGACCGGCTGCACCGCTACCCACATTCAGCCTGGTGACCCGGTCCGAGTAGTTGTCGTCAACCGAGTGCAGCCCGCCGCCGATGACGGCATTGGTGGCGGCTGCAGCATTTTTCGCCTGATCGAGCCGGGCGTCGGGGACACTCTCCGGCACCGGGATGCCGAACGCACCGGGCGGTACCGGGCTCGTCCAGAGCTGCTCGAAGACCGCGGGAGCCGGGACGCCGGGCTGCGTCGCGGCGGCGCCCGTGGCGCTGGAGCAGGTCACCACAGCGACGGCCAGTGGTACTGCGCCGACGATCGGCAGCAGGGCGCGTCGCGACGCGCTGGTCCTGGATTCTCCACACCGACGAGTCATGCGACCACCCTCTCGTTGGATTCGACTTGGAAAAGCTCCCTGACCACTGCCTATCGGACACATGCGGCAAGGATGATAGCCACATCGTAACTGCGTCATGCAAGAACTGCGGCCTACGCCACATTATTTGAGCATGGGTTGCATTGCGCCAGCGGTGATAGGGGCACCAGGCAGAGGGATTTTGGTTTCAATGCGGCTACCACATTTGCTGTCTTGTTGCTCGCTGCGCAGTCGTTCGCCGGTTCCTCCCGACCACGGACATCCAGATCGATGCCTTACCGTTTGGCCTTCTCGAGCCCGCTCGGATCCTGTCAACAACACGGCACACGACTGTAAAGAAACCGTCAGGATCAGCGACCTGACCAGCATCGGAGGTATGAAGTGGGGACCCGTACGCGCACACGCGCAACCGGGCGCACACCCAGATAGGTAAAGGAGAAGCCGTGCCGCACATCGCCGTCACCCTGATGGTGATCTTCGGATTCCTCGGTTGCGCACTGGTATTGCGCGTCCTGGCCGCCGCCGAAGGCACCCGCGAATCCGTCCGCAAGCACAGCAGGGCTTCCGCGCACCACGCACGATGAACGAGTAAGACGCGGGCTAACCCGCACCCGGAACACTCTCCCGGGTGAGCATCCATTCACACCCGGGTCCGGCAGGTTCGAATCCTGCCGGGGGCACACTCCGACCGGCAGATGTGCACAAGCTGGTCGAATCCCTCGGCATCACAACACTTTCCAAATCGCAGGGACCGATGATGGCCCGAGATCTCGACGCCCGGTTCGAGACGTTCCGCACCCGCCCGCTCGACCAAGGCTCCTACACATACGTCGCCGCCGACGCGTTGATACTCGAAGTCCGCGAGAACGGACGTGTCATGAAGGTGCACACGCCCTGATCGGCACCGGCGTCACGCCGCAGGTCGCCGTGTTGGCCCGCGACGAGTAGCTCCGGCGCTTCCTCATGCGCGTCGACATCAGACCTGCGACCGCCCGCGCACGCACGCACCTTCGGGGTTCATCGCGGATGACTCTAGCCGTTCGGTAGTGGCTGGTCACAGATTTGCCGGATTAAGTCGCATGAAATCCTGGAAATTTATGGCGGGACCCGAGGGCCGGCCAGCGGTGCGATCATGACGAGACCCTGCCAGCCGAATCGGTTCGACTGAATTATCCGATTGAGGACCGTCCCCAAAGCGGCAATCAGGAAGTATTCCCCGGAACGTTTGCGTGTTTTCCTGAGGAACCCTAAGGTCGTGGGTTGCCGGCCCAGCAAAGGCAAGCCGGTCGACGCGGCGAGTCCTCGCACCAGGACGCCACACAGTCGCCGCGTGTCGGTAATGCCAGTACTGAGTCCGCCAGCATTACTTCTTCCGCAGCAATCGACGAGCGACTCACATCACGCCGACACCCAAAATACGTCCAGGCAACGGAACGTTGCAGTGGACCGCATTCCGCCACTCTGACACAGAGGAATGAACCCAGCGTTTGTCGCGGAAACGGACCCGTGCCGAAGTCGGCAATGCACCGGCCGGATCACACCGCGCTTCTCGAGGAGAATTAGAAGCTTCTTGAAGAGAATTAGAAGCTTCTCGAGGAGAATTAGAATGAAACATAGGGTAATCCGAGCGACGCCCGCGGAGGCACGGCCATTAAGATGTATTGCAATTCGGCAAAATCGATGCAATTGACAATAAGTCACGTCTAGAGTCAAGGGATATGGAGCATCCGACGATGGATGGCAGTGGTCATACGGCTGGCTTCGCTCGTGAACTGCGACCGGCGGAACGGCTTCAACTCTCCCGGGAAATCCATGGGATCGTGACGCGCATGGCCGGCGTCATCTCGGGTCTCGGGCCGGACGCCTGGCGGCGATACGAGAACGCAGCCCTGGATGCCGTTGAAGTCCGGGAGCTTCAGCTCGGTTTTCTTCACATATGCAGCGTCCTCGAGTGCGAGATCGACCCGTGGATGGCAGGTGGGGCGGCCGCAGCTCTCGACCACACAGCAGACCTCGGCGATATCGCGGCCGTGACCCATCTGGGGCGGGAGACGGTACATCGCCGATGGGGCCATCTGGAGTCGATCGGTGCGCGGATAGCCCTGGTGATCTCGCGCCCGTGGCCGGACGTTGAGGCCCTGGTCGACACATCGGGTGGCCAGGTCTCCTATGAAATGGACCGTCGGTGGTGGCACATCGGAACCGCTGTCCGCCGAGGTGCACGCCACGCCATCGTCGTCGTCGATCGTGTTGTCCAGCGTGTCTACGAGCTCGATCCGGAGGGCTGGGCACCGGACGGTACCGGGCACCTGTGGGAATTCAGCGCCGTTGGCGCGGCACCGTTGGGGACCCAGCGAGTCCAGGACGCATTCGACCATGGACTGCTGCCTGTTCGTTTGGGTGATCGTTATCCGGCTCGACTGGACGTCGGCTGCATGCCATGCTATTTGGCCGATGACGGCGTCTAGGAGACTGCTGAACAAGCGGGTCGAGCCAGGACGAGTACGTCGGCGGGAAACCAGTGCCACGCCATGCGCGGCGCACCGCTCGCGCATCTCGCGCCGCTTGTGCACCGAGTAGTTGTGCAGGTCAGGTACAACTTCCCGCCAGGCCAGCGGCCCGCAAGGATTTCAAGTCGACCACTCGGTGCTCAGCGAGTTCCGTTCCCGGACGCCGTGCACTCGAGCTGCGGCAGCACCCTGCCGACGCGTTCGAGCACAAATGACCGTTCGAATTCGGCGACCTTCGCGATTGTTTCGATCCTGGGCCTACAGGCCGAAACGCACCGACCTATGGAACTCACGAAAGGTCATTGCACACCAGTACATTGCGCGCCAGGTCCTCCAGACTCCGTCTGGCGCGCACTGCCGACCAGGGATCTTTGGCGAACAGCCCCGGATAGTGTTCACAGTAGGCAATGAAGGTGGATCTTTCGGTAACCCAGACGACCTGGAAATCGTTGAATGTCACATGCTTTGCGTACACTGCGCTCCGTCTCTGCAATCGGTACCAAGATTCTTCTGAACAATTGTCCTAAAGTGGCGGTCGAATCGGCGCAACGGGCGGTAACGGGCTACTCAGACCGGCTCAGATGAGCCGGTTGCCGACTCCTGGTTCGAGCCTCGGCCACCACGCTCCCATCACGACAGTCCAACGCCTCCGATCGGTGAATGTGTTTGCCCTCCCAGCGGTGGTGTCGGGGATAGTCGACACCACCGCGACATTGTGGAGCTTAGAAGGGCGTTCATTCCACAACATCAGGATCCGCTAAGGGGGGTAGCGAATCATTCGCCAGAATACATCCCAGAGGGGATATTCGATGGATAAAGAGGAAAGGTTTCCCGTTTGCCTGATTGAGGACTGTCCTTATTCGGACAAAAACCGGCAGTCGCGGTTTTGGGATTCCGGCAAATCTGCCAGTCGCCCCACACTCTGGATTCATCGACACCTACCCCGCTCACCCATGATGTTCGCCAGAAAGTGGCTATGCCGGGATTTCCGGTGACGCGGGGTTCACCCGGATCGGGAACCACGGGACGACTTTTCGATGGGGACGGTGCCGCTGGGCGGTGAACTGTCGCTCGACCACACACGAAGGCGGTCCCGGCAATCACAATCGCCGGGACCGCTTTCAACTGCCGCTCGACAGAACATGCTTACATATCAGCTGTTCGGTGAGGACGACATGCATGCCTCGGTCCAGGCGCAACGTGCAGAGGGATCCGCCCCGGGCAACTGCCTTGGGTCAACCATCAACGTCGCCATCCGTTACCGGCTCCGCTGAGCATTCGGTGAGATCCGGAATCTCGCCGCTCTCATCGGGTCGAGGAACGCCAACAGTGTCCAGCCACGCATTGACGGCATTGTCGACTGTCGCCCAGATGATGAACCCCCGGCTCTTGATCCATTCCAGACGAACGATCGTTGAGCCCTGCAATTGGGTGCCGAACGGTCTTTTTCCTTTGCCGCCGCTTCTGCGAACGGGCAAATCTGCCGCGAGGGCCTTTGCCATCAAATCCCCACCACCTTCAACCGAAGCACCCAGGACAGCCTTCACAGTTTGACTCCTCCCACCTTCCAGTGCATGTCAGCTCGAGGTCTCGCATGAACGATTGCTCTAGAACCTATCTCATTTTTGCGGAATCTTCCCCTAAAAACTCGTACTCACAGGCGATGAAGCAGGAAGCACGCCGTGCGGGCCGGTCGTATCCATGTCGGCCAGATGCCAACGAGAAAGGCGGTTTCCAGCGGCCATTACAGCGATGAGAGGTGTCCGGAGGCCAGCCGAGCATCGAAGATCTCGGCAGGTGTGCGGTCGCTGAGGACCACGCGGGGCGGTGATCGAGCCCGTACTCGACCCGGGCCGGATGCGCGCGGCGGTGGCGACGTCGGTGCCTTTCGGAAAGTACTGGCGCAGCAGTCTCGTTGTGGGAGATCGCCCGATGGCAGGAAGGCAGGTTTCTTCGGTGAGTACGTCGGGCAATCATTGCCCGCTTCGTAGCCTTCAATAGCATCGATTGATCAGCGGCCCAGTCGATTCCGCCCATCATGGCGACGTTGCTGCCTTGGTCCCACGGCACGGATTCGCGTGGGTGCTGGCCGATTTCGCACGCGAGGGCGGGATCAGGGCCAACACGATCATTCCCGCCACTGCACCAGCCGAAGGTTGTCCGGCCATACGTCGAATTGCACGTCATCCGACGCGCCCGCCGGGCCACACGCCGCCATCGCTGACGCGAAAGCGTAGTCCGCACAGACCAATACAAGATCCGCAATATCCTCGCGTTCCTTGACCGGCTCGACGACACCGGCACCCTGCTCGCCGACCCCGGACAGGCACAGCTCGGCACCTGGTTCGAGCCCAACCCTGTCGGCCGCCGCCGAGACATCGGTGCCCGGAGTTTCGTCAGACGGTCGAAAAGTGTCGACTCATCAGCAAACTCGAACTACCGAATCGCAAAGATGGTCTCCCACAATGGTTTCAAGATCGCGGTGAACACGACAACAACCACACCGCTGCCCAACCGACGGCACTCTGCAGCCCCAATTGCACGCAATACCGCCATGATTGCCAATGTCACCGACCTCGACGCCGCCGACGTCAGTGACCTCTACGTCGTTCACCCCGGCACAGCACATAAATGGGCCAACTGCGTGAAAAGCCAGCTGGGCCGGCTACCTGGACTGCCTCCCGAACAACACTCCACGCTCGACAACCGAACCGTCCCGGGTAAGGGACCGGTTTCGGTTCCAGACCAGCGCCGGTCGCCGTGGCGATTGGCTACCACAGCCTTGATCAGCGCGTACATGCGTCCGACGGCTGTCCGCGGGTCGGCTTCGCCGTTGGCCGTCACGAGGTACGGCCCATTGACCTCGGCGGCGTCGATCCAGTCCTCGAGCCGGCGTGGCCGGCGGATCAATCCGCCGAGGCCCCCGTAATGAGAGCGTTAAAGCGGCCAGCACGGCGCTCCTCGACCATGCGGTCATACGCTGGGCGTTTCTTGTCTTCGGCGCAGGCGGAGACCGGCTTCTCCGTATAAATTTCACATATGGACCAGTCCCGAGCCTCGGCGATTCGCTTACAGTCCTCGGGCTGGCGTTCGACCGCCAGCCCTTCGCCTGACGTGTCCAAACTGACTCGGAGGTAGATCACTGCACGGACCGTCACGGGGGACACGAAAGGTTATTCAACGTTGAAACGCGGGCAACTACGCATCTACCTCGGCGCGGCCCCCGGCGTGGGCAAGACTTTCTCGATGCTCTCCGAAGCGCATCGGCGGCTGGAGCGTGGGCGCGATGTGGTGGCCGCGGTGGTGGAGACCCACGGCCGGAGCAAGACGGCGGAGCTGCTCGCCGGAATCGAGCGCATCCCGCCGAAGATGATCGAGTACCGCGGCACCACCTTGCCCGAGCTGGATGTGGACGCCGTGCTGCGGCGCCATCCGGCAGTGGTGCTGGTCGACGAGCTGGCGCACACCAATGTCCCGGGCAGCAAGCACGAGAAGCGCTGGCAGGACGTACAGGACCTGCTGAACGCGGGCATCGACGTGGTGTCGACGGTGAACGTACAGCACCTGGAGAGCCTCAACGACGTGGTCGAGCAGATCACCGGCGTGGTGCAGCGGGAAACCGTGCCGGACTGGGTGGTTCGCTCCGCCGACCAGGTGGAGCTGGTGGACATCACGCCGGAAGCCCTGCGCCGCCGCATGTCCCACGGCAATGTCTACGCCGCCGAGAAGGTCGACGCGGCGCTGCGCAACTACTTCCGCCCGGGCAATCTGACCGCACTGCGTGAGCTGGCACTGCTGTGGCTGGCCGATCAGGTCGATGCCGCGCTCGCCAAATACCGTGCCGATCACAAGATCACCACTACTTGGGAGGCGCGCGAACGGGTCGTGGTGGCCGTGACCGGCGGCCCGGAGTCGGAGACCATCGTGCGGCGCGCCAGCCGGATCGCCGCCAAGTCCAGCGCCGAGCTGATCGTGGTCCACATCGTGCGCGGTGACGGGCTGGCCGGAGTGTCGACGAAGCGGCTCGAGCGCCTGCGCGACCTGGCCACGAGTCTCGACGCCAGCCTGCACACCGTCACCGGCGAGGACGTGCCCACGGCGCTGCTGGATTTCGCGCGCCAGGTCAATGCCACCCAGCTGGTGCTGGGGACCTCCCGCCGCTCACGCTGGGCGCGCATGCTCGACGAGGGTATCGGCGCCACCGTGGTGCAGGAGTCGGGCAAGATCGACGTACACATGGTGACCCACGAGGAATCCAACCGGGGCGGCTTCCGCTGGTCCTCGCTGACCCGGCGCGAGCGCAAGGTCGGCTCCTGGTCGGCCGCGTTCATCGTGCCGTTGGCGATCTGCGCAATCATCTACTTCTGGCTCGATCGCCTGCTGGACCTCAGCGGTGAGAGCGCCCTGTTCTTCATCGGCGTCATCGCGGTCGCGCTGCTCGGCGGCGTGGCCCCCGCGGCGTTGTCGGCGCTCCTGTCGGGCATGCTGCTGAACTGGTTCTTCACCGAACCCCGCTACAGCCTCACCATCGACCAGCTCGACAACTTCCTCACCATCGTGGTGCTACTGTTCGTGGCGGTCGCGGTCGCGGCACTGGTGGATGTGGCCGCCAAGCGAACCCTGGAGGCGCGCAAGGCCTCTCGCCAAGCCGAGCTGCTGACGCTGTTCGCGGGCTCGGTGCTGCACGGCGCCGATCTCCAGGATCTACTCGAACGCGCCCGCGAGACCTACAACCAGGACGCCGTCAGCCTGGTCACCGACGACGAGGTCATCGCGTCGGTCGGCGAGCAGCCGCCGAAGAAGGTCAGCGACGCCGAAACCGCTTTGGAGGCAGGCGATGACATGCACTGGCTGCTGTTGCGAGGACGTTCCGTGACCTCCGGGGACCGCCTGGTGCTGGGCGCGGTCGCGAATCAGGCGGCGGGACTGGTGCAACAGAAGCAGCTGCAGGAGGAGGCCAGCGCCGCGCAGGCGGTCATGGAGGCCGACAAGCTGCGCCGCGCCCTGCTCTCGGCGGTCAGCCACGATCTGCGCACCCCGCTGGCCGCGGCCAAGGCGGCGGTGTCCAGCCTGCGCAGCGACGATGTGGAGTTCTCCCCCGAGGACACCGCCGAATTGCTGGAGACCATCGAGGAATCCGTGGATCAGCTGACCGCGCTGGTCGGCAACCTGCTCGACTCCTCGCGCCTGGCGGTCGGCGTGATCAAGCCGCAGGTGCGCAAGGTCTACCTCGACGAGGTGGTGCATCACGCGCTCATGGGCATGGGCACCCGCGGCATGCGCCGCACCACCATGGACCGGGTGAAGGTGGATGTCGACACCGTCTCGGTGCGCGCCGATCCCGGTCTGCTGGAACGGGTCCTGGCCAATCTGATCGACAATGCCGCCCGCTACTCCCCCAGGGATTCGATGGTGCGGGTGGCGGCAGAGCAGGTCGGGAAGCGGGTGGCCGTTACCGTGGTCGATACCGGTCCGGGCGTACCGACCGGCCTGGAGGACCAGCTGTTCGAGCCCTTCCAGCGGCTCGGCGACCGCGACACCTCTACCGGCGTGGGCCTGGGCCTGTCGGTGGTGCGCGGTTTCGTGGACGCCATGGGCGGCACCGTGCACGCGGAGCCCACCCCTGGCGGCGGTTTGACCATGGTGATCGATCTGCCCGCGGGGGACGACCCCGCGCACACCGGAGAGGAGAACGGGTGACGAACGCGGCGGCAGCGCCGACCAAAGTGCTCGTGGTCGACGACGAACCACAGATCCTGCGCGCGCTGCGCATCAATCTGTCGGTCCGCGGCTACGAGGTGACTACCGCATCCAATGGGGCCGCGGCCCTGCGCGCGGCCGCCGAGAAGCACCCGGACGTCATAATCCTCGATCTCGGCCTGCCCGATATGGACGGCATCGAGGTGCTGGCCGGCCTGCGCGGCTGGTCCACCGCCCCGGTCATCGTGCTCTCCGCCCGCACCGACTCCTCCGACAAGGTGGAGGCCCTCGACGCCGGCGCCGACGACTACGTCACCAAGCCCTTCGGCATGGACGAACTGCTGGCCCGCCTGCGCGCCGCCGTCCGCCGCTCCGCCAATATCGCCGACACCGCCGAGCCGGTCATCGAAACCACCTCCTTCACCGTCGATCTCGCGGCCAAGAAGGTGACCCGCCACGGCCACGACGTGCACCTGACCCCCACCGAGTGGGGCGTGCTGGAGATGCTGGTCCGCAATCGCGGCAAGCTCGTCGGCCGCCGCGAGCTCCTGCGCGAGGTCTGGGGTCCGTCCTACGCGACCGAAACCCATTATCTGCGTGTCTATCTCGCCCAGCTGCGCCGCAAACTCGAGGACGATCCCTCCCAGCCCAAACACCTCCTCACCGAGGCGGGCATGGGCTACCGCTTCCAGTCGTAATCCCCCGGACAGCGATCAGGGAGCTCTCGCCGCGATGGACGCGCGAACTTACCGCATCAGGCGGAGCGGCAGCGACTTGAGGCCGTTGTTCAGATTCGAACGGATCCGCCGGGATTCGCCGGTCTGCTCCATTGCCGGGAAGCGGGTCAGCAGCTCCTCGAAGAACACCCGCCCCTCCAGCCGGGCCAGGTGCACGCCCAGGCAGAAGTGCTGGGCCAGCCCGAAGGACAGGTGCGGGTTGGGATTTCGACGGATATCGAAGCGCTGCGCGTCGTCGAAGACGTCCTCGTCCCGATTCGCCGAGGTGTACCACATGGCCACCTTGTCCCCGGCCCTGATGGGAACCCCGCGGATCTCGGTGTCGGCGGTGGCGGTGCGCCGGAAGTAGTGCAGCGGGTTGGCGTATCGCAGGATCTCCTCCACCGCACCGGGAATCAGCGTCGGATCCGCGCGCAGCGCCGCGAGCTGCGCGGGATGCCGCAGCAGCAGTTCCAGACCCGAGGACAGCATGGTCTTGGTGGTGTCGTTGCCCGCGGTCACCAGCTGCGTGAAGAAGCTGCCGAACTCCAGGTCCGACATGGGTTTTCCACCGTAGGACCCGCCCAGGATGAGCGAGGTCAGATCCGCCTGCGGCGGCTCGGCTCGCCGCGCCATGGAGAACTGGATGGCGTAGATGGCCATATTGGTGAGCTCGGCCGTCACGTCGAAATCGCCGACCAGGTCCGGATCCTGCTGGCTGGTGGACTGTTCGGCCCAGCGCCGGATGCTCGGCCAGTCCGCGACCGGAATGCCGAACAGACCGCCCACCACCTGGCTGGGCAGCACGCCCGCCACGTCGTGCACGAATTCGACGTCGCCGTCGACGCTTTCGAGCAGGTTCCGGGTAAGCTTCCGGACCCGGTCCTCCAGCTCGCCGATGACCCGCGCCTTGAAGTGCTCGGCCAGCGGCCTGCGGTAGTCGGTGTGCCGCGGCGGATCCATCATGAGCAGCATGTTGCGGGTCTGCTCGAGGCGTTCGGGCGGCTGGTTCTCCAGGATCACGCCCTCCCGCTCGGCGGAGAACAGTTCCGGATTGCGGGCCACGTACGCCACATCCGCGTGCTTGAGGATCGCCCAGTAGCCGGGTTCGCCCGGCATCTCCTGCCAGTGCACCGGGTCCGTGCGCCGTAGGTCGGCGAAGATCTCGTGGATCGGCCCGGACACATAGAGCTCCGGATCGTAGATGTCCATGACCGTGCCCACGGCCCACCTCGGTATTCGCTTGCGGGTATGCGTCTTTCGCTTCGGAAGCTAACGCCGCGCGCGAGCGGGCGGCGCGGTTCCGCACCACGATCCCAGTCAGTGGACGCGCCGCATGCGCCCCCGATGCCGGGTACCCGGACGGTGATGAACCACCATGGAAGCCATGTCTGTTGCGATCGTGTTCGACATGGATGGTGTGCTCATCGATACCGAACCCATCTGGGAAGAGGTGCGGCGCGCGTACGTCGAGGAGATGCGCGGGCGCTGGCTGCCCGACACCCAGGACCGGTTCATGGGAATGAGCACGGCCGAATGGTCGCGGTACCTGAGCGAGGAGCTGCTCGACGGCCGTCGCACGCCCGACGAGGTCGCCGAGGACGTCATCGCCCGCATGGCCGCCCGCTACGCCGACCACCTGCCGCTCATGCCGGACGCGGTCGACACCGTGCGCCGGCTGGCCGAGATCTACACCCTCGGGCTGGCGAGCTCGTCCCCGCGCCGGCTGATCGACGTGGTGCTCGACCACATGGGCGTCACCGACCTGTTCGCCGCCACCGTATCGACCGAGGAGGTGGCGCGCGGCAAGCCCGCGCCCGACGGCTACCTCGAGGCCGCCGCGCGGCTGGGTATCAACCCCGACGCGTGCTTGGCCGTCGAGGATTCCAGCAACGGCCTGCGCGCCGCCCACGCCGCGGGCATGACGGTCATCGCCGTCCCGCATCCCAAGTACCCGCCCGCCGTAGACGCCATCGCGCTGGCCGCGTACGTCGCCGACAGTCTGAAGGAGGTCACCCCGGAACTGGTGGAGGAATTCCGCTGACCACCTCGGCGTTCCGAACGAGCGGCAACCAGATGGTTGACCTGGGTGACCCAATGGGAGGATCTTCCTTATGTCCGAACAGACCGCCGCACCGCAGACCGTCGCCACCGACCCGGCCGCCGAGCCGGTCAAGCTGTGGGCCGAACGCACCGGCACCCGCGCCTACACCGGCCGCAACAACCGCGGTGGCGAGGTGTTCATCGCGTCCGCGGGCGTGCCGGGCGCGTTCACCCCGGGTGAGCTGCTGAAGATCGCGCTGGCGGGCTGCACCGGACTGAGCGCCGACTTCACCCTCGCACGTCGGCTGGGCGAGACGTTCGACGCCACCGTGCACGTCTCCGGCGACGCCGACCGCGAGAACGAGGTGTACCCGGAGCTCAACGAGGAGTTCGAGCTCGACCTCAGCGAACTCGACGCCGAAACCCGCGAGCGCCTGCTGGTGGCCGCGCAGCGCGCCGTCGACAAGGTCTGCACGGTCGGCCGCACCCTTAAGGCGGGCTCCACCGTCAACCTGACGTTCCGCATCGACGAATGAGCGGTGGCCCGGTCCGCCTCAGCGCCTGGGTCCACGGCCTGGTCCAGGGAGTCGGCTTCCGCTGGTGGACGCGCTCGCGCGCCCTGGAACTGGGCCTGACCGGCTATGCCCGCAATCACCGCGACGGCCGCGTGCACGTCGTGGCCGAAGGGCCCCGCGATCGCTGCGAAACCCTACTCGACCTGCTACGTTCCGGTACTACACCGGGTCGGGTAAACCTGGTGGTGGAAGACTGGAGTGCCGCCGCGGGCGACATGACAGGATTCGAAGAACGCTAGCGAGCGGCGAGCCCACGGAGTCGACCAATGTCCACAGACCGTCCCGGTAGTCCGGAAACCCCGGACCGCCCCACCCCCGACCCCGCACACCCCGCCGAATCCCACACTGCCCCAGCCGATCCCGCCCACCCGGGCCACGAGCACTATCCGCTGCCCGCCGACCCGGACGCCGAGACCGCCGGCACAGGCGACACCGATCCCACCGTCCGATTCACGGCCGAGCCCACGACACCCGGCCAGACCCCCCGCGGCCATGAGCCGACGCTCGCGCTGCCGAACCAATCCGCATCCGGATCCGATGAATCTCGGAGCGGCACAGGCGGTTTCGGCGAGCCCGGCACCGAACGACCGGCCGGGTATCCGCCAACACTGCCGATGCCGGCGGATTTCGGGGCGGAGCACGGCGGCGAGCATCACGGGCCGCATCATCTCGCGGGGGAATTCCATGGTGGGCCCGGGGCTTTCGGGCGGCCGGGGGATGGTGGCCCGACCGCCGCGCCGGGGCCGCTGCTGGGCAACGCCGGGTTCGTCCTGCCCGGGCCGGTGCTGGAGCCGGAGGAACCGGCCTTGCCGGCGACGATGGACGAGCCTGCCGCGCCGCCGCGGCGCGGCAGCATCACCACACAGGAGGCGGGGGTCACCCGGCCGCGGCCGCCCACCGTGGCGGAGGCACGGGCGCGGGAGAAGGCCAGGAAGCGAGCCGAGGCGCAGGAGCGGGCCGAGGCGGAGGCCGCGGAAGCCAAGCAGCGCAAGAAGAAGCGACTACTCGTCGGCGGCGCCGCCGTGGTGGGGATCGCGGCGCTGGTGGGCGGCGGATACCTGGTGGCGGAGGCGTGGAACGGACCCGAGGTGACCGCCTATTGCACGGTGGTGGCCAACAAGGGCGAGACCGTGCCCACCGGACAGGGGCAGAGTGTCACTGCGACACAGGACAATCAGGAGATCGTCGTTCCGGACAACTACTGTTCGGATGCACAGGATCATGGGGACGGCGGGATTCACCCCGGCTTCTTCTTCCTGGCGGGGCACTCCTACCGCTACTACTACGGCGGCAGCGGCACCATCGGGCACGCGCCGTCGGGCGGCAGCACGACGGCCCCGAAGGGTTCGACGGTGAAGACCAAGAGCGGCAGCACGATTCAACGCGGCGGACTCGGCGCGAAGATCCACGGTGGAGGTTCCTAGTGCGGCGGGTACGCAGCACTCCGCGGCCGGGCTGGCAGCGGATCATCGAGAGTCAGGGTCTGGTCTACGGCTCTCCGGGGCAGTACCCGAACGGGCAACCCCGTCCCTATTGGGACGAGTCGGTGCACTACGAGTTCGACATGGACGAGATCCTGGCCATGGAGGCCCAGGTCGAGGTGCTGCACTCCATGTGCCTGCACGCCGTCGAACAGGTGGTGCTGACCGAGCGATTCGCCGATTTCGGTCTGCCGCAATGGAGTTGGGAACCCATCACCAAGTCCTGGCACCGCTCCGACCCGCACATCTACGGCCGCTTCGACATGCGCTACGACGGCCGCGGCCCGGCGAAACTGCTGGAGTACAACGCCGATACGCCCACCTCCCTGCTGGAGGCGGCAATCGTGCAGTGGCACTGGCTCACCGACACCCACCCGGACGACGACCAGTGGAATTCCCTGCACGAGAAGCTGGTCGAGCGCTGGGGTGAGATGCGCGAGACGCTGCCGGGCTCGCAGCTGCACTTCAGCTGGTCGGGCGCGGACTCCTCCGGCGAGGACAATGTCACCACCGCCTACATGCAGGAGACCGCCGCCGAGGCCGGATTCGACACCGTCGCCCTGCCCATCGAGGACGTCGGATTCGACACGGAGCTGCACCGTTTCGTGGATCTGGCCGAAGCCCCCATCGAGGCCATCTTCAAGCTCTACCCGTGGGAATGGGCCCTCGACGACGATTTCGGCCGCCGCGTGGTGGAGTCCCTGCCGGAAACCATGTGGATCGAACCGCTTTGGAAGTCCCTGCTGTCCAACAAGGCCATCCTGGCGGTGCTGTGGGAGATGTACCCCGGCCACCCCAACCTGCTGCCCGCCTACATCGACGACCCGCACGAGCTCACCGAGTACATCCGCAAGCCGAAGCTGGGCCGCGAGGGCGCGAACATGACCATCGTCGGGGCGGGCGTGGAAACCGCCACCGGCGGCGTCTACGGTGCCGAGGGGTACGTCTACCAGATGCTGGACCCGCTCCCCGAATTCGACGGCATGCGACCGGTGCTGGGTGCTTGGATCGTGGGCGACACCTCCGCGGGACTGGGTATCCGGGAGACAGTCGGCCTGATCACCGACGACAGCTCCACCTTCGTCCCGCACCGCATACCGCAGTAACCGCAGTAGCCCTGGCCCGATTCACCCCGACCCGGAGGATCCGATGACCACCGCTCTCGCACTCGAAGCCGGGTATTGGCACTCCCTGGGCCACGGCGTCGGCGCGATCCTGAGCTACGCCCTGCTGGGCCTGGTGCTGTTGCTCATCGGCTTCCAGGCGGTGGACTGGACCACCCCGGGCCCCCTGCGCGCCATGGTGGCGCGCGGGCTGCCGAACGCCGTCATCGTCGGCTCCGCGGCCATGCTCAGCACGGCGTTCATCGTGGTGCTGGCCATCTATGCGCAGGCGGGCAAGCTTGCCGAGGGCCTCATCGCCACCACGATCTACGGGCTGGTCGGCATTGCAGCCCAGGTGATCGCGATGCGCAGCCTGGAATACGTGCTCGGCATCGATATCGGTGCGGTGCTGAAGGATCCGGAGTTCAGCACCGAGTCCGTGGTGGTGTCCGCCGCGCACATCGCCATCGGCCTGGTGGTGGCGGTCGCGATTCTCTGAGGCCCGGATCAGCTGTACTGCGGCAGCGGGGCGGCGGCGCGCCCGGCCGCCGCCCGCAGCCACGCGGCCAGCCAGATCATGCCGGCGCCCACGAACACATGGCCCACCCGCACGATCGGCGCGGGCAGCAGGAACGTCAGCGACAGCGCCGTCAGTCCGGCGACGTAGCACCCGACGGCGAAGGGCGGGACCACGCGCGCATGCCACAGTGCCGCCGAGAACAGCCAGGTCCCGAGCAGGGTGAGCGCCGCTGTCGCGAGAAACGCCCAGCGCGCCGGTCCGTCGAGCAAGTGGTCGACCGCCGCCGGATCCAGGTGCACCAGGACGAAGTTCATGGTGAACGCGATGCCCGCGAAGTATCCGAAGCTCAGGAAGTGCACCGCGAACGCCCACCCGCCGAACCGCCCCATCCGGTCGTACTGCGCCAGGTAGAGCCCCGCCGCGAACGCGATCCCGAACGGCACCGCCCCGCCGTTGAGCACCTCGGTGACCGGAAACTTCTGCCCGGCAATGGTTTCCAGGACACCAGCGAGGAGGGCCACGGCCTGACCGGCATGCGCGAACCGCTCGCACTCCTGGGCGGAGAACTCCGGGCGGAAACCGGGCCGCACGGCACCCGGCTGCGGGCACGACTCCCCCGGGGTTCGCGATGACCACCGCGACCACCGTCCTCATCGCCGACGATCAACCGCTGGTTCGCGAAGGCATCGCCTCCCTGCTCGCGCTCCAGGCCGGGGTGCGGGTGGTCGGCACCGCCGAGAATGGTTCGGCCGCAGTCGATCTCGCGCTCGAACGCGAACCCGACGTGGTGCTGATGGACGTCCGGATGCCGGTCCTGGACGGCCTGGCCGCGGCGGCGGCACTGCGCGACCACACCAAGGTCCTCATGCTCACCACCTTCGACGACGACGAGTACGTCATCCGGGCCCTGCGTGCGGGCGCGCACGGATACCTGCTCGAGGATCTCCCGGCCGCCGATCTCGCCGCGGCGGTTCGGCTCGTGCACGCCGGCGTCGATCAGTACTCGGCGACCGTGTCCGCTCGCATGCTCGGCATGCTGCGCGGCCCGGGCCGCGGCACCGGCCCGCAACCCGCGGCCGACCTGACCAGACGGGAATCGGAGATCCTGCGCCTGCTGGCGACCGGCGCGTCCAACCGGGAGATCGCTCGCACCCTGTACGTCAGCGAGGGCACGGTGAAGAACCACGTCTCTAACATCCTGACGCGGCTGGGCGTCCGGGATCGGACCCAGGCCGCGATCTACGCGCTCGACCACGGCCTGGCCTAGCGGCGGTCAGCGCACCCGGCTGTACTTGATGAAGGCCACGCCGTCCTCGAAGATACAGCTGGTGAGGATCCGGAATCGGGCGGGTTCGGGCAGGTGACCGGCCGTGCCGAACAGCGGTCGGCCGTGGCCCAGCACCATCGGGTAGAGCTTCAGGAACACCTGGTCGATCTCCGGCAGCAGGGTCTGGGCGAGCTCACCGCCGCCGCACAGCCAGATGCCGAGCCCCTCCTCGCGCTTGAGCTCGCGCACCCGCTCGATCGGGTTCTCGGCGATCAACTCGACATCGGGGGCGGGATTCTCCGGCAGCGTGGTGGACACCACGAACTGCCGCAGATGGGCGTACGGGCTGGAAGTGCCGGTGCGGACGCCGAAATCGTGCGTCTTGCGGCCCATGAGCACGGTGTCGAAGTTCTGGCAGGGTTTGTCGACGCCCAGCACCTGACGAACCTTGGTCGGGAGGGTCTCGGGATACTGCGCGATGATCGCGGGCCCGTGGTCGCCCCCGACCGGGAAGAAGTCGACCGAACCCGCATCGGTGGCGATGAATCCGTCGATGGTGGCCGCGACGTAGTAGGTCAGTTTGCGCATTTGTTTCCTCCAGCCGGCACAACGCATACCGCTAGTGAAAAAGGTAGCGCCTCGACAGACGGGATAGGGAGGCTCGGTCACACTGGAATGACCTTGAAGCGAAGAATACCTGCTGGTCTCAGCCGCGCGGGCGGAGTTGGCAGCGGGGGCAGGAGAAAGACGAACGGTTCATGAACTTCTCCCGGCGCATGATCGCACCGCAGCGACGGCACGGCTCATCCTCGCGCCCATAGGCATTGAGCGACCGCTCGAAGTACCCGGACTGGCCGTTGACGTTCACGTAGAGGGCGTCGAAGGAGGTGCCCCCCGCCCGCAGCGCCTCGCTCATGACATTCTGCGTCTCGCCGAGCAGCGTGTGCAGCGCGGGCCCGGTCAGCTTGGCCGCCGAGCGCTCACCGTGGATCTTGGCCCGCCACAACGCCTCGTCGGCATAGATATTGCCGACCCCGGACACCACGGTCTGATCCAGCAGCAGCCGCTTGATCTCGGACTGCTTGCCACGCAGGGTCCTCACCACAGCATCGGCGTCGAAGAGCGGATCCAGCGGGTCGCGCGCGATGTGGGCGGCGGACTCGGGCACCCAGGTCCCGTCCACCTCGACCAGATCCGAGAGCATCCAGCCACCGAAGGTGCGCTGGTCCACGAACCGCAGTTCGTTCCCGTCGTCGAGAGCGGCGATGATGTGCGCGTGCTTCTCCAGCGGCGCGGCCGCGGGCTGCACCAGCATCTGCCCGGACATGCCGAGATGCACGACCAGAGAAGTGTCGGTCTCATCGAAGGTGAGCCAGAGGAATTTGCCCCGCCGCTGCGCGTTCTCGACGCGCAGACCGGTCAATCGGGCGGCGAGATCGTCCCCGCCCAGCTCGTGCCGACGCACCGAACGCGGATGCTTGACCGTCACCCGGTCCAGGACGCGGCCCACCACATGCTCGGTGAGCCCGCGCCGGACGACTTCGACCTCGGGAAGCTCGGGCATCTAGCTCTTCGAGCCGTCGGCCGAACCCTCGGGCGCGTTCTCGGCGTTCAAAGCCTTGTAGGCCGCGCCCGCGGCCTTCTGTTCCGCTTCCTTCTTGGAGCGGCCCACCCCCTGGCCGTAACCCTGACCACCGATCACCGCGGTGGCGGTGAACTCCTTGTCGTGGTCGGGCCCGGTGGAGGTGATCTCGTAACTGGGCACGCCGATGCCGCGCTCGGCGGTCAGCTCCTGCAGGCTGGTCTTCCAGTCGAGCCCGGCCCCCATGCGGGGACCGCGCTCGAGCAGTTCGGCGAACAGCCGCAGCACGACGGTGCGTGCCACATCGATGCCGTGCTGTAGGTGCACCGCACCCAGCAGCGACTCCATGCCGTCGGCCAGGATGCTCGGCTTGTCGCGGCCACCGGTGAGTTCCTCGCCCTTACCGAGCAGAAGATGGCGGCCGAGACCGCCCTCACCGAGACAGCGGGCCACCTCGGCCAGTGCGTGCATGTTCACCACGCTCGCGCGCAGCTTCGCCAGCTCGCCCTCGGACTTGTCCGGGTGCTCCAGATAGAGGCGCTCGGTAATGCTCAGACCGAGCACCGAATCGCCCAGAAACTCCAGGCGCTCGTTGGTCGGCAAGCCACCGTTCTCGTAGGCGTACGACCGGTGCGTCAGCGCCAGGCGCAAAAGCTCCGGTTGTACGTCCACGCCGAGTGCCTCGAGCAGACTGGCATGGTCGGCTGCATCACCTACGGCGGGAATATCCGCCGCATCCTTGCTGGCGGTCACGGTCGGCTGAACGCGAATCAGATCGCGGAGGTGACCTGACGGCCCTTGTAGGTGCCGCAGCTCGGGCAGGCGATGTGCGGCAGGGTCTTCTGGCCGCAGGCGCGGTTCGGGCAGGTGATCAGGGTCGGCGCGGCGGCCTTCCACTGGCTGCGACGCGCGTGGGTGTTGGCACGGGACATCCGGCGCTTCGGAACGGCCACGACTAGCTCTCCTCTGTCTTCTTACTTGCGGCACCGTTGTGTCCCGCAAGGGTGGAATCTGTTGATGGGTCCGACACGGTCTCCGTATCGGTGGACTCAGCCCGACTGTGTTCGTTGTCAGTGAATCTGGCGAGTCCGGCCCAGCGAGGGTCAAGTATCTCATGACCGTGGCCGTAACCCGCAATCGCCATCTTGACGCCGCATTCCGGGCACAATCCGGCGCAGTCCGGCTCGCACAGCGGCTGCAGCGGCAGCTCCAGGCCGACGGCGTCGACGATCACCGGTTCCAGGTCGATGAAATCGTCGACCAGGCGCGGGATCTCGTCTTCCTCGGTGGTCTGCTCGGTGGCGCTGTCCGGGTAGGCGAACAGCTCGGTGAGCTGCAATTCGATCTCGTCGGTGAACGATTCGAGGCAGCGCGAGCATTCGCCCTCGATAGGAGCAGACACCGTGCCGGTGACGAGCACGCCCTCGGAGACCGACTGCAGCGTGAGATCCAGCTCGACCTGCGCACCGGCCGGGATGCCGATCAGATCGAGGCCGATCTTGTCGGCGGTCGTCAGGGTGCGCTGCAACTCGCGCATGGATCCGGGGGCGCGTCCGAGACTGCGTACGTCCAGCACGAAGCCCGCGTCGGTCGTCTTGTGACGATGACGCGAACCATTACCGGAATCGGCGGACATCTCTGAACTCGCTCACGCTAGGTGTGGAATGGGCAACCACCCAACAATACCGAAAGGCCCGCTTGCGACCCAAATGGGACGAAAGCGGGCAACCCGATCGGAAATTCAGCGGCGGAACTCGGAGGCGTAGTCGGGGACGGAGCTGCCCGAGCGGGCCTGGTGGCGGCCGCGGCCGAGGATGCGCAGCGTGTTGTGCAGGGTCTCCTCGAAGTCGGCGAGCTTGCCCTCGACGTAGTCGTCGCATTCCTGGCGGAGGCGATCGGAGTCGGCCTGGGCGGTGTCGATGAGCCGGGCGGATTCGGCGTGGGCGGCGCGGACCACCTCGGTCTGCGAGACCAGACGGTCCTGCTCGGCCTTGCCCTCGGCGACCGAGCGGTCGTAGGAAGCCTGACCGGCGGTGGCCAGGCGGTCGGCCTCGACGCGGGCGCGGCCGGTGAGGGTGTCGTATTCCTTCTGGCCGTCGGCGACGGTGCGCTCGGCCTCCTCCTCCGCCGAGCCGACCAGGTGCTCGGCGTGAGCGCGGGCCTCGGCGACCATGCGATCGGCGTGCGCCTTGGCGTCGGCGAGGATGCGGTCGGCCTCGTCGCGCGCGGAGGTAACCGTGTGGTGCGCTTGCTCATTGGCGGTCTTGACCGTGGTCTCGGCGCCGGTGCGAGCGTCGGTGACGATCCTGTCGCGGTGATCGAGCACGTCCTGGGCGTCGTCGAGTTCCCCGGGCAGGGCCTCGCGGACATCGTCGAGGAGCTCCAGCACCTCACCGCGCGGCACGATGCAGTTGCGGGTCGGCGGGATGCCACGGGCCTCTTCGATGATGGCCACCAGTTCGTCGAGCGCTTCGAATACCCGGTACATGTGCTACTCCACTCTCCTGCCAGGACTCACGGCGAGACTCTCCGCTTCCGCCAGTCTGCCAATCTCAGCGCTGTCAACAAGGTCCGACACGGCGTGTCGCTGGTTTTCCGGAACATGGCCTGTTTCACAGACCACAAAAACAAGTGGAGGAAACCACTCCACTTGGTGTTACCGTGGAAGGGCGAGAACGTGTCGGCCAATGACAGTGGCCCGGTAGAACTCCGGACCGCCCGGCCGACACCGATGTGTTCGGATGGGGAAGACGATGGCTGTCCACGAGATTCCGGAACGGGCGACGATGCCCGTGACCGGGCTGGTGAACACCTATACCTACGGCACGGAGGCCCTGGCCTACGGCACCGAGGCCCTCGCCCACGGCACCGAAGCCCTGCACGCGACGGGCTCGCGCTGGCTGGGCCGGCTCGGAGTCTGGCTCCGCGGTGACGCGGTCTTCGCGCAATTGATTCGCTTCGCCCTGGTAGGCGGCCTCAGCAATGTCGGCTACATCCTGCTGTTCCTCGCGCTCTACGGCGGCGGCCCGCAGCTGGCCAATCTGGCCGGATCCATCGTGAGCACCGCGCTGGCCAACGAAATGCATCGGCGGCTCACCTTCCAGGCGGCCGACCGGGTGCGCTGGTACACAGCGCAATTGGAGGGCGGCGCGCTCGCGCTGGCCGGACTGGCCATCACCTCGGGTGGCCTGGCCATTCTCGAGGTCATCGAGCCGGGCATCGACGGCCTCACCGAAGCCATTGCGGTGCTGGGTATCACCGCCGCGGTCGGCACCATGCGCTTCCTCACCCTGCGGCTCTGGGTGTTCTGAGCCCCACCGCTCCTCGTTCTCCGCGTGCGCGGGAACCCTTTTCGGCCGGTCCGCGTCCAAGACAGCATCGACGACGAAAGGGGTTCCGACATGGACCGTTGGCGCGGATGCCTTGGGGGACGGCGGGATACGGCCGGGCCGCGACCACAGCGGCCGGCGGGGCGGATCCGCGGGTCGTGCGTGCGGCACCGGCGCCCACAACCGCCCCGCCGGGAGGGCGAATGACCACCCGGACGACGGCTGCCGCCGCGCCGATGGACACCGCGGCCGAGACGATCGCCACCAGCGCCGAGGGGACGGCCGGGGGCGGCGGACGGCGGTGCGGGGCAAGCAGATCCCGGCGGGCGCTGCTCGAGGGGTGCGGCGCACAGCGGAGCCCCGGGCAGCAGCGGGGGCACGGCCAGCAGCGCAGACCCGCGCAGCACGGGCTCGCGCCGGCACTGGGCCGGCGGGAACAGTATCGGCAGTTGATCCGGGCCGTGCTGCCGGACATGGCGGCGGGCACCGTGGTGAGTCACCAGTCGGCGGCCGTGCTCTACGGCACCACGCTGTGGCGCACTCCCCTGGATCGCGTGTGCGTCACCCGTAACCGCCGCGGCGGCGGCCGGACCAGGCCCTTCACGAAAGTCCATGGTTCGCCGGTGGATTCGGCGGCGGAGCTCGACGGGCTGCTGGTCACCACCCCGGCGCGGACGGTGGTGGATCTGGCCCTGACCCTGCCGTTCGACGCCGCGGTGGTGGCGGGCGACGCGCTGGCGGGGATGTTCGGGCTGGGAGCGACCGAACTGGCCGAAGAGCTCGCACGGGCCAAGGGCCGCTACGGGATCGGCCAGGCGAAGCAGGTGATCGCGATGCTGGACGGCCACAGTCAGAGCATCGGCGAGTCCCTCAGTCGCACCATGATCCATCAGCACGCGCTACCGCTGCCCCGGTCGCAGGGCAATGTCCTGACTTCCGATGGCCGGTTCGTCGGCCGGGTCGACTTCTATTACGAATCCGCCGGTGTCCTCTGCGAATTCGACGGGCCCACCGAGTATGGCCGGCTGCTGCGGCCGGGTCAGGACCTCGCGGCCGCCGTGCAGCGCGAGCGGACCCGCGAAACCTATCTACGCGCCCTCGGTTTCGACGTGGTCCGCTGGACCTGGGACGACCTGGTCAGGGGGCGGCCGGCCCGGCACCTGCGGTCCGCCCTGGCCACCCGCCGACGCCGCCCGGACGGCCGAATCGAGCCGGCCCCGGCGCCCGAGCCGCGCGCCCTGACGGTCCGTGCACTCTGAACCGGGCCGGATTCCGCAGGGGCGGAAGGGGTTGCGCCCCTGCGGTGGCGATCAGGCCCGGCGTTCGGCGATGCGGGCCAGCAGGCGCTTGTGGACGATCGGCGGCAACAGGTCGGCGATGTCGCCGCCGTAGGCGGCGACCTCCTTGACCAGGGAGCTGGAGACGAAGCCGTAGGCCGGGTTGGTGGCGATGAAGTAGGTGTCGACACCGGTGAGCTTGCGGTTCATCTGGGCCATCTGGAGCTCGTAGCCGAAGTCGGTGGCGTCGCGCAGGCCCTTGACGATAGCAGTGATGCCCTGCTGCTTGGCGAAGTCGACCAGCAGGCCGCGCCAGGATTCCACCCGCACATTGGGCAGGTGGGCGGTGACCTCGCGGATCAGGTCCATCCGCTCCTCGACGGTGAACATGCCCTGCTTGTTGGGGTTCACCACGACGGTCACGACGACCTCGTCGAATTGCGCGGCGGCGCGGGCGATCACGTCGAGATGTCCATTGGTCACGGGGTCGAACGACCCGGGGCACAGTGCTCCAGCCATGGCCGAACGCTACCGCATGTCGGCGGGGCGGCCGCGGCCCGGTCCGGCCTCCGCTGCGCAGTTATGCCTGGTCAGCTATGGCTCCGAAACCCAGCAACTGCTTGCTCCCCGTTTCCGTACTGTTCGGTTTTCTCGCGTTGATCGTTTCCTGACCCGATTGCGAAGCTGCATCGGCAATCTCGCTCGATGAAGGAAGTACACACATATGGCAAGGGCATCGTTGGGTCGGAAGATCGCAGTCACCGTGGCTGCGACGGTGAGCGCGTTCAGCGGCCTGGTGGGCGCGTCCGCGTCGGCCGATCCGGGGAACGGCCAAGGGGCGGCGCCGGAACACATCTTCTACATCATGATGGAGAACCAGGGGGACGACGACATCCTCGGCAACACGGCCGATGCGCCGTTCATCAACCAGCTGGCCAACGACAACGGCGTGTCCACCGGTTTCCATGGTGTGACCCACCCGAGTCTGCCGAACTACCTCTCCATGTTCTCGGGCGACTTCCAGGGCATCTGGGACGACTGCAAGGCCGGTGCCGACTCCACCTGCGCCCCCGAGGAATTCGTCCCGAACTCCGGCGACGGCACCTCCGGCGCCTCGCTCACCCCGGAACAGATCGCCAGCGCTACCGCCAAGCCGCACATGTTCGCCGGGAAGAACCTGGTCGACGAGCTCGAGGGCAAGGGCAAGTCCTGGAAGGCCTACATGGGCGGCATGCCGCAGGCCGGCTTCCAGGGCGAATTCGCGCCGGGCAACGTCAACGGCACCATGGTCAAGCTGTACGCCCAGAAGCACAATCCGTTCATGTACTTCTCGGACGTCAACTCGCCCGGCAATGCCCGCCTGCAGAAGGTGGTGCCGTTCGAGAACAACTTCGACGCCGACCTGAAGAGCGGCAACGTACCCAACTTCACCTGGATCAGCCCCGACCAGTGCTCGGACATGCACGGCATCTCCAGCGCCGCGGCCGCGCTGGTCAACAAGCCGAACTGCACGGAGCCGGCTTCCGGTGTGGCGCACGGCCCGATCCAGCTCGGTGACGCCTTCCTGAAAGACACCGTCACCAAGATCACGAGCTCGGACACCTGGAAGAAGACCCGTTCCAGCATCGTGATCGCCTGGGACGAGAACGACTACTCCGGCTTCTCCGGCGGCCCGGGCAGCCCGGTCGGCGCCAATGGCACCGTGCTCGGTGGCGGCGACTCCCCGCTGCTGGTGATCAACTCCGACAAGGTGCACAAGGAGCAGGGCGAGAAGGGCAAGCCCCAGCCCCACCACAAGACGTCCACCGACCTCGCCGACCACTACTCGGTGCTGTCGGCCATCGAGCAGATGTGGGACCTGGGCTGCCTGGCGAACACCTGCCAGCACAAGGCTCCCGAATCGCTGCGGGACCTGTTCCAGAACTGACGTTCTCGGACATTCCTGACGGTGCCCGCCGTGTCGTACACGGCGGGCATCGCCGTATCCGCCGCTCCCGCTGTCGATCTCGCGACGGGCCCGGCCTCAGAGTTCGAGCGCGGCCGCCGCGCCGAAGGTACGCACCAGGGTCGGGTCGTTGAACGCGGTAATCCGGCCGATCCTGGCCCCGATCAGCGTCAGGACGTGGATGCCGTAGGCCTCGTAGTGGTGGTCGTCGATGCGTTTGTGAACGATGAAGGCGGGCTGGCCATTCGCGCGGGTCGGCGTGAAACGCCACAGGCCCGGCCGCAGGATGCGACTGCGCAGGAACCCGAGGACCGCGTCGCGGCCGGTGAACCACGTTGGCGTGGGCGGCATTTCCATCTCCACGTCGGCACGCAGAAGCTCGAGCAGGGCGGCGTGGTCGGCACGGGTGAACGCGTCGACATAGCCGTCGAGCAGCCGCCGCTGGGCGAGTTCGTCGGGCTCGGCCAGGTCCGCCTCCACCGGCCCGGCCTGCGCCAATCGGCTCCGGGCCCGCCGCAGCGCACTGTCCACGGCGGTCGGCGTGGTGTCCAGCATGGCGGCGACCTCCGCCGTCCGGAAGGCCAGCACGTCGCGCAGCGTCAGCACCGCGCGCTGCCGGGCGGGCAGAAGTTGCAGTGCCGCAATGAAAGCCAGCCGCACCCCCGCCCGTCCGGCCACGATGACGGCCGGATCGTCGAACCCGAAGAGCGAGTCCGGCGCGGGCTGCAACCACTCCACCTCGGGCTCCCGGGCCGCCATCGCCACCCGGTGATCGTCCTCCGGCGCACCCAGTCCCGACGGCAGCGGCCGACGCGAGCGCCCTTCCAGCGCGGTCAAGCAGGCCATGGTGGCGATCTTGTACAGCCAGTGCCGCAGCGACGACCGGCCCTCGAACCCGCCGAACCCCCGCCAGGCCCGCAGGTAGGTCTCCTGCACCAGATCCTCGGCGTCGTGCACCGACCCCAGCATGCGATAGCAGTGAGCGAGCAGTTCCGGGCGGAATCGCTGTGTGAGAGCGGCGAATTCGCGCTCGGTGGGCGGTGCGGTGACCGCGGGCCGTTCGGTGTCGGAGGGCATGGCCGCTACTCCCGGAGGTGCGCTGGTCGTCATGGTCGCGACCCCTCAGCCGATCTGCTTCAGCCCGGCGCCGCTCACCAAGTATTCCGCCGCACTGCCGGCATCATCGGCGAGTTCGACGACCGCCTTGCCGACCTGTTCGGGTGTGAGCACCGGAGCCATCCCGGCGAGATAGGTCTCCACGTCGATGCCCTGCCGGGCGGCATACCCGGCGACCGCTTTCTGGCCGAGCCCGGTGGCCGGTGTCAGCCTGGGCAGCAGGGCCACGAACCGAATGCCGAGCCCCGCGCGGTCCGATTCCTCGGCGGCGTAGGTCCGGATGAATCGGATGGTGGACTTGGCTCCTGCGTATCCGCCGCTGAGCGGCGACCCGGCCAGCGCGGCCCCGCTCGACATGGCGATCACCGCGCTCCCCGGGGGCAGCGGCTCCCGCAAGGCGGCCCCGATCCAGACGAACACCTGCTTGGTATCGGTCTCCCAGTTGCGGCTGAAGGTCTCCCAGGTCTGCTCGTGCACGGGGGCCAGGGGCGGAGCGGCCCCGGCATTGAGCACCAGCAACTCCGGCCGGTACCCGCGAATCACCTTCTGCGCCACGGCTTCCTCGGTCGCGTCGGCGGCCACCGGCACGAACCTGTCCCCGAGCTCCGCACGGACGTCCTGCAATGCCTGCGCGTCTCGTGCCACGCCGATCACCCGCGCGCCCGACGCGACGAGCGAGGCGGCGATCGCCCGCCCGAATCCCCGGCTCGCGCCGGTGACCACGGCGGTCCGTATCGAATCCGACATCACGCACTCCCTACTCTGGTCTGTTCCTGTCGGTATTCAGACCGGCGGGAGCCGGGAAATCCGTCGGGTGTCAGCCCTCGAATTCGGCGAGATCGATACGCGTCTCGCCGTAGGTGCGCGATTTCAGCGGGGCGTAGCCGTCGGGCCAGGACACCTCGGGCGACCGGGTGGAGCGTTCGACGACGAGGAGCGCGCCCTCGTGCAGCCAGCCGTTGTCGACGAGGGCGCGCAGGTCGGCCTGCACATCGGCGACGTCGAGGTCATAGGGCGGGTCGGAGAAGACCAGGTCGTAGCGCTCCGGCGGCGCACCCGACAGGACGCTGGTGACCGAGTTCTGGCGCAGCTCCGCGCCCGGCAGCCCGAGGTCGCCGATATTGCCGCGAATGATGGCGGCGGCCTTGCGGTCCGCTTCGATGAGCAGCGCGTGGGAGGCACCGCGGGACAGGGCCTCCAGGGCCAGCGCCCCCGAGCCCGCGTAGAGGTCGAGGACGTGCAGGCCGTCGAAATCCATGCGGGCGTGCAGGAGGCTGAACAGCGCCTCGCGCACGCGGTCGGAGGTGGGGCGGGTGCCCGCCGGGGGGACGCGCAGGTGTCGGCCCCCGGCGGTACCTGCCACGATGCGGGTCATTCGGCGGCGGCCTCGGTGACGCTCACGTCGACGAGCAGGTCGCCGCCCTCCACCTGCTGCACCTTGGCGATGGCCACGCGACGGACCACGCCCGCGCGCGGGGCGGTGATGGCGGCCTCCATCTTCATGGCCTCGATGGTGCCGATGGTGTCGCCCGCCGCGACCGAATCACCGTCGGAGACGGACAGGGTCACCACGCCGGCGAAGGGCGCGGCGATGTGGCCGGCATTGGTCTTGTCGGCCTTCTCGGCAGCGGGGATCTCGCTGGCGATGGAGCGGTCGCGCACCGTGATGGGTCGCAGCTGCCCGTTGAGGATGCACATGACCGTGCGCATGCCGCGCTCGTCGGGCTCGGAGATGGCCTCCAGGCCGATGAGCAGGGTCACGCCCTTGTCGAGCTGGACGTGATGTTCTTCGTCGTGGCGCAGGCCGTAGAAGAACTGGTTGGCCGACAGCCCGGTGGTGTCGCCGAACTTCTCGCGGTGGGCGACGAATTCGGCGGTGGGGCCGGGGAACAGCAGGCGGTTGAGGGTGGCCCGGCGCTCGGCCGAGGTCCCGTTCAGCCCGGCCTCGTCGGCCGCGGTCAGCTGGGTTTCCGGCTTGGCGGGGCCGCGGCCGGCGAGGGCGCGGCTGCGGAAGGGCTCGGGCCAGCCGCCGGCCGGGGTGCCGAGTTCGCCGCGCAGGAAGCCGATGACCGAGTCCGGGATGTCGTAGCGACCCGGATCGGCGGCGAAGTCGTCGACGTCGACGCCGGTGCCGACCAGTGCCAGCGCCAGATCGCCGACCACCTTGGAGGACGGGGTGACCTTGACCAGCCGGCCCAGCATCCGGTCGGCCGCAGCGTATTTGGCCTCGACCTGCTCGAACTGGTCGCCCAGGCCGAGCGCGATGGCCTGCTGCCGCAGGTTCGAGAGCTGGCCGCCGGGAATCTCGTGGTGGTAGACGCGGCCGGTCGGCCCCGGCAGCCCGGATTCGAAGGGCGCGTACACCTTTCGCAGCGCCTCCCAGTACGGCTCCAGGTCGCACACGTTCTGCAGGTTCAGCCCGGTGTCGTGGGGCGAATTCGCCGCTGCCGCAACGATGGCCGAGAGCGCGGGCTGAGAAGTGGTTCCCGCCATGGGTGCCGACGCGCCGTCGACGGCGTCCGCGCCGGCCTGCCAGGCCGCCAGGTAGGTGGCGAGCTGACCGCCCGGGGTGTCGTGGGTGTGCACGTGCACGGGCAGGTCGAACTCCTGGCGCAGCGCGGTGACCAGCGTGTGCGCGGCGGGCGCGCGCAGCAGTCCGGCCATGTCCTTGATGCCGATGACGTGCGCCCCGGCCTCGACGATCTGCTCGGCGAGCTTGAGGTAGTAGTCGAGCGTGTAGAGGTTCTCGTTCGGGTTCGACAGGTCACCGGTGTAGCTGAGCGCGACTTCGGCCAGGGCGGTGCCGGTTTCGCGCACGGCGTCGATGGCCGGGCGCATCTGGTCGACATTGTTGAGCGCGTCGAAGATGCGGAAGATGTCGATGCCGGTGGCGGTGGCCTCGGAAACGAAAGCGCGCGTGACCTTTTCGGGGTAGGGCGTGTAGCCGACGGTATTGCGGCCGCGCAGCAGCATCTGCAGGTTGATGTTCGGCACCGCCTCGCGCAGCGCCGCGAGCCGCTCCCAAGGGTCCTCGTAGAGGAAGCGCAGCGCCACGTCGTAGGTTGCACCGCCCCAGCATTCGATGGACAACAGCTCGGGCGTCATGCGCGCCACATGCCCGGCCACATCGAGCAGGCCGTTGGTGCGGACCCGGGTGGCCAGCAGCGACTGGTGCGCGTCGCGGAAGGTGGTGTCGGTTACGGCCACCCCTTCGCGGTTGCGCAGCCACTGCGCGAAGCCCTCCGGTCCCAGCTCGAGCAGCCGCTGCCGGGAGCCCGGCGGGGGCGGCACGGTCATGTCGAGGGCGGGCAGCTTGTCGTGCGGGTACACCTTGGTCGGCCGCGAGCCGTGCGGCTTGTTCACGGTGACGTCGGCCAGGTACTGCAGGATCTTGGTGCCGCGGTCGGCCGAGCTCTTGAGGGTGAGCAGCTGCGGTCGCTCGTCGATGAACGAGGTGGTCACCCGGCCCGCGCGGAAGTCCGGATCGTCCAGCACCGCGAGCAGGAACGGGATGTTGGTCGTCACGCCGCGGATGCGGAATTCGGCGACCGCGCGCCGGGCGCGGGCCACCGCGGTGGCGAAATCGCGGCCGCGGCAGGTGAGTTTGACCAGCATGGAGTCGAAGTAGGCCCCGACCTCCGCGCCGACATTCGCGCCGCCGTCCAGGCGCACGCCCGCGCCGCCGGGCGAGCGGTAGCCGGTGATGCGGCCGGTGTCGGGCCGGAACCCGTTGGCCGGGTCCTCGGTGGTGATGCGGCACTGGAGCGCCGCGCCCCGGATCTGGATGCCGTCCTGGCTCAGGCCCAGGTCCGCCAGGGTCTCCCCCGCAGCGATGCGCAGCTGTGACTGCACCAGGTCGACATCGGTGATCTCCTCGGTCACCGTGTGCTCCACCTGGATTCGCGGGTTCATTTCGATGAACACGTGATTGCCGCGCTCGTCGAGCAGGAATTCCACGGTACCCGCACAGGAGTAGCCGATCTGGCGGGCGAAGGCCACCGCGTCGGCGCAAATGCGTTCGCGGAGTTCGGGATCCAGATTCGGGGCGGGCGCGAGCTCGATCACCTTCTGGTGGCGGCGCTGCAGCGAGCAGTCGCGCTCGAAGAGGTGGATCACATTGCCCTGCTGGTCGGCCAGGATCTGCACCTCGATGTGGCGGGGGTTGACCACCGCCTGCTCGAGGAACACGGTCGCATCGCCGAAGGCGGATTCGGCCTCGCGCGCGGCGGCCTCGATGGATTCGCGCAGCTGGGCCGGATCGGTGACCCGCCGCATGCCGCGCCCGCCACCGCCGGCCACGGCCTTGACGAACAGCGGGAACTCCAGGGACTCCGCGGCGGCCATGAGCGCGTCCACATCGGCGGACGGTTCGCTCGAGCGCAGCACCGGCAGTCCGGCGGCCTTGGCGGCGGCGATGGCGCGCGCCTTGTTACCGGTCAGTTCGAGGACCTGGGCGGACGGGCCGATGAAGGTGATGCCCTCGCGGGCGCAGGCGGCGGCCAGGTCCGGGTTCTCCGACAGGAAGCCGTAGCCCGGGTAGATGGCGTCGGCGCCGGCGCTCTTGGCGGCCTTGATGATCTCCTCGATCGACAGGTACGCCCGCACGGGGTGGCCGGGCTCACCGATCTGGTAGGCCTCGTCGGCCTTGAGCCGGTGCACGGAGTTGCGGTCCTCGTACGGAAAAACCGCGACCGTTCCGATGCCGAGTTCGTAGGCCGCGCGGAAGGCGCGAATGGCGATCTCGCCGCGGTTGGCGACCAGGACTTTGGAGAACATGGGTAGAAGGTACCTGCCCGGAGATACGGATCGGGCATCGAAGTCCCGTTCGGTGCAATCTTCACAGGACGGACTTCCCGCTTGCGAATTTGTGTTAATCACCGCGATACATCCCTGCCGGTGAGGGTTGCGTCGCTCCGACCACTGAATTCGCCATCATGTTAAGGATTGCGGCCCAGCGGCCAGCCGCGGCGCGGGCGCGCGCCGAGACATCCCGGTGGCCGGATTGCCGCGCGATCGTGTCCGAGACCACACCCCCGGCGGCCAAAGCCGCGCGAGAAGGCTTGCGCGCCGGTAAAATCCGGCGCGAGGAGGGGACGGTGACATCGTTCGCGTGGCGCGCGCCGCTGCTGTGCGGTGTCGCGGTCGTGCTCGCCGCCGCGACCGGCTGTGCCACCAGCGTTCCCGGGCAACCGGTGCGGCAGCAGACCGATCCGGGCAGCCTCGAGGTCGGCAACTATCAGGTCACGCCGCGTGTGGTGGGAAATGCCAAGACCGACAAGCAATCCCGCATCCGCGAGTCACAGCGGCTGTCGGACTACGTGGCGCTGCCGTTCGAGGCCGACAGGGACTACGCCTACGAGTGCTCCAACGACGTCCGCCCGCACATCGTCACCAATCACAAGGGCCTGGGTGACATCCTCATCAACGACACCTTCGACGAGGTCGCCCACGATCTGCAAGGCGGCTGGGTCGATACCTGGTGCACCGGATCCGATTCCGACGCCACGCACCGCAGGCTGAGCATCGCGGTGCTGGAGCTGCCGGACGCCGGGCGGGCCGCGGCCGTCGGCCCCGCGCTCGAGCACGACGACTTCACCTACAACGTCGACAACCGGGCCGCCACCCTGCCGAAATACCCTGACAGCAAGGCGCATTGGCGGCCGAACGTGGCCTCGATCGGCTCCTGGACCGTGCACGATCGCTATGTGGTGTTCATCAAGGTGGTCGACGAGCTGGCCGCCGCGCCGGACCTGGCCGACCTGAGCGCCCGGACCGAACGGATGCTGGACGTGGCGCTGCCGCTGCTGGACCGGTTCCAGCCCACGCCCGCGGACAGGTTCGAGCACCTGCCGCTCGATCCGGACGGCATTCTCGGCCGCACCCTGCCGACGAATCCCGAGGAGCCCATGCGGCCGGACCCGGACGGGGTGTACACGGGCCGTGGTGCGCTGCAGAGCCTGACCGACAACGACCTCGATTTCCTGACGGTCGGCGACATCGACCTGGTCGGCTACGGCGACGCACTGGTGTTCCACAGCCGGACCGGGACGGCGGCCCGCGCGTTGTGGGGCCGATGGGATCCGTCCAAGGACACCTCCGGCGATCGCCGGAGTATCGCCCCACCTCCGGGTTTCCCCGGCGACATCGGCTGTTTCACGGTGCTGGACCACGGAAATGTGGTCGCCAACCAGTGCAACTTCCACGTGGACCGGTACACCGTGCAGGTCGGCGCCTTGAACGTGCCGGAGCTGTATCAGAAGACCTCGGCCGAGTACGTGCTGGTGACGAGCAGGTGACGGCGTGAGGCGAATCCGCGAATTCCGCAGGCCGCGAACGGTTCTGGCGATCGTGACGGCGGTGACCGCCGTCCTGGTGGTGGGCATCGCGGCGGCGTCGTCGACGGTTCCGGGTCACCCGATTCCCGGCATGACACCGGCCGACTTATCGAAACTCGTTGTCGGACCGTATCCTTCGGCCCCGATCGAGTACGCCCCGACGTACTCGGTCGTCACCGACGCGTACCAGATCGAGTCGCGCCGCATGATGACCTATCTGGTCGGCCCGGACGAAATCGATCCGGACGTCACGTATCTGGGCGGAGCCCGGGTGCTGGACACCTCCGACGCGAACTTCGACGACACCAACGGGCCCTTCCCCAAGGCCTGGCAGGCTGTCGCGCAGAACAACCGGATGATCGCGGGCGCGTACATCTGGCGCAACAACAACAGCGTCCGGGCGCGCAAGCACATCACCCTGGCGGTCATTCGGTTCCCGACCGAGCAGGCCGCCCGGGCCGCGATCGACGGGTTTGCCGATGCGCTGGCCACCCCTGGGCTGCACCCGATTCCGATCGACGGGGTCGACGCTCGTGCGTCGTCGATCACCGATGCCAAGGGGCAGGTCTTCGCGGTGCACGGCGTCTACGCAATCGTCGGCCACGCCGTGATCCCGCAGGCCGATCCCGCCGCACTGGGGGTGCGGCTGCGGACCATGGTGCAGGCCCAGCTCGCTCGGATGGCCGATCTGGCTCCCACGCCGCTGGAGGACCTCCCCGATCTGCCGATCAACCCCGGCAACATCCTGGGACTGACGCTGCCGAACAAGTACGACACCTCCGATGCCGACCAGTTCGGATGGAATTACGGCGGTGTCTACACCCCGGCGGGCGCCCTGCACTACGAACGCGACGGCGCCGCCGCCCGCAGGGCGTTCGCGGCGGCGGGAGTGGATCTGGTCGCCCGCAATGCCGCGACCGTCTACCGCACCCGGGACCGGGCGGCCGCCTTCGGTTTACAGGCCGCGCTGACCACGCTGGGCCGCGACGACGACGAATTCCCCAACCCGCCCGGCATTACCGACGCGCACTGTATCCAGCTCGACGAACCGGAGCCGATTCGCCAGTACACCTACATCTGCGCGGTCGTGTACGGCCGGTATGTCGCGGTGATCGGGGCGGCGGCGCGTTTCAGCGGCGGGGCACCGGCCTCGTTCCCGCAACGGGTGTCGGCACAGTATTCGATGCTGGCCAAGAGCGGACAGTCATGACCACGGCACGCACCGGAACCCTGCCCGGCCGCCTGGCCCTGCTGACGCTGGCGGTCGCCCTCGCGGCGTCGTGCGGTTCGGACCACCGCGGACCCGCCACACCCGCTTCGAAGGCCGCGATCGTCGATGCCTCCCAACTGGATCCGGGCAACTACCCGGTCGTCCCGCGCGCGATCACGAACCAGAAGCCCGACATCACGGTGGGCGATCTCCTGCAGGAGTCGATCCGGATGGCCGAGCACGTGCCGCTGGCCCTCGACATCGACAACCGACTGGTGTTCAACAATTCCGCGCACGCGATCACGGCGGACTACCCGCCGATCAGCATCGACAACTTCAATGACAAAGCGCCGGGCCTGATCTCGGGCTGGGAGTCGGGCGGGCGGCATCGGGTCGACACCACGCTCGGGCTGAACGTGGACATCACGGTGCTGCGGTTCGCGAAGCCCGAGCAAGCCGCGGCGGCCGGGAATTTCCTTGTCGGACTGGCCAACCCGGAATACCCGGACAAGGGTCCGCTGCAGATTCCCGGGTATCCCACCGCCAGGGCCGCACTGACCTCGCTCGAATATGTGAAGGCCACCTACGCGCAGGACGACTACCTCTACTGGCTTCACGTCGAGGACGACCTCACGGTGCCCGACGGTCCCGGAGCCCTGCTGGACACGACGAAACTGGTGCTGGACAAGACGATCGAGGCCATGCGGGACTACGAGCCCACCCCGCTGGATCAGCTCGCGGGGCTGGCCGCCGATCCCGAGGATCTGCTCGCCCGCACCCTGCCGCCCGGCAAGGGCCAGATCTGGGCGACCGAGGGACTGTACGGCCCCCACGCCGCCCTGACCCTCGACGATCGGCCGGCGGCCACCCGGCGCGCCTTCGACGAGGACGGGGTGGACCTGGTGGCGCACGCGCTCAGCGGCCTCTACCGGGCCCGGGACGCGGGCGGCGCGCAACGGCTCACCGGCGCCTTCGTGGACGAGCTGAGCGACCGGTACAAACCCATCGACCCACCGCCCGGCCTGGCGACCGCCCGGTGCCTGCAGCTGAAGGACGAGAAGAACACCGCCGGAGCGAAATTCATGTGCTATCTGCCCTACGACCACTATGTGGCCGAGGTGTTCGCCGACCAGTCCCAGGATCTGCGCCAACGACTTTCGGCACAGTACGAGCTACTGGCATACGGGCACATCTGATGCCGGGCCGGGTGTGGCGATCGTTGCTACATTCGTAAGGGTCGGGATCCCGGCAGTGCTGAGGGAGGATGTCCATGCCGTTGCGGCCCGGCACGATCGTGGGCGGCCACCGGGTGATCCGAGTGCTCGGCAGTGGCGGGATGGGCACCGTGTATCTGGTGCAGGATCCGATGTTCCCGCGGCGGCTCGACGCACTGAAGGTGCTCAGCGCCGATCTGTCCCACGACGAGCATTACCGGGCGCGGTTCGAGCGCGAGGCGAATCTGGCGGCGGAACTGGATCATCCGAACATCGTCACGGTCTACGCGCGTGGCGAGGAGGACGGGCGGCTGTGGATCGCCATGCAGTACGTGCCCGGCACCGACGCCGCCGTGGAATTGAAGAAGAACCCCGCCGCCATGACGCCGCAGCGGGCGCTGCGCATCATCACCGAGGTCGGCAAGGCCCTCGACTACGCGCACCGGCGCGGGCTGCTGCACAGGGATGTGAAGCCCGCGAACTTCCTGCTCTCACCGGGTGAACCGGACGACAAGCTCGGCGGCGAGGAGCGGGTGCTGCTCACCGATTTCGGTGTGGCCAAATCGATTACCGACGGCCGCGAGCTCACCGCCACCGACAGTCTGATGGCGACGCTGGCCTACGCGCCGCCCGAGCGCCTGGTCGCCGGGCCGCTCGACCATCGCGGCGACATCTACAGCCTGGGCTGCGCGTTCGTGAAGCTGCTCACCGGCCGCACCCCGTTCCCGGTGACCTCCCTGGCCGAGGCCACCCTGGGTCACCTCCAGGAGCCGCCACCCGCGCTGAGCCCGCTGCGCCCGGATCTGCCGCCGGCGCTGGACGCGGTCATCGCGAAGGTGCTGGCCAAGGATCCGGACCACCGCTACGCCACCTGCCACGACTTCACCCATGACGCGGCGCTGGCCTTGCAGGGCCGGATACCTTCCGCCGCACCGGTTGTCCCCGCCCCGCCGATCGCCATCCGTCCGAGTGCCGGGGACGAACCGCCGACCGTGCGGATCGGCTCGCTGCGGCCGCCCGCCCCGCGCCGGCGGCGGTGGCTCGCTCCGGCCATCGCGGCGATCGTTGCGCTGCTGGGCATTTCGGGCGTCGCCGCCTTCCTGGCCGGCAACCACGAGTCCGGCGGCTCGACCGCCGCGACCACCACCGTGCACACCGATGCGCTGGATCAGGTCCGCTCCGCCCACCCCACCTTCCAGAACAAGACCGTCGCCGCGTTCAACTTCGGCGACGGCAGTCTCTCCGCCGACCTGGACACCAGCGATCAGGCGAAGTTCCTGGTGGACATCGGCTTTCGCTACAGCACCGACTACCGCGCCCAGCCCGGCGAGGCGTCGCCGCGCCCCCTGTCCCCCTCCGACACCTCGGTCCCCGACGTCGACGTCGTGATCGTCGTGCGTACCGACCAGCAGGCGGGCAACGGTGGCCTGCGCGGACTGCCCAGCAGCTTCCTCTCCTCCAGCCTCAGCCACACCAGGTTGGTGATCATCGACGATCCCGCCACCGTCCAGTCCTTCCAGACCTGGACCGACCGCTCCCCCGACGTCCTGGTCCAGAAGGTCGTGCCCGCGATCGTGAAGGTGCTCTGATCCGGCACCGGTCACGGTCCGCTGAATCGAGAGTTGTTGTGGCACTTGATGGGGCGGCCCGGCGCAGTTGCGCCACCATGGTTGGCCGGACCCGCCGGTCCTGTTACGCTCCGGCCCGGACAGGAGGTCGAGGTGATCGGAAAGCAGTGGGGGGTCCGATGCCTGTTGGCCGTGGCCGTGCTGGTGCTCGCGGGATGCGGCTCGTCCCCCGCATCCCGAACAGACCCCGGCTCAACGCCTTCCGCGCACTCGAACCGGGATCTGTGCGTCCGGATGACCGACTTCTTCCACAACACACTCGGCGTCCCCGACGCGCAGGTGGCCGAACTCAGCCAGGGCACCATCGATGCCACCATCGGCATGACCGGATCCTGCTACCTGAACCTGCAACGCCGCGCCCCCTACGTCGCGTGGCTGACGGTGCGCAATATGCGCAAGCCCGACCACACCGACCCTACCGGTGACCGATATCAGCGCCTGGACGGCTTCGGCGAGGACGTCTGGCGGACCCCCGACGACAGCTACCTGACCCGGGTCGGCACCTGGGAGGGCATGCTCGCCATCGACGACAAGACCGCCGCGACGAGTTCGGTCCCGCTGCGGATGACGGATCAGAAGGTGCAGGACACCATTCAGTTCCTCATCGCGATCACCCGCGAGATGCAGTAGCGCCATCGTCAGGCGGCCGCCCTAGGCTGTCGGCATGACCGAGCAACCGCGACTGCGCTACCGCCTGATCACCGGCCCCGACGACGCGACCTTCTGTGAGCGGATCAGTGCACTGCTGGACGAGGGTTACCGGCTGCACGGGTCGCCCGCGGTGACGTTCGATGGCAACTCGGTCATCGCCGCGCAGGCGGTGGTACTGGGCGAGCACTGACGGACTCCAGCCCGTCGCCGATGCGGCGCGCGGCCGCGGACAACTCCGTGAGGTAGTGGCGGCGTTCGGCGCGAGTGACGTCCTCGCGCAGGGGGCCGATCTGCAATTCCATGACCGCCTGGCCGCGGGTATCGAACACCGGGGCGCTCATGTAGCTCAGCGGCAGTGTCACGTCGCTGTCGAATGTCTGCTGGTCGTAGGCGCTTCCGCCGAAGGTCGCCAACTGCGCCAGCACCTTTCCCCGCAGGTCCTTGCTCCCCGGATGTTCGGCGAGGTGATCGGCGACCTCGGAGAGGACCCGGACGCCGGGCAGGCTGTCGGCTTCCAGCCGCCAGGCGCAGTACCCGGCGGTCCGCAGGGTGTCGAGGACGGCGCGATATTCGTCACGTCGGTCGGCTCCTCGGGTGTCGAGCCAATCCCGTTGGCGGGCCGCGCCGGTGTGGGCGATGATCGCGGCCCCCGCCGGCGCGAGCAGTGGAATCCGCACGCCCGACTCCATTCCCACGGTGAGGCGGTCGCGGGTGACGGCGACGAACTTCAGGTGACCCCCGCTGAGCGCGGTCAGCGCCGCGCCGCAGTCGACGCAATCGGCCAGCCGCGCCAATTCTCGGTCCAACCAGGCACGATCTTGCTGACCCGCGGCGGCCCGCGCCCCGACGGCGGCGAGCCGCGCGCCGAGTTCATAGCTCAGATCGGGGAGCCGGCGCACCCACCCGCGTTCGGCCAGCGCGGCCAGGATCGCTCCGGTGGTGGAGCGGTTCAGGTCCAGGCTGTCGGCGATCTCGGCAGAGGTGAGCGAGTCGCGTTGGGCGGCGAGCAATTCCACGATGGAGATCACGCGCTGGGTGGGCGGTGAGCTCTCGGTCTTGCCAGTGGGCACGCGGGTCTCCTAGCCTGAGCCGCGGCACAAATAGCCGCACGGCTGAGTACGAATAATTGCACCGAGGAGCAGGGCATGGCAACCACTGGGACACAGGGGCCGATCGGGTCGTGATCGCGGATTTTGCCGACCACTGGCTGCTGTACTGCTCCATCCCGCTCGTCGCTGCCCTCATCGGCTGGGTGACCAAGATCGTCGCCGTGCAGATGCTGATGTATCCGCTCGAATTCAAGGGCATCCCACCGTGGCTGGGCTGGCAGGGCGTCATTCCGCGCTCCGCGCCGCGCATGGCCACCATCGCGGTGGATCTCATGTTCGGCAAGCTCATCGATCCGCAGGACATCATCGCCCGCATCGATGTCGCCGAGCTGACCACGCGGCTGCGCGAACCCCTCGACGCCGGTGTCGATTACATGGTCCGCGCCATGATGATGAAGCATCAGCCGCGACTCTGGGTGAACATGCCCGACGCCGCCCAGCGCGCCATTATCGAACGCGCGCAACGGGATCTGCCGCAGCTGATCGAGGACATCGTCTACGACCTGCGCACCAATATCGACCAGGTGATGGATCTGCGCGGCATGGCCATCAGCGCGCTGGTGGACGACAAGTCACTGCTGGTGGAGATGGTGCGCCGGGTGGGCCGCAACGAGCTGCGCTTCATCGTGCGCTCGGGCCTGATCTTCGGCACGGTGCTGGGCTTCGTGCAGATGATCACCTGGGCGCTCACCCACTCCCCTTTGCTCATGCCCGCTTTCGGCGGTTTCACCGGATTGATCACCGATTGGCTGGCGTTGCAGATGATCTTCCGTCCGATCCGCCCGGTCGGGATCGGACCGTTCAAGTGGCAGGGCCTGTTCCACAAGCGCCGGGAGCAGGTCTGCACCGACTACGGCGATCTCATCGCCACCGAGATCCTCACCCCCGCACGCATTCTCGAGGCCGTCCTCAATGGCGAGCGTGCCGACCGGTTGGCATCCCTGCTGAGCCGGCACGTCAGCGAGTTCCTCGAACTGCAGACCGGCCCGGCCCGCCCGCTCATGCTGATGGTCGCGCGCGACCGCTACACCGCCCTGGAACGCGATGCGGTCACCTTCGTACTCGATCACGTCAAGGCCGCCGCACACTCCGGTTTCGATCAGCACGCCATCGAGGCCCTGGACGTGCGCAACCTCGTCATCGAGAAGACGAAGCAACTCACCGACGACGAGTACGAGGGTCTGCTGCGCCCGGCGTTCAAACAGGACGAATGGAAGCTGGTAGCCATCGGCGCGGTGCTCGGGTTTCTGGTTGGCGAACTCCAGGTTCACCTGATTCTGGGGTGAGCCCGCCGATTTCGGCGCACATTCCGGACCTCGTTCCTCCTCGGCGACGTCGGGTTGGTCGTACCATAGGGACTCGCGCGCAAAACCGGCCGTAGCACCGAATTCGCATGCTACGCAGGACGGCCTCCATGGTGAAGTGCCACGCAGAGTCGGTAAAATTGCGGCGAGTCTCCTCAAATTGCGATGTTTGCGAAGCCGAATCGGTACCATCCTGCAGGTGCGCAAGATGTATGCGGGCGCCCGACTACGGCGGTTGCGCGAGGAACGGCGGATGACCCAGGCGGCCTTGGCCAAATCCCTGGACCTGTCTCCCAGCTACCTCAACCAGCTCGAGCGTGATCAGCGGCCGCTCACCATTCCCGTGCTGTTGAAACTGAATTCCACCTTCGATCTCGATGTGCAGTTCTTCGCCGCGGACTCCGACGCGCGGCTGGTCTCGGACCTGCACGAAATCCTGGTGGAGGCCGCGGGCGGCAATGCCGCGCCGGTGGCCGAGGTCGAAGACCTGGCCACCCGCATGCCCGAGGTCGCGAAAATCGTTGTGGCCATGCACCGCCGACTACGCGCCGCGACCGACCAGTTGGATCTCTTGTCCTCCAAGGTGGCCACCCCCACCGGCGCACCCGGCGTCCCCATGCCCTACGAGGACGTGCGCGACTTCTTCTACGATCACCACAATCACATCGCCCAGCTGGATCTCGCGGCCGAGCGGCTGTTCGAGGAGAACGGGCTCACCATCGGCTCCCTCGACCGGCAACTGGCCCGGGTCGCCGAGGAACGCGCCGGGGTCACCGTCCTGGTCCGCGGTGACGGTGCCGATCCGAACATCCCCAAGCGCCACTACGAGCCCGAGACCCGCACCCTCACCCTGGCCCGGCGGCTGCGGCCCGGGCAGCGCGCCTTCCAGATCGCCACCACCCTGGCCTTCCTGCTGCACGGCAGCCTGCTCGACGAGGTTCTCGACGAAAGTCCCTCGCTCACCGGCGAATCCCGCACCCTGGCCCGGATCGGGCTGGCCAACTACTTCGCCGGCGCGCTCATTCTGCCGTACAGCAAGTTCCTGCGCTCGGCCGAGGAGCTGCACTACGACATCGACCTGCTGAGCCTGCGCTTCGAGGTCGGCTTCGAGACCGTCTGCCATCGGCTCAGCACCCTGCAGCGGCAGGGCCAGCGCGGGGTGCCGTTCTTCCTGATCCGCACCGATCGCGCGGGCAATATCTCGAAACGCCAGTCCGCCACCGCCTTCCACTTCTCCCGGGTAGGCGGCAGCTGCCCGCTGTGGGTGGTGCACGAGGCGTTCAACCATCCCGGCCGCATGCTGTCCCAGATCGCCGCCATGCCGGACGGGCGGCGCTACCTGTGGGTGGCCCGCACCACGGCGCCCACCCCGACCGGATTCGGCTCGGCCGGAAAGGAATTCGCCATCGGACTGGGCTGCGACATCGAATACGCCGACCGGCTGGTGTATTCGCGCAGCCTGGAGCTGGACGACCCGGCCGCGGCCGCGCCCATCGGCGCGGGCTGCAAGGTGTGCGAGCGCCCCGGCTGCGCCCAGCGCGCCTTCCCGCAGATCGGGCGGCCGCTGGCGATCAGTGAGCACACCAGTTCGGATCTGCCGTATCCCCGCATGCCCCGCTGAGGTTCCCGCATACCTGGCCGAATCGAGGTGTGAGAAATCGCCCGGCAGCATCCCTGTTCGCTCGTACGGACGGCACCGCCGAATTCCGTACGGGCGAGTGTGTCTGTGCCCGCAGTGAACCGTCGATCTTGAATCCCCATGACGGGTCACCGATTTGCAATCGATCGGGCGCGCTCCCAGCAGCTACCCGGTAGTGTGAACACCGTCGAACAATCGGTCATCCGGCTGTCTCCGGGTCCCGTGTTCGCATTCGTTCAGCCGATGCCAGACGGCGCTGTCCCGCATCGTGGACCCCGGCTGCTCTTCCTCGCCTCGCGTCCGAACCGACCTGTGAAAGGACGAAAGGAACCGCCCTCATGATCACCCAGGCAGATCTGCCCGCAGGACTCCAGCTGCGGACGAGCGCGGCCGGCGGCCCCCATGGCAGCTGCGTCCAGGTCGGCTACTGGCCCGGCCGCGGCATCGTGGTCGCCCACAGCAAGGAAGGCCGCAACGGCGCGGTGCTGCTCTTCACGGTCCGGGAGTGGGAAGCCTTCATCCAGGGTGTGAAGGCCGACGAATTCCCCGCCGCCGGCTGACTTTCCGGACACACCGCACCCACCTGCCCGCCATCGGCATTCGGGACCGGCCGGTCCCGCGGAATACGACGGCGGGGGTGGGGACGGGTTAGGTTCGGTGGCTGTGGCGTTCGAATACCGGGTTGGCGACATCCTCGAGCTGTCCTGTCCGTTCACCGATGCGCGGGTGATCGAGCTGACGGCGGAGGATGTCTTCGTCGAATGGCCGTGGTGGGCCGTGGATCCGGCGAGCGACGGGGTGCGGTGGAACGGCGTGGTGGCGGTGGCTGTCGGACCGGACACGCCCGGATGGGAACGGGAAGTGTTCCGGATCCAGCCCGCGGCAGCGGAACTCACCGCGGAGGCCGGCTGCCGCATCGGGATTCCGCCGACCGTCGTACACGTCATCGCCGTGCGGCACTTCGATCCGCCGCGCGTGACGGGGTGGCTGCCGCGGCCGCGACGGGAGGTCGTCTACCTGCGCGCGGGACAGTCCTTCGATCCGGAGCTCGACGATCAGGGCGCCGCGTTCGATCCCGAGGACGACATCCCCCGGCGCGTCGAATTACGGTTCCGCCCATACGCCTTCCTCGAGATCGGCGACGAGGTCGCCGACGCCGGCGGGCGCGCGTGGCGCTTCGGCGGACCCTGGACCTGGCAGCCGTTCGACGGGGCCGAACCCGGCCGGCCCACCTGGCCGCTGCTGCTGCTCACCCGCGACGGCGACAGCGATGACGCGGCCGCGGTCGACGTCACCGAGGCCACGCTCAGCGGCTCACACGACGAAGAACTCGCCCGGTGGCGCGAGCTGGCGCAGCTGACCCCGGAGCCCACGGACGGCTGACCCGTCAGGACTTGGCCAGATACTCCAGGCGTTCACCGTCCACGGCCGCGCGCATCATGCTCGCCAGGCCGGGATGGTTCCGCAGGCCCGGATCGGACTCGACGATCTCGCGCGCCAGCTGCTGTGCGGCCGTGATGACTTCGAGGTCGTCGAGCAGCGACAGTAGGCGCAGACTGCGAGCCGTGCCCGACTGCGCCGCGCCCAGCACATCACCCTCACGGCGCTGCCGCAGATCCAGCACCGCCAGTTCGAAACCGTCGGTGGTGCCCGCGACCGCCTCCAGCCGGGCCATGGCCGTTCCCATCGGATTGGTCTCGGTGATGAGCAGGCACAGGCCCGCATGCTTGCCCCGGCCGACGCGGCCGCGCAGCTGATGCAGCTGGCTCACGCCGAAACGGTCCGCGTCGACGATCACCATGACCGTGGCATTCGGGACGTCGACACCGACCTCGACCACCGTGGTGCACACCAGCACATCGATCTCGGCGTCATTGAAGGCCCGCATGACGCGGTCCTTCTCATCGGCCGGCAGGCGACCGTGCAGCAGGCCCACCCGCAGATCCTTGAAGGCCCCGGAACCGAGCATCTCGTACATGTCGACCGCCGAATGGGTGGTGGGCCCCTCCTTCTCCTCCTCGAATTTCGCCTTGCGGCCCTTGCCCTTTCCGTTCTCCTCCTCGTCGCCGATGCGCGAGCACACCACATAGGCCTGACGCCCCTGCGCCACCTCCTCGCCGATGCGCTCCCACGCCCGATCCACCCACGCCGGTTTCACCTTGGCGGGAACGACTTTCGAGGTGATCGGGGAACGGCCACGCGGAAGCTGGGTCAGCACAGAGGTTTCCAGATCGCCCAGCGTGGTCATGGCGATGGTGCGCGGAATCGGGGTGGCCGTCATGACCAGCAGGTGCGGGCTGGCGGCGTCCTTGGCCTTGGCGCGCAGGGCATCCCGCTGCTCCACGCCGAAGCGGTGCTGCTCGTCGACCACCACCATGCCCAGATCGAAGAACTCCACATTGTCCTGGATCAGGGCGTGTGTGCCGATCACCAGGCCCGCCTCGCCGGTGACCGCGTCCAGCAGGGCCGCCTTCTTCTGGCCCGCCGACATGGAGCCGGTCACCAGCACCACCTTGGTGGCCTGGTCGGCCGCACCCAGCTCCCCGGCGTTGCCGAGATCGCCGAGCATCTTCGTCAGGGACCGATAGTGCTGCGCCGCAAGGACTTCCGTCGGCGCGAGCAGCGCGCACTGCTGGCCGTTGTCCACCACCTGCAGCATGGCGTGCAGGGCCACGATGGTCTTGCCCGAACCCACCTCACCCTGCAGCAGCCGGTGCATGGGATGGCTGCGCGACAGGTCGGCGGAGATCTCGTCGATGACCGTGCGCTGGCCCTCGGTCAGCTCGAACGGCAGCCGCTTGTCGAAGGCGGCCGCGATGCCGTCGGTCCGCGGTGGGCACGACTTGGCGGCCCGGCCCTCCACCTGATGGCGGCGCTCGGCCAGCACCAGCTGCAGGGCCATGGCCTCGTCGAAACGCAAACGGCCGCGGGCGGCCTCGATATCGGCCTTGTGCTCGGGTAGATGGATCAGGCTCAGCGCGTCGGAGACCGGCAACAGCGCGTGCTCGGTTCGCAGCGCTTCCGGCAGCGGATCGTCGATAGGGTCGAGCTGGTCGAGCACCTGACGGATGCAGCGCAGCAGATCCCAGCTCTGCACCTTGGCGGTCGACGGGTACACGGGGATGAACTCGCGCTCGAAGAACGAGACATCCACTCCCCCCGCGCCTTTCGCGCTCTGCGCCAGGCCGCGCAGCGCGCCGCCGCCGCGCACGGTGGTGAGGCTCTCGATCGACCCGTCACCCTTTTCCGGCAGGATCAGATAGTCCGGGTGCGAGAGATTCCAGCGGTCGGGCCGCCACCAGTGCACGGTGCCCGACATCATGGCCCGCACACCCTCTTTCACCAGATAGCGCACTTTGTCGCCATTGAAGAAGGTGATCTCCACCGGGCGCGCGCCGCCGGTGTCCAGGTTCACCTTGAGCAGGCTGCCGCGCCGATTCTTCATGGGCCGCAGCTCGGTCTTGGTGACCCGGCCCATCACCGTGATGTGCTGGCCCTCCTCGGGCGCCTCCTCGGTGAGCGGCTGTCCCTGGGTGGCGTAGCGCAGCGGATAGTGCCGCAGCAGGTCCTCCACCGTCTGCATGTCGAAGTGTTCCTGCAGCCCCTCGGCTGCCTTCACCCCGAGCACGTGGTCGAGCCGATCCGCCAGTGTCGCCATCTATTCCACCCCGATCTGCACCAGGTCACCGGCCTGCCCGCCCGGATACACCACCACTTCCACACCCGGGAAACCCGCGGCCACATGCCCGGCCAGATCTGCGGAAAGCCCTTCCGGCGCATCGCATCCGATGAGCATGGTCACCAATTCCCCACCCAGCCCGAGCATCCGGTCCAGCAGGGTGCGCCCCGCCGCCCGCACATCCGAATCGATCACCACCACATCGTGGCCCACCAGCCCGAGCCCGTCCCCCGCCTCGCACATCCCGACCATGGTCAGTGCCCGCTCCGGCGCCATTCGCAAAGCCCCCCACCGTGTCCCGGCCGCCGCCTCCGACATGGCGAACGCGTCGTCCGCCGCGGCCCGCCCCGTATCGTGCATGGCCAGCGCCGCCAGCCCCTGCACCATCGACCCGCACGGCAGCATCAGTACCTCCCGCTGCCCGTCCCGCGCCGCTACGCTCACCGCCACCAGCTCGTGCGCGGGCAGCGCCCCGTTCGGCAGCACCAGTACCTCCCGCTGCCGGACCGCGCGAATCGCTTCGAGGAGCACGTCCGCCGTCACCTCCCCCTCCAGCACCACCGCACCCGCGTCCTCGAACAGCCGCACCGCGCCCGCCCCGGTCGCCACCGCCAGAATCGCCCGATCCGTCCCGCCGAGGGCGTGGGTGGACACGGTCAGCGTCTCGATGCGAATGCCACTCAGCGCCCCCGTCTCCAGCCCGGCCTCGACCGCCGCGCCCGCATCGGCGCAGTGCACGTGCGCGGACCAGGTCTGCGACCCGTCCCCCACGACGACCACCGAATCCCCCAGCGCACCGAGCCGATCCCGGAGGGCGGCGATCCGCCGGTCATCGGTCCCGCGCACCAGGAACATGACCTCGTAGTGCGGTGCGGCCACCCCCACCCGGCCGAACGAGCCGCTCACCGCCGAATCCACTACCGCGACAACCGGATTCGACGCCATCACGCTAGGCGTCTCCGGCCCCGCGCCCGGAATGCCCGCGTCGAGATCGCCCGTGGCGCGCACGGCTGTCATCGCCGATTCCCGCCGTTCCGGTGCGCCGCGGCGGTAAGCCGGTCGCGTCGGCGCGCTGCCCCCGGCCGCCGCCACCAATTCGTCCAGCAGAACCAGCAATCCGCGCGCCCCAGCGTCCACCACCCCGGCCTCACGCAGCACACCCAATTGCGCGGGCGTCTCCCCCAACGCCTTGGCCGCTCCATCGGCCGCCGCCAGCGCCACCGCGACCAGATCCCGCTCCGTACAGTCGGATGCCCGCTCGGCAGCCCGATCCAGCACCGTGAGCATGGTCCCCTCGACCGGAGAACTCAGCGCCTCCCGCACCAGCCGTGCGGCCTGCCGCAACGCCACCCGCAGCGCCTGCTCGGTCAGCGGCCCGGTGGCCACCGCGTCCGCTATCCCGCGGAGCACCTGCGACAGGATGATCCCCGAGTTTCCCCGCGCTCCGATGGTCGCCGCTCTGGCCATGGCCGCGGTAACCGCGTGAGCGGACAGCTCCGGCTCGTTCGTGTGCACCGCCTCGGCTTCCGCGTGTACGACCTCGGCCTCGTGGACGGCTGCCCGCATGGTGCTGAGCAGATTGGTGCCGGTGTCGGAGTCGGCGACGGGGAAGACATTGAGGGCGTTGATCTCGTCCCGGTGGCGTTCCAGGGCGGTCAGGGCGAGCCGGCCCCACCTCAGCAGGGCAGTCCCATCCAGGCCCTCGTGACCGTCGAGCGCGTCCGCTACCCCGGGCACCGTCACCGTCCTCTCACGTCGTGGAATCCCGGCCGCCAGCCTAGTCGGGGCGACCGACACCACGCCGCCACCTGGCATTCGTACAGCACATACGAAACCGTGCACGGGGGGCTGATTGGACACGCCCGGGCGGGGTTGGCTACTCTTGTGCGGTTGCCTCACGCAGGCACGGTCCTGCCCTCTCAGGTATCGGCCCGCGTTCACCAGCAATTCGCTGGTAGGTACGTCCAAAACATTAGGCTTTCGGACACGCTGCGCACCGTGCAGCGCGTCCCACTATGACATGAAGGAGCTCGCGACTATGGCTGCCGTCTGTGACGTCTGCGCCAAGGGCCCCGGCTTCGGTAAGTCGGTTTCGCACTCGCACCGGCGCACCAACCGTCGCTGGAACCCGAACATCCAGACCGTGCGCGCCCAGGTTGCCCCGGGCAACACCCGCCGCATGAACGTCTGCACCTCCTGCCTGAAGGCGGGCAAGGTCGTTCGCGGCTGAATCAGCTTTTCCACAGAAGCCCCGGCACCCAGAATGGGTGATCCGGGGCTTTTGTCATCAGTGGGAGGACGCATGAGCGAATGGCAGGTGGTCCCGCTCGGGCCCGAGCATGCCCACAGTCTCGGGGCCTGCCATGTCGCCTGCTGGCGTGAGGCGTATCAGGGCCTGATCCCCCAGCACGTGCTGGACGCCTTCGATGTGGATCAGCGCGCCGCGGCCTGGGACCGGGTCCGGGTGAAGTATCCGGGGCAGGTGTGGGTCGCCGTCGTCGACGACACCGTCGTGGGATTCGCGGCCGCCGGCCCCGCGACCGAGGAGAACTCGCCCACGCCACGGGAACTCAATGCCTTGTACGTGCGTGCCGCCTACTACGGCACCGGCCTCGCCGACGATCTGATGCGCACGGTGCTGTCGGCCGGCGTCGACACCTCACTCTGGGTGTTCGAGGAGAACCCGCGCGCGCAGGCCTTCTACCAGAAGTACGGCTTCGAACTCGACGGGGAACGCCGAGTCGAAGCCTTCACTCCCGCAATGCAAGTGCGGATGGTGCGCCGGGCGCCGCGCGACGAGGACCGGCGCCCGACGCCCGGGATCACGCCGCGCCGTTGATGCAGTCCACCTGCTGGCTGATCGACTGCACCACGCACGCCAGGCGCGAGGTCACATTCGACGACAGGCCGCTCACGCTATTGGTGTCGAGCAGGCTGCCGACCGGGGTGACCGTGGTGGTCTTCGCGTCGGGGACGTACGGGTCCAGCGTCAACGGCTCGGCGTTCGCGGCGGCCGGGGCTGCGGCCAGCGCCGCGCCCGCGGCCAGCGCGACGAAAACACCACGGGCAGTCTTCTTCTGCATACACATGCTCCTGAATCAGGTAACGGTTCAGCGCTACGGCAGACGCCAGTCCACCGGCGCGGCCCCTAGGGTACCCAGCAATTCGTTGGTTCGGGAGAAAGGCCGAGAACCGAAGAATCCTCGCGAAGCCGACAGCGGTGAGGGATGGGCGGATTCGATGTACGGAGTGCTGCCCAGCATGGGCTTCAACGTCGAGGCGTCGCGGCCCCACAGAATCGCCACGAGCGGCTGGTCCCGGGCCACGAGCGCCCGAATTGCCTGCTCGGTCACCGCTTCCCAGCCCTTGCCGCGATGCGAGGCCGGCTGGCCCGGCTGCACGGTCAGCACTCGGTTCAGCATCAGCACCCCCTGATCGCACCACGGCGACAGATCACCGTTGGACGGCGTCGGGAAGCCGAGATCCTTGGAGTACTCCGAGTAGATGTTCGACAGACTGCGCGGGATGGGCGAAACATCCGGGGCCACCGAGAAACTCAGCCCCACCGGATGGCCCGGAGTCGGATACGGATCCTGGCCGACGATGAGCACCCGCACCTTGTCGAACGGCCGCTGGAAGGCCCGCAGCACGTTCTCCCCCTTCGGGAGATAGCCACGCCCCTCGGCGTTTTCGGTTCGCAGGAATTCACCCATCGCGGCAATGCGGTCGGTCACCGGCTCGAGGGCCTCGGCCCAGCCCGTATCAATGACTTCCGACAGTGGTTTCGCACCCATGTCGGGAAAACTTATCGTGTCGAGTTTCATCGCGGTACCGGACCCGGCTATGCGAAGGATTCCCAACCGCCCGGTCCGGACCGGAGGGTGCCGTCGACGGTGACGCCCGCGCCTGCGCGGACCTGTCCGATGCGCACCCAGCCCTCCGGCAAATCGCCCGAATCGGCGAAAGTCGCTGCGAATGCGTGGTCCTCGCCGCCCGCCAGAATCCAGTCGAGGGGGTTGACGCCCAGTGCCTTCCCCACCGCCGCCAGCCCGGGATCGGCCAGCGCCGCCGTCGCCAGATCGATGGCCACACCGGAGGATTCGGCGATATGCCCGAGATCGGCGAGCAGCCCGTCCGACACATCGGTCAGAGCGGTGATCTCCGCGGTGTCCGGTAGCTCCAGCACCGCCGCGTAGGGCGGCCGCGGAACCCGGTGCGCGGCAACCGCGTCCGCGAACTCGGCGGCATCGGCCCCGGCCGTCAGCACCGCCAGCCCCGCGGCCGACCAGCCCAGCCGCCCGGCCACCGCCACCACGTCGCCCGGCCGCGCCCCCGACAGCTTGATGGGCGCGCGGCGCGGATCGCCGAACGCCGTCACCGAAATGATCAGCAGCGGGCTGCGCACCATGTCGCCGCCCGCGATGGAGGCTCCGGCCCGCCCGGCCTCGGCCCACATGCCGTCCGCCAGCGCGCGCACGAATTCGACCGGGGTGTCCGACGGGCAGCCCAGGCCCACCACGAAGGCGCTGGGCACCGCGCCCATGGCGACCACATCCGCGGCGTTCTGGGCAATGGCCTTCCGGCCGATATCGTGCGCGCTCGACCAGTCGGTACGGAAGTGCCGGTCCTGCACCAGCATGTCGGTGGTCACCACGAACCGGCCCTCGGGCGCGGCGATCACCGCCGCGTCGTCGCCCGGACCGAGCAGCACCCCGGGCGTCTGCGTCCGCCCCTGGTTCACCAGCGCGATGAGCCCGAATTCCCCGAGCTCGCCCACGGTGCGGGCGGCCGGAACGGACTGCGGCCTGCTGCTGGCGGTGATGGCGGTCTCCTTCGGGACGAGTGTGATGCGGACGCCTGACCGCTCGACGGTACCCTCGAACCCGCAATCGACGACCAGCAGCCGGGACGCGTGCCCGGCACGCCACGATCGGGGACCGACGACCGGATGAGCAACGACACCCGCGGCACCGAACCGGACACCACGCCGGAGCGCACCGACGCAACCGACGCCGACGCGGCGAAGGCTGCCGACGCCCCGGCGGCGGAGACCACGGACGCTACGGCGGCGGAGACCGCCGACGCCGCGAAGTCGGAGGACTCGGACACCTCGGCGTCGGAGGACTCGGACACCTCGGCGTCGAAGGACTCGGACACCTCGGCGTCGAAGGACTCGGACACCTCGGCGTCGAAGGACTCGGACACCTCGGCGTCGAAGGACTCGGACGACACGGAGTCGAAGGATTCAGACGCAGACGCCGTCGAAGAGGCTGCGGCGAGCCAGGAATCGGACGACGGCTATGAGGTCCGCCGCTCCCCCGCGCTCATCGCCACCGCCGTCGCCCTCCCCGTCGCGCTGGTCGTCGGCCTGCTCGTCATGGGCGTGCTGGCCAATCGTCATCACAGCCGCGACCCGCTGGTCCTGGGCGCCGTGCCCGCGCCGACCGCGTCCGGCCCGGAGTGCGCCGCCCTGATGCCCGCGCTGCCCGACAAGATCGGCGACTACACCACCTCCGAGCTGGTGCAGCCCGCACCGACCGCCACGCACGCCTGGCAGCTGCCGGACGGCGGCGATCCCATCGTGGTGCGCTGCGGCCTGGATCGGCCGCTGGAATTCGTCAAGTCCTCGAGCATGAACCAGATTCAGACCAGCAAAGCGGCCAATGGCGACACGGGCGTCAACTGGTTCGAGGTGCGCGACCAGACCAGCGGTGTCACCTCCGGCACCTACTGGGCGGTGGACCGGGGCGTCTATATAGCGCTGACCATGCCCGACCATGCCGGACCCGGTCCGCTGCAGGACATTTCGGCGGCCATCCAGCAGACGATCCCGCAGAAGCCGATCGACCCGAACCCGATCCCGAACTAACGGCAGCCGGACCGACAGATATTTATCTGTCGGTGCTTGCTCCATTCGTCAGAGCTTGCGGAGGATGGCCTTCCCGGCCGTGAGGTCGATATCCACGCCCTCGTCCCCGTCGCCCGGATTCTCCCGGTGCATCAGCACCGACTGCCGCTGCTCCATCTCGTGCCGCTTGGCGGAGTTGAACGTCGCGTCGAACTGCTCCAGGCCGATGGCCGCCGCGCTGCGGTCACCGTGCTCGGCCCGCATCCACGGCAGCGCGGTGCGCCCGGTCACCCTGCGGAAGGCCACATCGGCGAAGGCCACCGCGATGATCAGCAGTGCCAGGCCGGGAATCGTCAGAGCCACGATCACCTGATCGAGGCTACGCGCGGACCGAGGCGGCCGCCGTCACCCGCAGGTCGCATGCGAACGGCCCGGTCCCTCATCCGAATTGATGAACCGGGCCGCCGGAGGTGCGGTCAGCGCAGGCCGGTGCCGCGCGCGCGAGCCGTCTCGATGAGGGTGCTCACCAGCGTCCGGTTGTCGATGCCGGTGGCCTCCCACATGCGCGGGTACATGGAGATGGCGGTGAACCCGGGCATGGTGTTGATCTCGTTGATGACCGGCCCCTCGGCGGTCACGAAGAAGTCGACGCGGGCCAGGCCCTGGCAGTCCAGCGCCCGGAAGGCCCGCACCGCCAGCTCCCGGATCTGCTGGGACACATCGTCGTCCAGCTTGGCGGGGACGTCGAACTCGCAGACGTCGTCGAGGTACTTGGTGTCGAAGTCGTAGAACTCGGGCGCCTCGGCGTCGTCCTCCGGCATCCGGATCTCGGCCACCACGCTGGCTTCCACCCGGCCGTCCGGGAACTCCAGGACGCCGCACTCGACTTCGCGTCCGACGATGCCGGCCTCCACGATCACCTTCGGGTCGTGGCGGCGCGCGGTCTCGATGGCGGCGTCGAGCTCGTCCCAGCTGTCCACCTTGGTGATGCCGATGGACGACCCGCCGCGGGCCGGCTTCACGAAGACCGGCAGCGCCAGGCGGGCCCGGTCGGCGTCGGCGACCGTCGCTACGCCGGGCCGCAGCACCACCTGCATACCGATCGGAAGACCTTCGGCCGCAAGGAGTTTCTTGGTGAACTCCTTGTCCATCCCGGCCGCGCTGGCCAGCACGCCCGGACCGACATAGGGCAGTTCGGCCAGCTCCAGCAGACCCTGCAGGGTGCCGTCCTCACCGAAGGCGCCGTGCAGCACCGGGAACACCACGTCCACGGCGCCCAGCACGGTGTCGGCGCCGTCCAGCGGCACCAGGGCGCCGCCGCGCGAGGGATCGGCGGTCAGCGCCAGCGCGGTGCCCTGCTCATCGACCGTGGGTAGCGCCCGATCCTGCGCGGACAGCGCCCGCGGATCCGCGTCGCCGAGCACCCAGGTGCCGTCGCGCGTGATGCCGATCGGAACCGCCTCGTACCGTTCGGGATCGAGGCTCGCCAGCACGGTGCGTGCCGAGACACACGACACCCCGTGCTCGTTGCTGCGGCCGCCGAACACCACCGCCACCCTGGTCCTGTTGGTCATGCCCCGAACCGTACCCGGTCGAATATGGCGGCAGTGTTACACGGTCGCCCCTACCAGGGGTAGGTCATTCCGATTTCAGGCGGCGGCCCTGCAACTGCCCGACCGCCTCGGCCGCCGACAGCCCCTCGTGGCACACCTGGTGCACGGCATTGGTGAGCGGCATTTCCACCCCGTGCGCCGCGGCCAGCGCCCGCACCGATGTGCAGGACTTCACACCCTCCACGACCTGGCCATGAGTGGCCTCCAGCGCGGTCTCCATGGTGCCGCCCGCACCCAGCGCGCGCCCGAAGGAGCGATTGCGTGACAGCGGCGAGGTGCAGGTGGCCACCAGATCGCCGACACCCGCCAGCCCCGCGAAGGTGACCGGCTCCGCGCCCACGGCCACCCCGAGCCGGATGATCTCGGCCAGCCCGCGGGTGATGAGGGTGGCGATCGAGTTGTCACCCAACCCCATTCCCGAGGCGATGCCGCAGGCCAACGCGATGACGTTCTTGCAGGCGCCGCCGATCTCGCAGCCGATCACATCGGAATTGGTGTACGGCCGGAAATAGCCGGTGGCGCAGGCGTGCTGGACCGCCTCGGCCCGCGCCACGTCCGGGCAGGCCACCACGGTCGCGGCGGGCTGGCCGGCCGCGATCTCGTGCGACAGGTTCGGGCCCGACAGCACTGCGATCCGGCTCGGATCCGCGCCACTGACCTCCGCGACGACCTGGCTCATGCGCAACAGGGTCCCGGTCTCGATGCCCTTGGCCAGACTCAGCAGGGTGGCGTCGGCCGGAATCAGGTCCTTCCAGGCCGCGAGATTGGTGCGCAGCGACTGTGACGGCACCGCCAGCACCACGATGTCGGCCCCGTCCAGTGCAACGGCGGGGTCATCGGTTGCGGCCATCGGCGGCAGCGGGACATCCGGCAGATACCAGGGATTGCGATGCTCGGTGGCAAGCACTTTGGCCACCTCCGGCCGTCGAGCCCACATGGTGGTCTCGGTTCCCGCGTCCGCCAACACCTTCGCGAACGCGGTCCCCCACGACCCCGCGCCCAACACCGCTGCCCTTGCCATCTGCTCAATATATGCGTGTGTGATCGGAGCCATGCCGTTGTGGCATCCCCTGGAATTCGACGCCGCTCACACGGCCGTCATCCAAGAGTGGGAGGATTCGGGCATGCGCGCGGCCGGAGCGAAGCGGAGGGCACAGTGAATACAGCCGTGCACGCGGTCATCGCGGTCAAGAATCTCGGACTCGCCAAGAGTCGGTTGTCCGACGGGCTGCCCGCGCATCAGCGGCCGCGCCTGGTGCTGGCCATGCTGTCGGACACGGTGACCGCCGCGGCCGCCGCCCGCGGGGTGGCCTCGGTGACGGTGGTGACCCCCGATCCGGCGGTCGCCGATCTGGTTCGCGACCTGGGCGCGACGGTCCACCCCGAACCCGCCGCGATCCCGCCGCACACCAGCGGACTGAACGCCGCCCTGGCCGCGGGCGCGGCCGCGGTGCGGAAGGCCCACGGCCCGGTCGATCTGCTTGCCCTGCAAGCGGATCTGCCCGCGCTGCGCCCGGCCGAACTCTGCGACATGCTGGCGAGCACCGGGCATCAGCGCTCGGTGGTCGCCGATCATGAGGGCAGCGGCACCGTCGCCCTGCTGGTGCGCGGCGGATCCGCCGCGTTGAACCCGCTTTTCGGTCCGGACTCCGCCCGCCGTCACGTCGCGGGCGGCGCGGTGGAGTTGCTGGGCGCGTGGCCCGGGCTGCGGCAGGACGTCGACACCGCCGCGGATCTCGAGCGCGCTGCCGCGCTCGGGGTCGGCAGAGCCACCGGCGCGCTGCTGCATGAAATCGGCGTGTCGCAGACGCGTCGAGGAATCGAAGATATGTACCGAGCCGGATCCTCACTGTGCTGACGCGGCGTGATCTGCGCTGCAATGGACGGTGTCAGTTCGGCACCCCACCCGCGACATAAGGAATGATCGTGAGAGTGAGCGATACGGATACCGTCAAGCAATCGCCGCTACTACCGGCGGCGCCGCCCACGGCAACCCCACCGCCCACTGTCATAGCGCCGCTCCCGGCGGACCGGTATGTCAATCGGGAACTCAGCTGGCTCGATTTCAACGCCCGCGTCCTCGCCCTCGCCGAGGACCATTCCCAGCCGCTGCTCGAGCGCGCCAAATTCCTCGCCATTTTCGCGTCGAATCTGGACGAGTTCTACATGGTCCGGGTGGCCGGTCTGAAGCGCCGCGCGGAAACCGGACTGTCGGTGCGGTCGGCCGACGGCCTGTCCCCCACCGAGCAGCTCGAGATGATCGCCGTCCGCACCCAGGAGATCGCCGAGCGCCATGCCCGCGTCTTCCTGGACCAGGTGCTGCCCGCGCTGACCGCCGAGGGCATCGCCATCATCCGCTGGGCGGACCTGGAGGACACCGAAAGGCAGCGCCTCTCCGGATATTTCCAGGATCAGGTCTTCCCGGTGCTGACCCCGCTGGCGGTCGACCCGGCCCACCCGTTCCCCTACATCAGTGGCCTGAGCCTGAATCTCGCCGTGACGGTGAAGGATTCGGTCACCGGCGGCGAGCACTTCGCCCGAGTCAAGGTGCCCGACAATGTGGATCGCTTCGTCCGGGTCCGCAGGGTCGCGGCCGGCAACGCCGCCCCAAGCCGTGATTCCGCTGCGGCACAAGGCTCCTCCATGGCCGCCTTCCTCCCCATGGAGGAGCTGATCGCCGCGCATCTGGATCAGCTGTTCCCGGGAATGGAAGTGGTGGAACAGCATTCGTTCCGGATCACCCGCAATGCCGACCTGGAGGTCGAGGAGGACCGCGACGAGGACCTGCTGCAGGCCCTGGAGCGCGAACTCGCCCGCCGCCGCTTCGGATCCCCAGTGCGGCTGGAAGTCTCCGACGACATGACCGAGCACATGCTCGATCTGCTGTTGCGCGAACTCGACGTGGACCCGGCCGACGTCATCCAGGTGCCCGGCCTGCTCGACCTGTCCTGCCTGTGGCAGATCTACGGTGTGGACCGCCCCATCCTCAAGGACGCCCCCTACGTCCCGGCCACCCCGCCGGCGTTCGGCGAACGCGAAACGCCCCGAAACGTTTTCGCCGCACTGCGCGAGAACGACATACTGGTGCACCACCCCTACGACTCCTTCTCCACCAGCGTGCAGCGGTTCATCGAGCAGGCCGCCGCCGACCCGCAGGTACTGGCCATCAAGCAGACCCTGTACCGCACCTCGGGTGACTCCCCCATCGTCAACGCGCTCATCGACGCCGCCGAGGCCGGTAAGCAGGTGGTCGCGCTGGTCGAGATCAAGGCCCGGTTCGACGAGCAGGCCAATATCAAATGGGCGCGGGCGCTGGAGCAGGCCGGCGTGCACGTGGTCTACGGCCTGGTCGGGCTCAAGACCCACTGCAAGACCTGCCTGGTGGTGCGGCGCGAGGGTGCCACCATCCGTCGCTACTGCCACATCGGCACCGGCAATTACAACCCGAAGACCGCGCGTCTTTACGAGGATGTCGGATTGCTCACGGCCGCACCGGAGATCGGCGCGGACCTCACCGACCTGTTCAACTCGCTGACCGGGTACTCGCGAAAGGCCAACTACCGCAACCTGCTGGTCGCCCCGACCGGCGTGCGCGCCGGCATCGTCGAACGCATCGAGCGCGAGGTCGAACTGGCCGCCCAGGGCGAACCGGCACGAATCCGGCTGAAGGCCAACGCCATCGTCGACGAGCAGATCATCGACGCCCTCTACCGCGCCTCCCAGGCCGGTGTGTCGGTCGACATCGTGGTGCGCGGCATCTGCGGGCTGCGTCCCGGGGTGGAGGGCATGAGCGAGAACATCCGGGTGCGCTCGATTCTCGGCCGCTTCCTGGAACATTCGCGTGTCCTGCACTTCCAGGCGCAGAACGAGTACTGGATCGGCAGCGCCGACATGATGCACCGCAATCTGGACCGGCGCGTGGAAGTGCTGGCGCAGGTGAAGGATCCGAAGCTGACCGAGCAGCTGGGCCGGGTATTCGACTCCGCGTTGCACCCGGCCACCCGCTGCTGGGTGCTGCAGGCCGACGGCAGCTGGGCGGCCCAGCCCGGCCCCGACGTCCCCGCCGATCAGATCCGCGATCACCAGGACTACCTGATGCGGCTGCGACGTCCGGATCGCCAGTGAGCCCGGCCCACTTCGATCCTGCCGCCGATTTCGCCGATCCCCGCGTGGCCGCCAATATTCTGGCGGCGGGCGCGGTGCTGTGGCGGTCAGCGGCGGATGGGGCGCTCGAGATCGCCCTGGTGCACCGGCCCAAATACGACGACTGGTCACTACCCAAGGGGAAAATGGATCCCGGTGAGACGCCGGTGATCACGGCCGTGCGCGAGGTGGCCGAGGAAACGGGCCTGAATTCGCGCCTGGGCCGCTATCTGGGCCACGTGACGTATCCGGTGACCGGGCATCGCAAGCTCAAGCGAGTGGACTACTGGGCCGCCCGGGTGCTGGACGGGGAGTTCGAATCCAATCTCGAGGTCGACGTCCTGGACTGGCGCCGCCTCGACACCGTGATGGACGCCCTGTCCTATCCCATGGACCGCAGCATCGTCCGGAACTTTCTGCGCCAGCCCGCCGAAACCGCCACCCTGCTGCTGGTGCGGCATGCCAAGGCCGGTCGCAGCGACCGTTTCGCCGGTGACGACGAGCTGCGGCCGCTCGAAAAGGCCGGTCGCGCACAGGCTCGCGCCCTGGTGCCGAACCTGCTCGCCTTCGGCGCGGCCGAAATCGTCTCCGCCCCACCGGCCCGCTGTGTCCAAACCGTGACCCCGCTGGCGGAAAAGCTGGGTGTGGACGTGGAACTCGAACCGCTGTTCTCCGAATCCGGTTATGCGGCAGCACCCGATGCCGCCCGCAAACGCGCCCGCGACCTGGTCTCCGCCGACACCGTGCGGGTGATCTCGAGTCAGGGCAAGGTGATTCCGGATCTGCTGGAGTGGTGGGCCGCCGACGACGGCATCAGCCTGCCGCCGGCCCGTAACCGCAAGGGCAGCGTCTGGGTGCTGTCCTTCCACGACGGCCGCCTGATCGCGGCCGACCATCTCGACCGCGCTCTCACCCCGACCGATCTCCCTCGGGGCTGACGGCTTTCCGGCCCGTCGGCGGGCGTTTTTTCCCCGCCGGCCGGCGGTCCGGCCCACCGAGAACCTTTGGAACGAAGCCGTACCGGCCCCTGTCCGGCCGAATCCACCCGGCGCCCTGCCGATTTCCAGCCCCCATCGAGCCCCCAACCCACCCGCACACATGCGAAACGGCCCGGCGATGCCGGGCCGTTTCACGTTTCGTCCTGCTCGAAAACCCCCGTCAGCGACGGGTTGTGGCCTTGCTACCGGCGTGCGGTGCGCTTGGCCGCGGTCTTCTTGGCGGGAGCCTTCTTGGCCGTCTTCTTGGCGGTGGCCTTCGAAGCGGTGGCCTTGGTGGCCTTCTTTGCGACCGTGGTCTTCTTGGCAGCCGTGGCCTTGGCCGGGGTCTTCTTCGCGACCGTCTTCTTCGCCACCGTCTTCTTGGCCGTGGCCTTCTTGGCGGGCGCCTTCGAGGCGGCCTTCTTGGCCGTGGTCTTGGCCGGCGCCTTGGTGGCAGCCTTCTTGGCCGCCTTCTTGGCGGTGGTCTTCTTGGCGGTCGCCTTACCCGAAACCGGGGCGGCCACACCGCGCTTCACGGCCGGGCCGCTCGAAGCGATCTTCTGCTTGCCGGCAATGATCGCCTTGAACTGAGCGCCGGGACGGAACGCCGGCACCGAAGTCGGCTTCACCTTGACGGTTTCGCCGGTGCGCGGGTTACGAGCAACCCGGGCGGCCCGCTTACGCTGTTCGAAGACACCGAATCCGGTGATGGTGACGCTCTGACCTTTGTTCACAGCACGCACGATCGTGTCGACCATCTGCTCGACTGCAGCAGTAGCGGTGCGCCTGTCAGTACCCAACTTCTCGGTCAGAACATCGATCAGTTCCGCCTTGTTCATTGAATCCTCCGCAGACTAATGGCCCGTCGTCGGACCGACTAGGTACCACGGTAAACCCTTTCCGGGCAAGAGTCTATGTGCCACGCGGAAATACATGACGCATGGCACACGCTCAGCTACCTGGTTTGAGGGGGTTCAGCTAACGCCCATCAATGATTACGTCTGCGAAATACGGGCCGGAATGGTGGCGGGTTTCCAAGTCGGCCTTGCGTTTTCGAACCGGTCGATCTCATCACCGTGCCGGAGAGTGAGCCCGATGTCGTCCAGCCCTTCCAGCAGGCGCCACCGGGTGTAGTCGTCAATATCGAACGGCAACACGACCGTTCCGGCCGACACGGTTCGCGCCTCGAGGTCCACCGCCAATTCCAAACCCGGCTGTTCCTCGAGCAACTTCCAGAGCAATTCCACATCGCTCTGCGCCATCCGGGCCGTCAGAAGCCCGTCCTTGCCTGCGTTCCCGCGGAAGATGTCGGCGAAGCGAGACGAGATCACCACCCGGAACCCGTAGTCCTTCAAGGCCCAAACGGCGTGCTCACGTGAGGATCCAGTACCAAAATCCGGACCAGCGACCAGCACACTACCCCGATTGAAGGGCTCGGTGTTCAAAATGAAGTTCGGATCTGTCCGCCATGCCGCGAACAGGCCGTCCTCGAAACCCGTTCGGGTAACGCGCTTCAGATACACCGCCGGGATGATCTGGTCGGTGTCGACATTGGATCGGCGCAACGGAACGCCGATCCCCTTGTGGACCTTGAAGGCTTCCATCGGTGATTCTCCTGAGTCTGTGGGGGCAGCGGTATCTGGGCCGCTACCGGAATGTGATCAGTTCAGATCCGCAGGTGAGGACAGGGTTCCGCGCACCGCGGTGGCCGCGGCGACCAGCGGCGAGACCAGGTGCGTGCGACCGCCCTTGCCCTGTCGCCCTTCGAAGTTCCGGTTCGAGGTGGCGGCGCAGCGCTGACCGGGGGAAAGCTGATCCGGGTTCATACCCAGGCACATCGAGCATCCGGGCTGGCGCCATTCCGCGCCCGCGGCGGTGAAAATCTCGCCCAGACCCTCTTTTTCCGCCTGCAGCCGCACCCGCATCGAGCCCGGCACAATCAGCATGCGTACACCGTCCGCGACCTTTCGGCCCGTCAGAATGTCTGCGACCGCACGCAAATCCTCGATCCGGCCATTGGTGCACGAACCCACGAAAACCGTGTCCACGGCGACATCCCGCAGCGGGGTGCCCGGCCGCAGGTCCATGTACTGCAGCGCCTTCTCGGCGGCCGCGCGCTCGTTCTCGTCGAAGATCTGCTCCGGATCCGGCACCGAGTCGCCCAGCGGCGCACCCTGTCCCGGGTTGGTACCCCAGGTGACGAAGGGGGTCAGCGCGGACGCGTCGATGTGGACCTCCGCGTCGAAAACCGCGCCCTCATCGGTCTTCAGGGCGTCCCAGGCGGCCACGGCGGCGTCCCAGTCCGCACCCTCGGGCGCGTGCGGGCGGCCCTTCAGGAACTCGTAGGTGACCTCGTCGGGCGCGACCATGCCCGCGCGGGCGCCGGCCTCGATCGACATGTTGCACATGGTCATCCGGGCCTCCATGGACATGCCGCGCACCGCCTCGCCGCGGTACTCCAGCACATAGCCCTGGCCGCCGCCGGTGCCGATCTGCGCGATGACCGCCAGGATCACGTCCTTGGAGGTGACGCCCGCGGGCAGCTGCCCGTCGATATTGATGGCCATGGTCTTGAACGGGCGCAGCGACAAGGTCTGCGTCGCCAGCACGTGCTCCACTTCCGAGGTGCCGATGCCCATGGCCAGCGCGCCGAACGCACCGTGGGTGGAGGTGTGCGAATCACCGCACACCACCGTGGTTCCCGGCTGGGTCAGGCCCAGCTGCGGGCCCACCACGTGGACGATGCCCTGATCGAGATCGCCCATCGAGTGCAGGCGCACACCGAATTCCTCGCAGTTCTTGCGCAGCGTCTCGACCTGCAGGCGCGACACCGGATCCGCGATCGGCTTGTCGATGTCGATGGTCGGGACGTTGTGGTCCTCGGTGGCGATGGTGAGATCCGGGCGGCGCACCGGGCGACCCGCGGCACGCAGTCCGTCGAACGCCTGCGGGCTGGTGACCTCGTGCACCAGGTGCAGGTCGATATAGATGAGGTCGGGTTCGCGATTCGCGCCCTCGCCCGCGCCGCGGACGACGACGTGCTGGTCCCAGACCTTCTCCGCCAGAGTGCGTGGCCGGTCGGCCATAACTGCTCACCTCTCGATTGACATACCCACGCCCGGTGGTGTGCGCGGTGACTGGCGTCCGAGCTGGGAGCGGCTGGTTTGCATTTCCCAACATGCGAGACGTTAATATCGTTCTATGAGACAGCATAGCGGTATCGGGGTTCTGGACAAAGCGATGGCCGTCCTGCACGCCGTAGCCGAGCAACCCTGCGGCCTCAACGAGCTCTGCGCCCGCACCGGCCTGCCCCGCGCCACCGCGCATCGCCTGGCCGTGGGCCTGGAAACCCACCGCATGCTGGCCCGTGACAGCCAGGGTCTGTGGCGGCCCGGCCCGGCCCTGTCGGAGCTGGCGACAACCGCCAGCGACCCGCTCCTCGACGCCGCCGCCACCATCCTGCCGCGCCTGCGCGAGATCACCGGCGAGAGCGTGCAGCTCTACCGGCGCGACGGCAATGCCCGCGTCTGCGTGGCCGCCATGGAACCCGCCGCGGGCCTGCGCGACACCGTGCCGATCGGGGCGCGCCTGCCGCTCACCGCGGGCTCGGCCGCCAAGGTGCTACTTGCCTGGGCCGATCCCGAGTTGCAGCGCACGATCCTGCCCGAGGCCGTCTTCGGTGAGCGGGCCCTGGCCGAGGTGCGCCGGCGCGGCTGGGCGCAGAGCGCGGCCGAGCGCGCGGCCGGCGTGGCCAGCGTGTCCGCGCCCGTGCGCGACGCCGCGGGCGGGGTGGTCGCGGCCGTCTCGGTATCCGGGCCCATCGACCGCATGGGCCGCCGGCCGGGCGCCCGCTGGGCGGCCGATCTGGTGGCCGCCGCCGACGCCCTCCACAAGCGTCTCTGACGGACTTTACGGGCCCGGGCCAGCCCCGGGGGTGGCCACTGCCGTCACGACAGCCCCACGGGTCGCTCAGCCACCCGACCGCAGTTGCTCGACTTCCCGACCGCAGCCCTCGCCGGATTTCGGCGGGGGCTGCGCTGGTTCGCGGGCCCGGATGTGCCGTTTCCAGGGGCGGACCGCCCGCTTCGGCTGTGAGCCAGGTGGCAGGAAATGGCCACTGTGACTGCGCTCATACGCCGTAAATTACAGTCGGCCCATGGGAGTTAATCAACGCGCGCAGATCGTGATGTCCGAACAGGAGATCACAGAATTCATCGAGCGCAGCCGCATCGCCACCATGGCCACGCTGGGCGCAACGGGCGCACCGCATCTGGTCGCCATGTGGTACGCGGTGATCGACGGCGAGATCTGGTTCGAGACCAAAGCCAAGGCCCAGAAGACGGTGAATCTGCGCCGCGATCCGCGCATCACCGTGATGCTCGAGGCCGGCGACACCTACGACCAGCTGCGCGGCATTTCCATCGAGGGCCGCGCGGAGATCGTCGACGACCCCGAGGCGCTGTTCAAGGTGGGAATCAGTGTCTGGGAGCGCTACACCGGGCCGTACAGCAACGAGGCCAAGCCGTTCGTGGAGGCCATGCTGAACAAGCGGGTGGCCGTGCGCGTGGTGCCCGAACGCACCCGCAGCTGGGATCACCGTAAACTCGGCCTGCCCGCCATGCCGCTGGGCGGCAGCACCGCTGGTCAGCAACCATAGGCACGGCTGGTCGGCAACAGTAGTCGGACAGAAAAGCGAAGGCCCCCAGCCGGTTGGCTGGGGGCCTTCGCTTTGTAGTCCCGACGGGATTTGAACCCGCGCTACCGCCTTGAGAGGGCGGCGTCCTAGGCCGCTAGACGACGGGACCAGGATGAGATTTCGGCAGACTTTGCGGTCCGCCGAAGCTTCTCGAATTCGAGAGCCGGAGCTCTCGCAGCTGGGGTACCAGGACTCGAACCTAGAATGGCTGAACCAGAATCAGCTGTGTTGCCAATTACACCATACCCCATTGACCTGGGCTTTCGGGTTCCTCCCGGGGGAAGCTCCCGACCGCGTTCCGGCCGAGAAGAAGATTAGCAGCATCCCCCGGTAGATACACAAACCGGCTGGTCAGCGGCCGGTTTGTGCATCATTTCGGACTACCTGCGGGCCTTCGGAACCGATCTCACGCGGTCCCGGCGAGCGCGGACTGCATACGGTCCATGGTGAGCTCGCGGCCCAGCAGTTCCAGCGACTCGAACAGCGGCGGGCTGATGTGGGATCCGGTCACCGCCACGCGCACGGGCGCGAAGGCCTTGTTCGGCTTGAGACCCAGTTCGTCGATGAGCGCGGCTTTGAGCGTCTCTTCGAGGGACGCGACGGTCCATTCCGAAACGCCTTCGAGGGCTTTCACCGCCGTCTGCAGCACCGGAGCGGCATCGGGGCCCAGATTCTTTTTCTCCGCGGCGGGGTCGATGGCGAACTCTTCGGGCTTGATGAAGAGGAACTTCAGCAGATCCCAGCCATCGCCGAGCACCTTGATCCGGGTCTGCACCAGATCGGCTGCGGTTTCGAACAGCTTCTCGTCGATCTCGGCGCCGATATGGCCGTGTCCGGTAAGGAACTCGCGCAGCCGGTGAGCAAAATCACCGGGAGCCAGCATCCGAATATGTTCGGCGTTCAGCGCATCGGCCTTCTTCTGGTCGAATCGAGCCGGATTCGAATTCACCTTCGAGATATCGAAGGCTTCCACCATCTCGGTCATCGAGAACAGGTCATGATCATCGGCGATGCTCCAGCCGAGCAGCGCCAGATAATTCAGCAAACCCTCGGGAATGAACCCGCGGTCGCGGTGATGGAAGAGATTCGACTCCGGATCACGCTTGGACAACTTCTTGTTGCCCTGGCCCATCACGAAGGGCAGGTGACCGAACTCCGGGGTGAACTCCGCGACGCCGATTCGTTTCAGCGACTCGTAGAGCGCGAGCTGCCGCGGAGTGGAGGACAGCAGATCCTCACCGCGCAGCACGTGGGTGATCTTCATCATGGCGTCGTCGACCGGGTTGACCAGCGTATAGAGCGGATCGCCATTACCGCGGGTGAGCGCGAAATCGGGAACCACGCCCGCGCGGAAGGTGGTCTCGCCGCGTACCAGGTCGTTCCAGGTGAGGTCCTGGTCGGGCATGCGCAGGCGGACCACCGCGGGGCGGCCCTCGGCCTTGTAGGCGGCGATCTGCTCGGCGGTCAGGTCGCGGTCGAAGTTGTCGTAGCCGAGCTTGGGATCGCGACCGGCGGCCCGGTGCCGGGCCTCGACTTCCTCAGTGGTGGAGAAGGATTCGTAGGCCTCCCCCGCCGCCAGCAGTCGCTGCACCACATCGAGATGAATGTCACGCCGCTGCGACTGCCGGTACGGGCCGTAGGGGCCGCCCACCTCTGGGCCCTCGTCCCAGGTGAGGCCGAGCCAGCGCAGGGCGTCGAGGATGGCGTTGTAGGACTCCTCGGAATCGCGTGCGGCGTCGGTGTCTTCGATGCGGAAGACGAAGGTGCCGCCGTGGTGGCGCGCGTAGGCCCAGTTGAACAGGGCGGTGCGGACCAGACCCACATGCGGTGTGCCGGTGGGTGACGGGCAGAAACGAACCCGGACGTCAGTCATGGCTCTCTTTCGTTCAGCGTTTGGCGGCAACGGGATTGGAGAGGGTGCCGATGCCGGAGACGGTCACCGACACGGTCTGGCCGGCCTGCAGCGGGCCGACGCCCTCCGGGGTGCCGGTGAGGATGACATCGCCGGGGAGCAAGGTCATTACGGCGGTGACCCACTCGATCAGCTTCGGAATATCGTGCAGCAGAAGTGAAGTGCGGCTGCGCTGCTTCACCTGGCCGTCGACCTCGGTGACGATCTCCAGATCCGAAGGGTCCAGCGCGGTCTCGATCCACGGGCCGAGCGGGCAGAAGGTGTCGTAACCCTTGGCGCGGGTCCACTGGCCGTCGTGGCGCTGCTGGTCGCGGGCGGTGACGTCATTGGCGACGGTGTAGCCCAGGATCACCTCGTTGGCGCGGGCGGCGGACACGTCCTTGCAGGGGCGGCCGATGACGATCGCCAGTTCGCCCTCGTAGTCGACCTGAGAAGAGCTGGGCGGCAGGATGATCGGGGCGTTGGGGCTCTGGATCGAGGTGCTCGGCTTCATGAAGATGACCGGGTCGGCCGGGGCCGGGCCGCCCATTTCCTCGGCGTGCGCGGCGTAGTTCTTGCCGATGCAGATCACCTTGCTGGCGAGGATCGGGGCCAGCAGGCGCACGTCGGCCAGCGGCCAGCTGCGACCGGTAAAGGTCGGGTTGCCGAACGGGTGTTCGGCGATCTCCCGGACGACGGCGTCGGAACCGTCTCCTTCGATGCTGACGAAAGCGACTCCATCTGGGCTGGCAACTCGACCTAGGCGCATGGTTGGCATCCTATCGACCGGCCTCGACCTGCCCGAACGCGCCCGGCCACGGGGCGGGACGGAAGCCCGGGACGACGGCGGGCCGGGCGCGGGCGAGGCCGCGGGGAGGGGTGGCATCCCGGCCCGCATCGCCCGGATCCGAATGTGGAAAGCCCTTATACACAAGCGAACTCGGCTGTCGAAGATGGACTCACAAGATCAGTGCGCAGTGTGAGCAAACTGACAGCTCGTCCCGGAAATCGCCTTGTGCATCAGGTGTACCGTCAGACTCGATGTTCACACAGTAGGACATTTGTTCCATATAGTGAGACAGAAGTGAGGGCCATGGCCACCGTGACACAGATTGGTACGACACGACGGTGGACCATGCTGGCGCTCGGCGTCTTCGCCCAGAGCTCCAGCGCCGCGCTGGTGCACGGCACCGCCTTCCTGCTGCCCGCACTGACCCAGCGCGGAATGCCGCTGGCCACCGCCGGTCTGCTGGTCGCTATGCCCACCGTCGGCCTGGTCAGCACGCTGATCGCGTGGGGCTGGATCGTCGATCACGTGGGCGAGCACAAGGCCCTGGTGGCCGGTCCCGCGCTGATGTTCGCGGCGGGCGCGGCGGCGGTGACCGTCTCGAACTATGTTGCACTGGGTGGATTGCTGTTCCTGGCCGGGGCCGGCGCGGGCAGCACCAATGCCGCCAGCGGGCGGGTCATCGTGGGCTGGTTCCCGCCGGATCAGCGCGGGATGGCCATGGGCATCCGGCAGGCCGCCCAGCCGCTGGGCGTGGCCGTCGGCGCCATGACCATCCCGGCCGTCGCTGCGGCACACGGGTTCTCGATGGCCGTCCTCGTCCCCGCGGCCATGGCGGGCGCGGCCGCCATCGGCTGCCTGTTCGGGATCGTGGATCCGCCGCGGCCCGAATCCGCCGGGGGCGCAGGGCGTTCCGCCAACCCGTACCGCGGAGACTCCACGCTGTGGCGGATCCACGGGGTGTCGATTCTGCTGGTGATCCCGCAGGCCACCATCTGGACCTTCGGCCTGCTGTGGCTGCACCGGGATGTCGGTATGTCGCTGCCGGCGGCGGGCGCGTTGGTCACGGCCACCCAAATCCTGGGCGCGGGAGGGCGAATCGGCGCGGGGATCTGGTCGGATCGGGTGGGCAGCCGGTTGCGACCGCTGCGCACGGTGGCGGTCGCGGCCGTAATCTCCATGTCCGCCTTGGCCGTAGCGGCCTGGACGCACCAGTGGTGGGCGGCCGTTCCGATTCTGGTCGCGGCCTCGGTCATCACGGTGGCCGATAACGGGCTGGCCTTCACGGCGGTGGCAGAGATCGCCGGTCCCTATTGGTCGGGTCGCGGGCTGGGTATCCAGAACACGGGCCAGAATCTGGCGGCGGCCGTGATCGCCCCGGCCTTCGGCGCATTGATCACCGCGGCCGGTTTTCCGATCACATACCTGCTGGCGGCGGTGGTGGCGCTGGCGGCAGTCCCGTTGGTGCCCAGGGGTTCCCGGTGACCGGCTGATCACCGGCAAATCCGGAAGGGCTGTGCCCGTTAAATTTTCGCATCCGAATTCAAATGTGCGATATGCCTCACTGGCCCAGGAGGTTTCGACGAAACCCCTCTCAGGATTACATTTCGGCGACGGAGAGGGAACGGACGAAGCGTGTGAAGTAGTCGGGTTTCGACGATTCGCCGGGTGGTACGGACCGGCGAATCACCTTGTCGGGCTCGATATCCGGCCATGAACCAAGGAAAAGCCCCCGTTCCCGCGGTCGTGGGAACGGGGGCTTGACCGTGGAACGCTAGAGCGAGGCGGCGATCCGGTCGCCGACCTCGACGGTCGAGGCGGCGCCCGAGCGCGACGCCAGATCCTTGGCGACGGCGGCCTCGATGCGGGCGGCCTCCTCGGCCTTGCCGAGGTGGTTCAGCAGCAGGGACACCGAGAGGATCGCGGCGGTCGGGTCGGCCTTGGACTGGCCCGCGATGTCCGGGGCAGAACCGTGCACCGGCTCGAACATGGACGGGTTGGTGCCCGAGGCGTCGATATTGCCGGAGGCGGCCAGGCCGATGCCACCGGAGACGGCCGCGGCCAGGTCGGTGATGATGTCGCCGAACAGGTTGTCGGTGACGATCACGTCGAAGCGGCCCGGGTCGGTGACCATGTGGATGGTGGCGGCATCGATGTGCTGGTAGGCGGTTTCGATGTCCGGGTACTCCGCGCCGACCTCGGCGACCGTGCGCGACCACAGCGAGCCGGCGAAGGCCAGCACATTGTTCTTGTGCACCAGGGTCAGGTGCTTGCGGCGCTTGCGGGCGGTCTCGTAGGCGTAGCGGACCACGCGCTCGACGCCGAAGCGGGTGTTGGTGGAGACCTCGGTGGCCACCTCGTGCGGGGTGTTCACGCGGATCGCGCCGCCGGTGCCGGTGTAGGGGCCCTCGGTGCCCTCGCGCACGACCACGAAGTCGATGTCCGGGTTGGCCGCGAGCGGGCTGGTGACACCCGGGTACAGCTTGGACGGGCGCAGGTTCACGTGGTGGTCCAGCTCGAAGCGGGTGCGCAGCAGCAGGCCGCGCTCGAGCAGACCGCTCTGCACCGACGGGTCGCCGATGGCACCCAGCAGGATGGCGTCGTGCTGCTTGAGCTCCGGAATGACATTGTCCGGGAGGATCTCGCCGGTGGCATGGAACCGCTTGGCTCCCAGGTCGTATTCGGTCTTCTCGACACCGGGCACCACCACGTCGAGCACCTTGAGGGCTTCGGCGATGACCTCGGGACCGATACCGTCGCCCGGAATGACAGCCAGTTTCATGAAATCCATGCTCCGTTCGATAACGCGCGGGTGATCCTCTCCGCGCTGGCAGGAGAGTCACCGGCCACCATAGCGGGTACACCCGCAACCCCTTTCACCAGGGCGAATCGCTCCCAACCAGTGGGATCACCGGCCGCTCGCACCGGGTCGCGCCGACCGGCTACGGCATGTGGGTTAGGGCCGAATTCCCGCGCGGCGGCACTCCTGTTGCACGCGCAGGGAGAGAGCGTCCTGCTGCCCCGCCACCGTCCGGCACCATTCCTGCGCCTGCGCGCCGCACGCCCGCTGCTGCTGGCCACCCATCGTCCCGGCGGAAAGCACTGCGACACAACCATTCTCGGAGCGCGAGTAATCCGGCCGATGATCGAACACCGCCCACGCCGTCACCCCCGCCACGATGAGCGCGACGACGACAGCGCTGCCGATCAGCAGATTGCGCCGCTCCCGCCCGGACAGCGGCTCGGTCGGCGGCGTCTTTCCTCGCATTTGTCAATCATGACGGCGTCGGTAGTGTTCGGCGGATGTTCGACAATCTCCGACTCGAGCGCAAAATTCATCGCCTGGAACGCAAGATCGATCTCATCATCGAGCATCTGGGTATCGCCGATCCCGGCGGCGTCATCGACTACGCCGCGATCGACGATCTCCTGCAGCGCGGCAAGAAGATCCAGGCCATCAAGCTGTACCGGGACCAGGACCCGACGGCCGGCCTGGCCGAGGCGCGCGACGCGATCGAAGCCCGGGATCGGCGACCGGGTCGCTGATACTTCCCCTCGAACGCATCGGGCCCCTTCCACTGTCCGTGGAAGGGGCCCTTATCGCATTGCGCGCGGCCGATCTCAGTCCAGGCTGACCAGGGCGACCTTGGCCGCGCCGACGGCCTCGGCGATGGCGGTCTGGACGTCGGCCGGGACCTCCTTGTTGACGCGGAGGACAACGGTGGCGCCCTCCTGGTCCAGGTCCTGGGTCAGCTGCGCGGCGAGGATGTCGATGCCCGCGTCGCCGAGCTTGGTGGCCAGGCGGCCGAGCTGACCGGGCTTGTCCTCGTAGGCGAGGACGGCCAGGTTCAGGCCCTCGGCGCGCATGTCGTAGTTGCGGCCGTTGATGTTGACGATCTTCTCGACCTGGGCGGGCTCGGTCAGGGTGCCGGCCACGTTCAGGGTGCGGCCGTCGCCGAACACGGCGCGCAGGTCGACCAGGCTGCGGTGGGTCGGGCTCTCGCTGTGGGTGGTGACCGAGGCCTCGAGGCCGCGCTCCTTGGCCAGCGACGGGGCGTTGACGAAGGTCACCGAGTCCTCGATGAGGGCCGAGAACACGCCGCGCAGAGCCGAGAGTTCGAACACCGCAACGTCTTCCGAGGACAGCTCGCCGCGCACCTGGACCTCGATGGAGACCGGCAGCTCGTCGGCGAGGGCGCCCAGCAGCGCGCCCTGCTTGCGGACGATGTCCAGCCACGGGGCGACGATCTCGTTGACCGCGCCACCGGTGACGTTCACCGCGCCGGGCACGAACTCGCCGGCGAGGGCGAGCTGCACGGACTTGGCGACATCGGTGCCGGCGCGGTCCTGGGCCTCGGCGGTGGAGGCGCCCAGGTGCGGGGTCACCACGACCTGCGGCAGGTTGAACAGCGGGCTGTCGGTGGACGGCTCGGTCTCGAACACGTCGATGCCGGCGGCGCGCACGTGGCCGGAGTTGATGGCGTCGGCCAGGGCCTGCTCGTCGATCAGACCGCCGCGGGCGGCGTTGACGATGATGACGCCCTTCTTGGTCTTGGCGAGCGTCTCCTTGTTCAGCATGCCCTTGGTCTCAGGAGTCTTGGGCAGGTGAATGGAGATGAAGTCGGCGCGCTCGAGCACCTCGTCCAGGGTCAGCAGCTCGATGCCCAGCTGGGCGGCGCGGGCCGGGGAGGTGTAGGGGTCGTACGCGATGACCTTGGTCTCGAAGGCGGCGAGACGCTGCGCGAACAGCTGGCCGATGCGGCCCAGGCCGATGACGCCGACGGTCTTGCCGAAGATCTCGACACCGTTGAACTTGCTGCGCTGCCAAGTGTGCTCGCGCAGGGTGGCGTCGGCGGCCGGGATCTGGCGGGCAGCCGAGAGCAGCAGGGTGACGGCGTGCTCGGCGGCGGTGTGGATGTTGGAGGTCGGCGCGTTGACGACCATGACGCCGCGCTCGGTGGCCGCGGGCACGTCGACATTGTCGAGGCCGACGCCGGCCCGGGCGACGATCTTGAGGTTCTTGCCGGCCTCGAGCACCTCGGCATCGACGGTGGTGGCCGAACGGACCAGCAGCGCATCGGCTTCCGGCACGGCCGCGAGCAGCTCGGGGCGGTTGGGGCCATCGACCCAGCGCACCTCGACACCGTCGCCGAGCGCGTCGACGGTCGACTGGGCGAGCTTGTCGGCGATCAGAACAACAGGACGGCCTGCTTGGCTCACGGTGGGGTACTCCTGAGGAAGGGTTCCGGGATTTACGGGCGTCAGCTTAATCGGCTGGGATCCGAGGCGTTTTACCGCCTGGTAGGCAACTGCCATCAAACCTGTGAACTGCAGGTTTACCAATGCCGGTGTCGGGGATCCCGGGAACCGCGTCGGTTCCGGCGTCCAGCCGTCGCCCAGGAAGTGCTCGCGGGTGGCGAGCAGCGAGGCGCCCGCCACCGGATGGCGGTCGGCGACGACGAACACGCCCACACCTCGGGGTGCGCCTCGAACAGGTGGTTGTGGAAGTACTCGACGGCCCGCGGCCCGACCACGTCGACCTGCTGCCAGCTCGACTGCAGCGCTTCGATATTCACCGCGACAGCACCAGTTCCGTTCTCGCGTGGATCTTTCCGGTGCGTCAGTTCTCGCCCGCGGGATCCACCCCGGCGGCCGGTAGGTCCGGCCGAAGCGAATCACCGGGGCAGCACACCGACGGCGGCTCCGGGCAGCAGGGCCGGCGTGCGACGTCCAGGCCGCGGCCCTCGGCAGCGATGATCTCGGCGGCCCACCAGGCCGGGGTGTCGGCGGCCCGGCCCGCGGCGGTGATCATGATGTCGGCCATGGCGTAGGCGAACATGAGGCATTGCCGGGAAGGTGTCTCAGCGAAGCCGGGAAGGTGTCTCAGCGAAAGTGCGACCTCGACTTTCGGCCGACTTTGAGCGAATTGCGCGCTCTGGAGTCAGAATCCAGGGCGTTGAGACGCCGAATACGGATAGCCGAAAGCCCGGCGTCGGAGCTACGGAGTCCGAGGCCGGGCTTTCGAAAGTCGAGTAATCGACGTCAGCAGTTCCTAGCGGCCGAAGGAGCCGGTCCACAGGGTGGACAGGATGCCGTGCAGCGCGGCCGAACCGGTGTCGAGCAGGCCGTTGAGGGCAGCGGAACCGGTGTCGATGATAACGGGGATCATGAAAATACCTCTTCTGAATTCCGTACGAACTTTCTGACGTGAAGCCTATCGGGCCGGTTTCACGGCACGTTACGAGGGATTTACGCCATGTGACCGGCGTCACGCAATCCCAATTCTGTGGCCCCATTCATATGAGTGTCGAATTCCCGCCATATAACGTGGCTATCACGCCCCTATTTCTGGGGGCCTCGGCGCGCGGAAAACGCGTGGACCAGCGGGATCCCGGGCGCTAACGTCGACCGCCATGACCCTGCGCTCGATCCCCGCCTCCATGAACCCGGCGGTGGTCGCCACGATAGACGGCGAACTGGACCGGATCGTGCGTGAACACCGCGTCGACGTGCTGCTCGCCATCGAGAGCGGCAGCCGCGCCTGGGGCTTCCCCTCCCCCGACTCGGACTACGACTGCCGCTTCGTCTACCTCCGGCCACTGGACGGCTACCTCACCCCCTGGCCCGGTCGCGATGTCATCGAGACCCCATTGGTGGGCTTACTCGATGTCAACGGCTGGGACCTCGTGAAGGCGCTGCGGCTGCTGGTGAACGGGAACGCGGTCCTCATCGAATGGCTGATGTCGCCGATCGTCTATCGCGGCGACGCGCAATTCCGGGCCGAATTGCGAGCCCTGGCCGACGAAGTCGCCGACCGCAACCGGGTGGCCCGGCACTACCTGCATCTGGGCCGTCGGCAGTGGCGTCTTTTCGACACCAATCGTTCGTTGAAAAAGGTGTTCTATTCGCTGCGGCCGGCCATGGCATTGCGCTGGCTCCACGAACACCCGGATAAGGCGGTGGCGCCGATGCATTTGCCGACCCTGATCGACGAATGCGACCTCCCTTACGATTTCACTACAGCCGTGAAAGAACTGACGGAATTGAAATCCCGCACCCGGGAAATGGGCGCCGGACGCGTTCCCGAACCCATCGCGTTGTTCATCTCCACCGAGTTCGAGCGAGCCGCCGCGGAATTCGTTGGGGACGACCCGGCCCACCGGCAACATGCACAGGCTCTATCGGCGGAATTCTTCCGGCGTCGGCTGCGCGGCTGAAAGAAACCCTCCGAGCATCACGCAGCGGCGGCCGCCCCGATCACCTCGGGACGACCGCCGCGATCTGTGTTCGGCCGGAGGCCGCGATGTGTGTTCGGGCCAGAGGCCGCGTCTCAGTAGTCGGCTCCCGCGATGACCCGCACGGCCAGCGCCTCGGGCCCCGGCTTGGTGGGCCGCACCTCGAACTCGACCCGCTGCCCCTCCACCAGCGACCGGAAGCCCTGGCCCTCCACCGCGGTGTACTCCACGAACACGTCCGGCCCGCCACTGTCGGGGCTCAGGAACCCGAACCCTTTTTCGCTGTCGAACCACTTCACCGTGCCGTGCGCCATTACCAAACCTTCTCGAACCGACCGGACTCCCACGTCCCCGCGCGTGCCGCGGTCCATGGTGTCACGCCCCCGGCCCACACGGTCGGCCGCCACGCCCGCCCCGGCCGCTCCCGCGGCCACGACCAGCCCACACGGCCTACCTCCCTATCGAATCTCCCTGCCCCGACGTATCACTCACCCGCCTACCCCGACCGCCCTTTCACCTCGAATCCCATACATCGCCGCTCCCGCCCCCGGCGCTCCGCATCGGGCAGATCAGGGAGCTCTGAGCGAGGCGATCCCAAATCTCCGCACCGAGAGCTCCTCGAGCTTGGTTCGCCGGAAGGTGGTCGGATAGAGGCCACCGCGAGTCGCGATCACGCGCATCGTCTTTCGCGATCCTGCCGCCGCAGGTGCCCGGGCCGGCCCTTCTTCGGCCCGGGCACCGCGCCCCGCATCGCGCACTGCCGCGTCACGCGGGCCGTGCCCCTCCGGCCCGGCGCTGACAATGCGGCGCGGGTAGCTCACCCGAGGTCGCTGGAGGTCAGGGAGCTGGTGCGAGCTCTCTGATCTTTGTTTCCTCAGACGGCGCGCATGTTTCGGGGTGGGGTGTCCTCGTCGGCTTCGGGATCTCGCATGGCGTAGACGCGTTCGAGGAAATCGCGGTGGGCTCGGAGGGTCGCGTCGAGGAGTTCGCGCCAGGTGCGGCGGTCCACTCGCTGGTCGCTGAGCAGGGAGGAGAGGGACGCGGGACCGAGCCTGTCGATGTGGTCGACGATGAAAGTGAGGCGGCGGCGTGGGAATTGGGCGCCGATGCGGGGATTCTCGTCGAGGAAATGGTCGAGCTCGTAGAGGTAGTTGACGGCGCGGTTGTACTCCTCGTCCGTGAGGTGGTAGTCCATGCGCTTGATCTCGACGATCCAGAGTTCACCGGAGTCGTGCAGCAGGACGAAGTCGGGTTCGCGCTTCTCACTACCGATGGACGTGGTCACCAGCGGGGTGCCGAATTTCTGTGCGTACCAGCGTTCGAAGCTGGCCCGCACGCGTTTGAGGGATTCGTTCATGCCCAGCGGGGTCCACTCGGGGGCGAGCAGCCAGGGGGCGGATTCGATGAGCTCCTGGAAGGGGCGTTCCAGGGAGCGGCGGTCGTCGATGAGCGAGCGCAGCCGGTTCACCACGGCGACACGCTCACTGGCGATCTGGCCCAGCGAGTAGATCTCGGCCACCCGGGCCCGTTCGAACAGCGCGACCACCACGTCCAGTGCGGGATCGGCGTCCTCGGCGATCTCCTTGAGGGTGTCGAGCAGGCTGCGCTGCGGGCCCAGCGACAGTGCCAGCCGCAGCATGTTCTCGATGTGCGCGGGATCGTCCATCGAGGCACGATCCTTGTGCGCCACCAGGATTCGCGCCGCATCCAGGACGGAGTCGCGGAAGACCCGGTCGCCGGGCGCGATGGCGTCGAGGGTTTCGTGGATGCGGGAGCGCTCGACGAACTCCTCCCAGACCCGGCGGCGGATGGATTTCTCACCGAGCCTGCCGATCTCCTTGATCAGCGCCCGCCCCCACTCCGCGAGCGCCTCGCCGCGCGGGGAGCTCCACATGATGTCCTGGCGGTCGGAGCGGACGAGATCGTCGTCATCGTCGAGCCAGTCGACGTGGATCGCGCCGACCAGATAGGAGCGCAGTTTGAATTCCCCGGTGAATCCGGAGGAGATACCGAAATCCCTTGTCTGCGCGACGATCTTGCCGCGCGCGTAAATACGGACCCCGGCCATCGCCTCGTCGCGGTACGGCTGTTTTGAGTAGGCGATCCAGCCCGTCACCGACAGGAATTGCCGCCCGAATCGCACCGGCACCCGGCCCGCGTCGATCCGGGTCTCCTCCATGACGTCGATGGGCAGCTGGCTGAGAATGAAGCTCTCCGGGCCGATGGCATTGCGCACCTCCACCCGCCAGTCCGCGCGCTCGATGCCGAAACGGGCCGCCAGCTGCCGGTTCAGCTCCGTCCCCGAATTCACCCGCTTGCGAAAGAAATTCCGCAGAATGATGGTGGTGCCCCGTTGGGAGGTGAACGTGCCGTCCAGGCGGCCCGGGCGGGGGAAGTAGTCGCTCTCGGTGTCGGAGAGCATGTCGTCGAGGTCCATCACGATGTGGGAGACGATCCAGCCCAAGGGGGTTCGGTCCTCGTCCCGGCTGCCGGCCGTGATCACCTCGATGGTGCGGCAGATGCCGAAGGCGGCCAGCTTCCCGATTCCCTTGCGCCCCATCACCGGTCGCCGCCGCTCCCGGGACAGATCGGACCCGGTGCGCACGCGCCGGTCGGATCCGACCATCAGATAGTGCTCGTTGATCTCCTCCGCGGTCATCCCGTGTCCGTTGTCGGAGACGACGATCTCGTACGCCGGTTCGTCTACGGCCCTGACGGTTCCGGCCAGCATCGCGCCCCACGGCAGCACGACCTCCACCTCGGTGGCGTCGGCGTCGTAGGAATTGGCGATGAGTTCGGCCAGAACCGCCGAAACCCTGTCGTAGAGCCGGATGCCGAGTTTGTCGATCGCCAGCCGGCTGATGCGCATCGTGTACTTGTGGTCGTCGCGATCAGGCGCGGCCACACGCACTTCCGGATACATGTCAGGCCCCCATTGCCCTACCGGCAGCCTTCGTTCAGCTACCTCTGAATTCGATGCAACGCCGATTGATTAACAGCAGGCTGAACATTTACCGACCGCTTAGTCACGGTGTGATTCCAGGATTCACCAACCGATAGCCCACGGCAACGGCAAGGTCTCGGTTACCTCCGCGAGACCGTGAGCGCCCCTTGCTAACCCGCTCACGCCTCCGAGCCGAGCGATGTGTCCGGCTACGGTGCGGGGTCGGGTTGCCAGGCGGATACGCCGAGCGTTGTGCGGGGACCAGCGGTGAGGGCGGTTGGATGACAGGTCAGGCGGATGGAGGCAGAATGCGGGGCGGCGGCGGGCGGTGTCCGCTGTGACGCGAGACAAAGGGGTACCGGGTGGCCAGTAGCAAGACCATTGCCGCACGTCAGCGCTTCTTCGGGGAAGCGGCGGTGGATCCGGTGAGCGGGGCGGTGCGCGAGGATCAGGTGCTGGTGTCCTGGTTCGGGTGCGCCAGTTTCGCGGTGGCCATGGGCGGCGTGGTGTTTCTGCTGGATGCGTGGGTGCCGCGCGGGGCGACGTCCGGGTATGTGCCGACCGGGCCGGAGGAGGTCGCGGCGCTGGAGCCGGCGGCAATCTTCATCGGGCACGGGCATTTCGATCATGCGGCCGACGCGGGGGCGATCGCGCGGGCGAGCGGGGCGGTGGTACACGGGACCGCCGAGCACTGCGCGACGGCTCGCAAGCAGGTCCGTGGGGCCGAATTGGCTTGTCAGGAACTGGGTTCGGGAACGTCCGCGCCGGGTGATCGCTATGACTTCGAGCTCGCGCCGGGCCTTTCGGTGACCGCGGTGCGCCACCTGCACTCGGCGCGTACACCGCGGCACGAGGGCGCGGATGCCTCCGCGCCGGTGCGGCCCAAGCCCTGCCTGTGCGATATCCGCGCCTATCCCCCGCGGCCGGCCGATGCCGGACACCTGGCGCGCAATCTGCTCGCGCCGGAGGGCGGAGTTCTGCTGTACCAGTTCCGGCTCGGCGATTTCGCGCTGACCTGGCACGATTCTTCCGGCCCGCTGCTGGACAAGGCACCGCATGTCCTGGATGTACTGCGCACGCTGCCCGCCTCGGATGTGCACATCGGCGCGGTGCAGGGATACAACCAGTTCACGAATGGGCTGCGGGACCCGCGCAGCTATATCGAGGCGCTGCGGCCGAAGGTGTTCGTGCCCAACCATCACGACAACTGGCTGCCGTTGATCACCGCCCGGGGTGAGGCGTTCCGGACGCCACTGCACGAGGAGGTGGCGCGGATGGCGGAGGGCGAGCGGCCGGAGGTCCGGATGCTGCTGGACCGCGACGACTACCTCGCGCCGGGACGGCTGGCCTTCGACCTCGCACCACAGGGCTGATCAGCGGAAGCGGAGAAGCATTGTGATGCTGGTGGTTCCGGCCGGGTTGAGGATCTCCGATCCCGGTACGTCGACGAAGCCGAGGCGTTCGTAGAGCCCCCGGGCCGGATTCTCCAGGCGGACACTCAGACTCACGGCGTCGTATTGCTCACGGGCTGCGTCGAGGAGTGCGGTCATCAATGCGGTTCCCAGTCCGGTGCCGCGGCTCTCCGGCGCGACACCAATTGCCAGTTCCGGAGTGTCGCTGTCGATGTAACCCAGGGCCGCGTCCTCGGCGGCGAACCGGCGCAGCCACGCGGCGCCCAGCAGCACGCCGTCGAATCCTCCGACCACACCGAGATCGCCTGCGGCACCCCAGTTCTGGACGTACTTCGCGAGCTTCGGCTGATCCATCAGCTCGTCCGGCGAGACCAGGCCCCGATCGCGGGCGTACGAGGCCTCGAACAGCATGGCCCACAGCAACTTCTCGTCCGCCACGTCGGCGGGCCGGACAAACACCATAGGGTCAGCCGATCACGAATTCCGGGGATGTTCCAGTGAATTCGTTGACCGCTCCGCCGGCGTCGCGGCTGTCGCCGGTGTACTGGATTCGATAGCGGCCCGAGGGGGCGCTGTCGGGCACCGTCCATTGGATACCGATGGTGGAGGCGGCGGGTTGGCCGTCCGGGCGAGACCAGTGCAGTTCGGTACACCAGTCGTTATCGTCGTAGACGCGCCGCCAGTCATCGCCGGAGCCCTGCTGGACCTCGAAGTAGGTGCCGTCCAGGTGGAAGTTGTTGTTGGGGTGGGCTCCGACGAATTCCACCGAAACCGTCTGTCCTGCCCCGTAGTTCGCGCCCGGCTGCGTGAGGACATCACCGTAGGCGCGACCGGCGTGCGGCTGGTCGGCCGGGACCGACGGCAGCAGATTCGGCTGCAATCCGAAGGCCCAGTCGAGCGGGGCCGGGCCGCGGCCGAGGTCGATACGCGCCGCCAAAGCCTTTGCCAGCCGGTCGAATTCCTGCATATGCGCCGAGAGCGTCCAACGTCCGTACAGGGTTTCGCCGCCCTCGTACTGCTGCGACGCGTATTCCTCAGGAGTGGTGACGTATCCGCAGTAGCCATTGGCATAGCCCTGCAGCAGCACGTTCTCCAGCGGCACGTTCAATGCCCGGGCCACCAGTCGCCGTATTCGCAGCCCCGACACGACCGTGTACTCCGACGGCCCCGAGGCCAGCACCAGATCGCCGATGCGCATCAGCTGCAGCGGCACGATCTGCGGCACCCACGGCCGCGGCGGTAGCACTCCGAGCGGAGCCAGAATCAGCTTGGGCGCCTGCACATCTCGCATCCACTGCTCGATCGGCGAGTCCAGGCCGCCGAGCGCGGCCACCATCGGATTGGCGTCGCCCTCCTGCAGGAACGACAGCTGCGAGTTCCAGTTGTCCTCGGTACTGGTCGCCATGGCCGCCGCGCCCATCATGGCGGGCGAGGTGCGGGCCGGCTTGCCATCCGGGGTGTAGTCGCCGTCGATGGCGGTGTCCGCGAGGTTCACATAGTGCAGCACCGAATCCACGCCGGCACTGCCCATCAGCGTCGCGGCATCGAAAGCCTTTCGGCCCGCCTGATATTGGCGCTCACCGATGATGGCACAGTTGGTGCGATTGTCCTCGGTCGGCCCCGACGGATGCATGGGCCGGATCCACAGATTGGGCGTCATATCGCCCGCATTGGTCTGCGGGAAGGCGGCCACGAACGACGGCGCGCCGTCCAGGTGCCGCACACCCATCTCGTCGTGCTCCCAGCGATAGCTGGCGTATCCCTTGTTGTCCGCCGAGATGAGGGTGTTGCGATCGGTCAGCGAGGTACCGTGGGTGGCGAACCACGTAATCGCCCCGACGTCCTTGCCGCCCTGCCGGAATCGCAGCACGGTGACCTGCGGATCGATGGCGTCCGGAAACGCCGCCTTGTCCTCGTCGGGATTGGCCTCGAACGCCACCCGCGACCGGTTCGCGCTGGCATCGTGCAACTCCCCCCGCCCGAGCATGATCGACCCCGGCCCGAGATTCTCATGTGCCGCGACGATCGCCTTCACGATCCCGTTCACCTCAGCATCATGCGAGTTCTGCTGAAACCCCATGGCCGCAAGCGAATACGCATACTCCCGCGCGGTACCACCACACGAGTTGTGGTTGTGCGTCGCATTGAGATTGACGTTTCGCTCGGTATACAGATCCCCGAACCGCTGCTGCAGTTGCTGCATCACCACCAGATGCACCGACTGGAACAAGCAGGCATTGTCGGTGTTCACGAACGCAACCCGATCCCCCGTAGCCTGATCCACCACGACGTAAGCCCGCGCATAACACCGCGTCAAAAGGCCCGTAGTGACCTGATCAGCCTCCGAGTACCCCATCATCCCCTGCCCCGCCGGGGCCCCCGTGATGTCCGCGATCCCTACCCCGACGAGGTAATCCTGCCCCGCGGCCCGATGCCGGATGGGTTGCGCCCCAACCATATTCGCACCGAACACCGCCGCACCGGCCCCCACGCCGCCCACCGCAGCCCCCACCAGCACAGCCCGCCGGGACAGAGTCATCGCATCCTCACTTCCACACCCGCGACAATGCGAATCCAGCCCGCACCCGCCAAAGAGTGAACCTGTTTCATTTCAGGTTTCCCGCAGACTAGTCGGTCACTTGACCAATTTCTAGCCGTCCGCGTCGAATCGCGCCCGCCACCCTATCGCCGGCCACCGCCCCGCGGCCGCCACACACGCCGGTCCTACCAGGTCAACGCATGTTTCCTCGACTCCAGCAACCAACAACACCTACTCCCGTCTCCGAAAGAGTTTGCAGAGACGAAACCTCACCCGAACCGCCGGCCCGCCTCGTCGACAACTCCCGAGCTACCGCCGGCCGGTTCATCCGCAAATGAAATGTCGGCACACGTGAACCAACTGATTTCCACAGCCGAACCACCATCCACAGACCCGACATAACCGCAGCTCGCCGTCACGGTTTTGTCCGGGCACAGTGACACGCTTGCCCGATGATTCGTACACGCAGCGAACTCCTTGCGGAGGGCATCCCGGTCGGCACGATCAACGACCGCTGCCGGCGCGGCATCTACAGACGACTGCTTCCTCGTACGTACTGTCTCGGCGCGCCAACCACTCTCGATAGATGCCATGCGGTCATCGCCTGGCAGCCGCGCGCGATTCTCAGCCACCGCACCGCCGCCTGGTTGCACGGACTCCTTCCTGATGAGCCGACCCGCGTGGAGGCGACCATCCCCAAGGATTCCGACCGCAGCACCCCGGACTGGCTGCGGCTCTACCGCCGCCACCTCCGCGCCGAATGGATCGACGAGCGCTACGACCTGCCGCTCACAACAGCGGCCTTGACCGTGTTCGACTGCGCCTCGGTCCTTCCCGAGCACGAGGCCGATGCGCTGATCGATCTGAACGTGGGCCGGCACGTGTCAGGGCCGGCTTTGCTCGAATTGTGCGAATCCCACCTGCATGGGTCTTCCACTGTCCGTAGACAACTCCGCGAGGCCGCGATTCACGCGGCGTCAGAGCCGGAACGCCTGTTCGCGCGAGCCCTGAACCGCCGAGGCATGCGCCTGCTGTGCAATCACCCGATCGGCCCGTACCGCTGCGACTTCGTCGACGAACGATCGCGCACCGTCATAGAGATCGACGGCCGCGAGTTCCACACGGAGTCCAGGGCATTCCGGCACGACAGGCGTCGCCAGAACGAACTGTTGCTCGACGGCTGGCTCGTGCTGAGATATGCAGCCGCCGATGTGTACGAATTCGTCGACAGGTGCGCGGACGAGGTGACGGCTGTGGTCCGCCGGCGCAGGCGATGATCCGGTCAGATCTCGCACCTCACCTCCCCCGTCTCCGAGCGCATTTCTGACCGAAAGTCATCCACTAGTGCGAGCTTGCACCGTCCTAACCTACTCGGTCTCGGCAGCCAACTCGATCAACCTCGCCCGCACCAACTCGGGCCGCTCATCGACAATGAAATGCCCACACCCCTCGACCAACTCCAGCGTGTAGTCATCCGCCCGAGCCGTCGCCGCCGCGGCGAGCGAGTAGTGCACGGCCGAGTCGTCCTTCCCGAACAGCGCCCGCACCGGCACAGTGGCCCGCCGAGTCTCCGGATTCCGCACCGACGCCGGAACCTCCTTCAGAAGGAAGGTGCGGTAGGTGTCAGTAGCGGTCCGAGCCACCACCGGATCCCTGAAACTCTCCGAAAAGACCTTGATCGTGTCCGCATCCATCGCGTGCCCCTCCGACATAGCAGCCCCAAACAGCCACTCCAAGAACCGAGTCCGCCGCTGCAACGGCACCCCCACACTCGCCATCAACGGCTGATAAGCCAACAACCGCCAAGCCTGCCGAGCCACATCCTGTTTCGGCGCCCAAGGATGCGCCATGTTCAAAACGAGGAATCCCCCGAACCTCTCCGGCTCCCGCAACACCATCCGATACCCCACAAACCCACCCCAGTCATGCCCCACCAACAGCACGTCCTTGTCGAGGCCCATTTCATCCATCAGCGCAAGAAGATCAGAGGCAACATCGTCCTTGGCCCACCGATGCGGCGCCGCCCCCGACCACCCGTACCCCGGCAGATCCGGCGCAATGATCCGCAACCCCTCCGGCGGATTCGCCAACAGGTCCCGATACACATAGTGATGCTGCGGCCACCCATGCAGGGCAAGCACAGGCCGCCCCTCCCCTGACTCCGTCACGTGGAATCGAACACCCCGGGCCTCGACAAAGCTCCGGCGAACACCTGGGATAACAGGCGGATCCTGATCAGCAGCCATAGCCCACGCTAACGCGCCCGGTACGCCAAATCACGGAAGTCGACCTAAGCCTGCTCCGAAGTCAGCTTTCCGCGCACGACACCTGCGACGAAGGCGTCCCACTGCTCCGGGGTGAAGATCAGCGCGGGACCTAGAGGAACTGGTCGGAGACACCGGAGTCGTTACCCGCGAACAGCTGTGGGACTTCACCCTCAACGGCGCGACCCACCGCCTCATCGACCGCAACCGCGGCATCCGCAACCCAAAGGACATGCTGGCAGCCACCCTGTCGATCCTGTCACCCTGCATGACAGCCTCCGCCTGGTCGGAAACCCGCTCGAGGTCCAGCCCCTGGAACGCGAATACGTCGAACGAGTGACCAAACAGCGTCTACACCAACCCGAGTTCCGAGGCCGAGTCCTCCGCGCCTACGAATGCCGCTGCGCCGTCTGCCATCTCGAGCACGCAAAGCTCCTCGATGCCGCCCACATAATCGCCGACGGGAAACCCACCGGCACCCCAACCGTCGATAATGGACTGAGCCTCTGCAAGATCCATCACGCAGCCTACGACGAGAACTTCCTCGGAATTACCGCCGACGGTGAGATCCGAATCAATCGTGCGCTGTTGGAGGAGGTCGACGGACCGATGCTTCGCCGTGGCCTTCAAGAGATGCACGGCCGATCGCTCCTCATCCCGGCAAACGCCAAGAACGCCCGTCCCCGGATCGCTTGGCCATCCGTTTTGAAGAGTTTGAGCGGGCTGGTTAGCTCTGGGACCCGGATTACGCGAATCGCCGATGCGCGACCGCAACTCGCGCCAGCCATTCGACACGACCAAATCGCAGACCAGGATCAACTCGTCCCGGGTCCATGCCGGACTGCGAACCATGTGACCCAACGTGGCTTCACAAAACGCAGCTGGCAAACAGTCCAGTCTGATTTGCGGACGTTAGAGATCAGGACTACTCGGCAACGTGTAGTTGCCGCATGCACCGAACGACCAGGTCGGCCGGGGAGCCATGGCCTTCCGCCGGGCCGTTATCGGCAGCCCAGAGCTCGAGGGCCACACGGATTGCGCCGGCGGCAGCCGCGGCGGTGAGACGGAGTTGGAATGGATCCGACTGTGGGCCAGCCAGTTTCAGGAGGATGGCGTTGAGGTCTCGTTCGCTCTCCAGGTTGATGCGGTGCCAGATGGCGCGGAGGGCGGGGTCGGTTTCCATAGCTTGGAGGAGGCCGCGGGTGATCTCGAGATCTTCGGAGCTATCGCCGTGGGTAAGGGAGCGGACAGCGGCGGCTTCGAATTCCTCCGGAGTGGGGAGGCGGTCGGGGCCGGCTGCTATGTCGGCCAGCCAGCGCTCCGCGCCGGCCGCGAGCATGGGCTCGACCGCCTCTTCCTTCGTGCGCGAGTAGCGGTAGAAGGTGCGGAGGGCTACGCCGGATTCGGAGGCTATTTGGTCTGCGGTTACCTCTGAGGTGCCGTGCTCTGCGAACAAGCGGGCTGCCGTTCGGGCTATGTCCATGCGGGTTTCTTGTTTGCGGCGTTCCGCGAGTGTGGGGCGCGGGAGGGGTTGGGCGGACATTTTCACCTCCTCTGGGCGGGCTCGTTGGGACAATCCTAGTTGACGGGATGCCACGATGGCATGACGTGCCATGTAGGCGTAGCGTGACAAGAGAGGCTGAGAACCTAAGTAAGGAGAACCGCAATGGAGCGTTTTGACGGCCGTCGAGTAGTGATCACCGGGGCGGGGTCGGGGATCGGGCGGGCTACCGTACATCGGATTCTGGCCGAGGGTGGGCAGGTTGTCGGGGCGGATGTGAATGAAGCCGGGCTGGCGGAGACTGCCAAGCAGGCGGCGGAGAACGGGAATGGGGATCGGCTCACCACTCTGGTGGTGGATATCGCCGATGAGGAGTCGGTGAAGGCCGGTGTTGCCGCGGCCGTCGAGGCGCTGGGTGGGATCGATGCGCTGATCAATGCGGCGGGGATTCTGCGGTCGGCGCATACGCACGAGATGCCGCTGGCTGATTTCAACAAGATCATTGCTATCAACCTGACCGGTACGTTCCTGATGATTCGGGAGGCGCTGCCACAGCTGCTGGCCTCGGACAAGGGCGTGATCGTCAACTTCACGTCGACGTCCGCGTTCTTCGCGCACCCGTACATGTCCGCGTATGCCGCATCCAAGGGCGGCATCATGTCCATGACGCACGCGCTCGCCGCGGAGTACTCCAAGCAGGGCCTGCGCGTGGTTGCTGTTGCGCCGGGGTCGATTTCGAGTGATATGACCGACGGGCGCGGCCCGGGGCTGCCGGCGGATGCCGATCTGAGCCTGTTCATGAAGCTTGCGCCGGGTATCGGGCAGGGATTCGCGTCGCCGGATACCGTGGCGGGCGTGGTCGCGATGCTGGCGTCGGATGACGGTGCGTTCATTACCGGCACCGAAATTCGGATCGACGGCGGCACGCACTACTGAGTCTGCAGCACTCGGTTCGACACCCACAGAATCGAATCGAGTCGCAGTTGCGAACGGCCCTGCGGGAGAATTCCTGCGGGGCCGTTGCCGTGCACTGGGTTTCGGGGTCGCTCAGGGTCTCGTGTCATACATGAGGACCATTCGGCCCTGAATTCACAGGGATTCGGATTCACAAAAGGACACAAGTCGGGCACAGTTGCTGACCATGAAGTCGACATCTCTACGCCGGATCACAGCCCGCGTGGCTGTGGCCGGTGCGATCGCCTTGGTTCCCCTTGCCGCAGTGACCATTCCGGCCTCGGCGGACGTTCCGCTGGACAATGCGCCCAGCGATGTGGCGTGGCCGCACCACCAGGACGGCTGGTGGGACCGCGACGACTGGCGCCACCGCCACGACCGTGACGACTGGAACCAGGGCTGGCGTCACGACAACGACGACTGGAACCAGGGCTGGCGCCACGACAACGACGACTGGTGGTGGCGCAACGCGCTGCCGGACAGCTTCGGCAGCTGGTAAACCCGAGACACGACCACACCGGGACAAGAACCACACCGACGCGCGATCCCCCCTCACGCGCGAACAGCGAAGGCCCGCCAGGAGAAATCCTGGCGGGCCTTCGCAGGTGAAATCCCGGAAACCTTAGGCGGTTTCGGTGATCGGGCGGTCGACCCAGCTCATCAGGCCGCGGAGCTTGGCGCCGGTGACCTCGATGGGGTGCTCGGCGTTGGCCTTGCGCAGGGCCTCGAGCTCCTTGTTGCCGCCCTCGACATTGGCGACCAGGCGCTTGACGAAGGTGCCGTCCTGGATGTCGGTCAGGATCGCCTTCATGCGCTCCTTGGTGCCGGCGTCGATGACGCGCGGGCCCGACAGGTAGCCACCGAACTCGGCGGTGTCGGAGACCGAGTAGTTCATGCGGGCGATGCCGCCCTCGTACATCAGGTCGACGATCAGCTTGAGCTCGTGCAGGACCTCGAAGTAGGCCATCTCCGGCGCGTAGCCGGCCTCGACCATGACCTCGAAACCGGTCTTGACCAGTTCCTCGGTGCCACCGCAGAGCACGGCCTGCTCACCGAAGAGGTCGGTCTCGGTCTCTTCCTTGAAGGTGGTCTTGATGACGCCGGCGCGGGTGCCGCCGATGCCCTTGGCGTAGGACAGCGCCAGCGCCTGGCCGGTGCCGGTCGGGTCCTGGTCGATGGCGATCAGGGCCGGAACGCCCTTGCCATCGACGAACTGACGACGCACCAGGTGGCCCGGGCCCTTCGGGGCGACCATGCCGACGGTGACGTTGGCCGGAGCCTTGATCAGACCGAAGTGGATGTTCAGGCCGTGGCCGAAGAACAGCGCGTTGCCGTCCTCGAGGTGCGGCTCGATGTCGTTGGTGAAGATCGAGGCCTGCGCGGTGTCGGGCGCGAGGACCATGATCACGTCGGCCCACTCGGCGACCTCGGCCGGGGTGCCGACGGTCAGGCCGGCCTCTTCGGCCTTGGCACGGGACTTCGAGCCCTCCTTGAGGCCGATGCGCACATCGACGCCCGAGTCACGCAGGCTCAGCGAGTGGGCGTGGCCCTGGCTGCCGTAACCGATGACGGCGACCTTCTTGCCCTGGATGATCGACAGGTCGGCATCGTCGTCGTAGAACATCTCGACTGCCACTTTGGGTGCTCCTTCTTGGATTCTGTGATTAAGCGTGGTGGATCCCGGCCGAAAGCATGCCGGGATGGCGGGCGGATGGCCGCCGCGGCGGCCGGTTACTAGCGAGTCGCGGTGATGGACTTGGGTCCACGACCCACCGCGACAACTCCGGACTGCACGATCTCACGGATCCCGTAGGGCTCCATCATGCGCAGCAGCGCGTCGAGCTTGGAGCGGGTGCCGGTGGCCTCGATGGTCAGCGCGTCGGGCGACACGTCGATCACCTTCGCGCGGAACAGGTTCACGGCCTCGATCACCTGGGTGCGCACGCTGGCGTCGGCGCGCACCTTCACCAGGATCAGTTCGCGGGCCACGGAGCTGTCCGTGTCCTGCTCGACGATCTTGATGACATTGACCAGCTTGTTCAGCTGCTTGGTGACCTGCTCCAGCGGCAGATCCTCCACCGTGACGACGATGGTCATGCGGGAGATCTCCGGGATCTCGGTGCCGCCCACCGCGAGCGACTGGATATTGAAGCCACGCCGGGAGAACAGGCTGGCCACGCGGGCCAGCACGCCCGGCTTGTCCTCCACCAGCACGGACAGGGTGTGGGTGGTCGTCATTCCTCGGTCCCCTTCTGGGAGGCGCGCTCATGGGCGGCCAGCGAAGCCTTCTCGTGCGACATCGCCTCATGGATCACGGCGGGTTCGGACGCCGACTCGTCGTCGTCGAACAGCGGGCGGATGCCGCGCGCGGCCATGATTTCGTCGTTCGAGGTGCCGGCGGCGACCATCGGCCACACCTGCGCGTCCTTGCCGACGATGAAGTCGATCACTACGGGCCGGTCGTTGATCGACTGCGCCTCGCGGATCGCGGCCTCCACGTCCTCTTCCTTCTCCACGCGAATGCCGTGGCAGCCCAGCGCTTCCGCCAGCTTCACGAAGTCGGGGATGCGCAGGGTGTGGGTGCCCAGGTCGGTGTTGGAGTAGCGCTGCTCGTAGAACAGGGTCTGCCACTGCCGGACCATGCCCAGGTTGCCGTTGTTGATCAGCGCGACCTTGATCGGCACGCCCTCGACGGCACAGGTGGCCAGCTCCTGATTGGTCATCTGGAAGCAGCCGTCACCGTCGATGGCCCAGACCTCGCGGTCCGGCATGCCCATCTTGGCGCCCATGGCGGCCGGCACGGCGTAACCCATGGTGCCCAGACCACCGGAGTTCAGCCAGGTGCGCGGCTTCTCGTACTTGATGAACTGCGCGGCCCACATCTGGTGCTGGCCGACGCCGGCACAGTAGATGGCATCGGGACCGGCCATCTGGCCCAGCTTCTCGATGACGAACTCCGGCGACAGCGAACCGTCGGACGGGGTCTTCCAGCCCAGCGGGTAGCTGTCGCGGACACCGTTCAGGTAGGTCCACCACGTGGTCAGATCCAGCAGCGGAGCCTTGCCGGCGGCGGCCGGGTCGGCCCTGAGGGTCTCGATCAGCTCGGCGATGACCTCGCGGCAGTCACCCACGATCGGCACGTCCGCGTGGCGGTTCTTGCCGATCTCGGCCGGGTCGATGTCGGCGTGGATCACCTTGGCGTTCGGCGCGAACGAGTCCAGCTGGCCGGTGACGCGGTCGTCGAAGCGCGCACCCAGGGTGATCAGCAGATCCGAACGCTGCAGTGCCGCAACGGCTCCCACGGTGCCGTGCATACCCGGCATGCCCATGTTCAGGGTGTGAGTGTCGGGGAACGCGCCGCGCGCCATCAGGGTGGTGACCACCGGAATGCCGGTCAGCTCGGCCAGTTCCAGCAGTTCCTCGCTGGCGTCGGCCTTGATGACACCGCCGCCGACGTACAGCACCGGAGCCTTGGCATCCATGATCATCCGGGCCGCCTCGCGCACCTGCTTGCCGTGCGGCTTGGTGACCGGACGGTAGCCGGGCAGCTTCATCTCCGGCGGCCAGGAGAAGGTGGTCTGCGCCTGCAGCACATCCTTCGGGATGTCGACCAGCACTGCGCCCGGGCGGCCGGTGGAGGCCAGGTGGAACGCCTCGGCGATCATCCGCGGGATGTCGATCGGGTCGGTGACCAGGAAGTTGTGCTTGGTGCACGCCATGGTGATGCCGGAGATGTCGGCTTCCTGGAAGGCGTCGGTGCCGATCAGCGCGCGGCCGACCTGACCGGTGATGGCCACCAGCGGCACCGAGTCCATCTGCGCGTCCGCGATCGGGGTGACCAGGTTGGTCGCGCCCGGACCGGACGTCGCCATGCACACACCCACCTTGCCGGTCGCCTGCGCGTAGCCGGTCGCGGCGTGACCCGCGCCCTGCTCATGGCGAACCAGCACGTGGCGGACCTTGGTGGAATCGAACAGCGGGTCGTAGACGGGAAGGATCGCACCGCCCGGAATGCCGAATACCGTGTCGACGCCCAGCTCCTCGAGAGAACGGACGACCGACTGCGCGCCGGTGACCCGCTCGGGCGGGACCTGGCGGCGGTTCGGGGCCGGCGCAGAAGCTGACTCTCGGCCAGCCGAGGAGGTCGGCTGAGTGGCCGAAGGCGCGGGCCTGCGGGCCGAGGGCCCGGGCCGGGCGGTAGGTGCGCTCACCGTCTTGGTTCCTTACTGCTCGTCGTTCGAGTCCATGGGACTTGCCTGAACACAAAAAAGCCCCCGACAGCCAGTGGCTGTTCGAGGGTGGCGCGTCGCAGCTGCGAGCTGACGTAAATGACCTACAGTCGTCGGCTCAGCGCTGGACGCGCCGGCCGATTACGAGCAACTCGGTTCGATTCACGCGCTCGACGGTATGCGCGCGTGGGTCGTTCAGTCAAACAGCTGACCTATTGGGTCTCATTATGTGAGACAGTGCGGTTGATCGGGTCCGTTCACCGTGATGCAAGGATGTGGGTGTGTCCTCACAGCATCAGTCCGTGCCACCTGCTCGATCGTCCCACACGCCCGAGTCCGAATCGGATGCGGGTCGCGTGATCCGCGTCCCCCGGCTCGCTCACCTCGGGGTGTTCATCCTGCTGTTCTGCGTGGCCTTCGCGTTCTTCGGGTGGCCGCAGGTGCTGTGGATCCTGTTCGCCATCCCGGCCGTCGTGGTGGTGTGGATCGAGCGGACCCGAACGACCGTCTCGGACAATGGCATCGACACGCGCACTCTGTTCAGCGGGCGGCACATCGACTGGGCCGACGTGCGCGGGCTGCGCATCCCCAAGCGGGGGTACCTGCAGCTGCATCTGGCCGACGACTCCGATGTGACTCTGCCCGCGGTGGGATACAACCGGCTGGCGGATCTCGTCGCGGCTTCGGGCGGGCGCATCCCGGATCCGTTCGTGGAGCCCGAGGACGACGAGGATGAGGGCGAAGCCGGCGAGACTGCGGCCGAAACCACCGAGGCTGGGTCCGAAACCACGGAGAGCGCGGCCGAAACCACCGAGCCGACGGCCGAATCGACCGAACGCGAGGCCGATTCCGGCAAGTCGTAGGCGTTTCGGGCGTGCAGAGTTCTTACCGGCGGTGATCGAGGTCATGGCGCGGGAGTAACGTTGACGCCCGCCGGAGAACGTTGCGAGACGTACTTCTGGACAGTCGCTCAACAGCCCACTGCGACACGACCCGAGGACCTGACCAATGCCACCGCTTCGCTCACGCACCACCACCGCCGGCCGCAATGCCGCGGGCGCTCGCGCCCTCTGGCGCGCGACCGGTCTCACCGACTCCGACTTCGGGAAGCCGATCGTCGCCATCGCGAACTCCTACACCCAGTTCGTCCCCGGCCACGTGCATCTGAAGGACGTCGGCGAGATCGTGGCCGAGGCGGTCCGGGCGGCGGGCGGCGTGCCGCGCGAGTTCCACACCATTGCCGTGGACGACGGCATCGCCATGGGTCACGGCGGCATGCTGTACTCGCTGCCCTCGCGCGAGATCATCGCCGACTCCGTGGAATACATGGCCAACGCGCACACCGCGGACGCGCTCGTGTGTATCTCCAACTGCGACAAGATCACTCCCGGCATGCTGAACGCCGCCATGCGGCTCAACATCCCGGCCGTGTTCGTCTCCGGCGGTCCGATGGAGGCCGGTAAGGCCGTGGTCGTCGGCGGCGTGGCCCAGGCCCCGACCGACCTGATCACCGCCATCTCCGCCAGCGCCTCGCCGAACGTCACCGAGGACGGGCTCACCGAGGTCGAGCGCTCCGCCTGCCCGACCTGCGGCTCCTGCTCGGGCATGTTCACCGCCAACTCCATGAACTGCCTCACCGAGGCGCTGGGCCTGGCGCTGCCGGGCAACGGCTCCACCCTGGCCACCCACGCCGCGCGCCGGGCGCTGTTCGAGAAGGCCGGCCGCGTCATCGTCGATATCGCCACCCGCTGGTACCGCGACGACGACGCCTCGGTGCTGCCGCGAAACGTGGCCAATGCCAAGGCCTTCCGCAATGCCATGGCGCTCGATGTGGCCATGGGCGGTTCCACCAACACCGTGCTGCACACCCTCGCCGCCGCGCAGGAGGGTGAGATCGAGTTCGATCTGCAGACCATCGACGAGATCTCGCGTCGCGTGCCCTGCCTGTCCAAGGTGTCGCCGAACTCCGACTACCACATGGAGGACGTGCACCGCGCCGGTGGCATCCCGGCCATCCTGGGCGAGCTGCGCCGCGCCGACCTGCTCGAGACCGACGTGACCACGGTGCACACCGCGTCCTTCGACGAGTGGCTCGACACCTGGGACATCCGCTCCGGCAAGGCTTCCGAGGAAGCCGTCGAGCTGTTCCACGCCGCGCCCGGCGGGGTGCGCACCACCGTGCCGTTCTCCACCGAGAACCGCTGGTCCTCGCTCGACACCGACGCCGAGGGCGGCTGCATCCGCGACAAGGAGCACGCCTACACCGTCGAGGGCGGGCTGTGCGTGCTGCGCGGCAATATCGCCCCGGACGGCGCGATCCTGAAGACCGCCGGTATCGACGAGGATCTGTTCACCTTCGAGGGCCCGGCCGTGGTGGTCGAATCCCAGGAGGAGGCGGTCTCGAAGATCCTGGGCAAGGAGATCAAGCCCGGCGACGTGGTCGTGGTCCGCTACGAGGGTCCCTCCGGCGGCCCGGGCATGCAGGAGATGCTGCACCCCACCTCGTTCCTGAAGGGCGTCGGCCTGGGCAAGGTCTGCGCGCTCATCACCGACGGCCGCTTCTCCGGCGGCACCTCGGGCCTGTCCATCGGCCACATCTCCCCGGAGGCGGCCAGCGGCGGGTCCATCGGCCTCATCGAGAACGGTGACCGCATCCGTATCGACGTGCACACCCGCGCGCTCGAATTGCTGGTCCCCGAAGACGTTCTCGCGGAGCGCCGCGTGAAAATGGAAGCGTCCGAACGGCCTTGGCAGCCCGTGAACCGTGAGCGCCCGGTGACGACCGCGCTGCGTGCTTACGCCGCGCTCGCCACCTCCGCCGACAAGGGTGCCGTCCGGCGCGTGCCGTAATCAAGAAAGCAAGGGAATGACAATCGAATACATCGGCAAGGCCGACTCCATGCTTGCCGACTACACGGCCATGCTCCAGCGGTCGGACGCCCGCAATGCCGAAGCGCGGGCACTGCTCGCCGAGGCCGAGGAGTTGGCCGCCGAGGTCCGGGAACTCGACCATGCCGAGTTCATGGCGACGCCGGACGAGCAGATGCGGATCAACCAGCACCGGGCGATGCTGCACCAGGAGATCGACATCAAGTCCGGCCGGGTCCTCCAGCTCCACCAGGAGACCTTCCAGGAATGGGAATCCTGGACGACGCGTCAGTGGTGAAAGGCGGTGGGGGGGCAAGCCCCCCACACCCCCAGGGTGGATTTGCGGGGGCCAGCGCCCCACACCCCCGGGGAAGACTTGCGCGAGTAAGCCCCCACACCCCCGGGGGAAGACTTGCGCGAGTAAGCCCCCACACCTCCGGAAGGAGATTTGTGGGGGCAAGCCCCCACACCCCGAAAGGTCTCGCGGGATCTCCCACACATCTCAACGTCTCGCGAGCCTCCGGCACAGCCGGAGCATCTCGCCGAGCCTCCCGCACAGCCGGAAGATGCAGGGTCTCCGCGCTGCTGAAGCGCGCGGGATTTCCCCCCGGCCGATGCTGCATGTGAGGAGTTCCTGCGCGGCCACACCGTGCGCGGGGGTCTCACCTGACCCGTACGAAAAAGCGGCCGTATCGATCCGTTGGGATCGGTACGGCCGCTTGGTAGTTCAGGGTGCCGGGGTCATAGTTCAGGGTGCCGGGGTCAGTCGAAGGTGATGCCGGTGAGGGGGTTGCCGCCGTGGAGGTAGGTGTAGGCGAGGATGGCGGCGGCTATGGCGGCTGCGCAGGCGGCGAAGGAGCCCCAGAAGGGTCTGGTGGCCCAGCCTCGGTTGCGGTCGAAGGAGAGGCGGCCGGGGCCGGTGAGGATGAGCACCGTGGTGAGCCCTACGAGGACGGATTCGAGTTCTACCGAGTTGCCCTTGGCGGAGTATTGGAAGCCGGGGACCATGGACTGCTTCCACATCCAGGCGTCGAGGATGACGGCGAGCAGGGCGCCGGCGGCCAGGGGGGTCGCCACGCCGAGGGCGACCATGATGCCACCGCCGAGTTCGCCGGCGATGAGGAGGGGGGCGGCGAGGTCCACGTGCTTCCAGCCGCCGTTCTCCATGGCGGTCCTGATGCCGTCGTAGCCGGGGCCGTGGAACCAGCCCGTGGCCTTCTGCAGGCCGTGGTAAACGAAGGTGCCGCCGATGATCAAGCGCAGCAACAGGAGTCCGAGGTCCAGCGTGCCGCGGCGGTCGTCGCGGCGGCGGACGCGGCCGTTGCTGTCGGCGGGGCTGGGCGGCGCCGGCGGGATGCTGGCGAAGGTGTAGGTCGAGGACGGCTCGGTGGTGGTGCTGTCGGCCGCGCCCGGGATGACATTCATGACCTGGGAGTAGAGCGGTACCTCGGGGTCGAGACCGAGTTCCTCGTCGGTGCGGGGCAGTTTCTCGGTGGTCTGGACGCCGGACGGGGTGGCGAACTGTTCGGTCGGCGAATCGAAGGGGCTGCGGACCGGTTCACCGGCCGGTCGCGGAGCAGCGGGCGGCAGGTCGCCCGCCACGGCGGACGGCTCGTTCGGCTTGTCTGTCACGCGGGCCAGACTATTAGCCGGAACCACTCGGCACACAGCAGAACGCGGGCGTGTCCACCGTCCGATTCGCGCCACTGCGAAGGAAGGGACACCCCATCCGAGCGTGGACGGCAGGTTTTCCGTAACGTCTCAACCATGAGTTTGGTTGCCGCTGGCCGTGTCGGGGTGGGTGCACGGAGAGTTGTGCTGGGCGTGACGCTGGGCGCCGTGCTGCTGTCCGGTTGCGCCCGCTTCGACGATCGTGCCTCGAGCCCGTTCACCACGGAGCCGACCTGGCAGGACGCCGAGCCCAGCACCACCACGCCGAAGGTGCCGCCGACCAATGCCAAGCGCCCCGATCTGCCGTGCGTGGATCCCGATCTGGCGGTGGTGGTCTCGTGTCTGGACACCACCGCCGGCCTGGTCGCGCTGCCGGACGGCGGAAGCGCGCTGGTGGCCGAACGCACCACGGGGCGCATCCTGAAGGTGGTCGCCACCGACGAGGGTGAGCCGCCCGCGCCCGTCGAGGTCGCCCGGCTGGATGTGGATCCGGCCGGGGACGGCGGTCTCACCGGCCTGGCGCTGTCACCCACCTTCACCGAGGACGGGCTGATCTACGCGTACGTGACCACCGGCGGCGACAACCGGGTGGTCCGCATCTCCACCGACGGCGGCGGCGCGCCCAAGCCGATCCTGACCGGAATTCCGAAGGGGGTCAACGGCAATCGCGGGTCCATCGATTTCGCCTCGCAGAACCGCATGCTGGTGCTCACCGGTGACGCCGGCAATCCGTCACTGGCGGCCGACACCAACTCGATGGCCGGCAAGCTGCTCAGCATCGACTCCCCCACGCCCGGCGCCGCCGCCGATGTGGTGGTGACCGGCATCGGCGTGGCGGGCGGGGTGTGCTCGGACGGCAAGGATTCCATCTGGATCACCGACCGCACCGCCACCGAGGACCGGTTGCAGCGGGTCGGCCCCGACGGTGTCGCGGTGAAGGCCTGGACCTGGCCCGATCACCCGGGCGTGGCGGGCTGTGCCGCCGCCTCGGACGGTGTCGCGATCTCGATGACCAACCAGCGGGCCCTGGCTCTCGCCACCGCCGACAAGAACACGCACGCCGTCACCGCGGCGCCCTCACTGCTGGCCCAGGACAAGTACGGCCGCCTCGACGGCGCGACACTGGGCGGCGACGGCAATATCTGGGTCGGCACCGTGAACAAGCCCGACGGCAATCCCAATCAGTACGACGATCGCGTGGTGCGGATCCCGCCACCGTCCGCGGGCCAGGGCGGCGAGCGGCAATAGCTGTGCGCCGCAGTACTTTTCGAGGAGAGGCAATTCCGCCGGGTGTCGTCATCGGCGCCACCACCGGCCGGTGCCGGCCATTTTCGAGTGCCGACACCGGATGCCGGTAGGGCCCGCACCGTTCACACGGCAGGGGCGACCGGCATTTGCAGTTCCACGACCCACGCGTCCGAGGTCGGATCCTCGGGCGCGCTGAGGTAGACCTCCCGAATGGGAGCATTGGGGACGTAACGGTTCTCGTCGGCCCAGCGCCCCATGGCCTCGAAGGACACGCATAGTTCGGCCAGCTTCCCGCGATGCACCAGGGTCGCAGCCTGCGAAATCTCCGGCAGCAGGTGCAGATCGAGGCTGCTGCCCGGCGCGGCGGTCCCCGCGACCTGGTGCGCAACGTGCACGCGCAGGCCGTCATCGAGCTCTTCGTAGTACACGACGGGCGCGCCGGTGATGGTGAGCCCAGCCTCCGGGATCAGTTTCCCGAGCCGGGCATAGAGCCGCTCGATGATCGGCCCGACCGCGGCCTCCCCGGATTCGGCCGCGACATCGCTCATTTCGGCGACGAGCGTGGCGGACAACGGTTTCACGATGATTTCCTGCTCGGGCATGACGCCCTCCTTCTCGATTCGCAGGAGCCTCGCCTCGACGCTCGCGAGCCGTGCGGTGTCCGCGGCCACCTGATTGGCCAGCTGCGCGCGACGCAGTTGCAGCATGCCCTGCAACCGCTCCACGGACAGCTGCCCGTCGAGGAGCTCGGCCACCTGGTTCAGGGTGAAGCCGAGTTCCTTCAACGCGACGACCCGGTTGAGCCGTGCGAGCTGTTCGGCCGCATAGAACCGATAGCCGCTGCACGGATCCACCTCGGACGGCGGCAGCAGTCCGATCTCGTCGTAGTGGCGCAGCATTCGCACCGACACCGATCCGAACCTGGCGAAGTCTCCGATACTGAACATGACCCCTCCAGGTTCGGACCTCACACGGTGTGAGGGTCAAGCCCATGATCGCTGAAAAGAACGGGGCGCACGGCAAGTGCCGTGCGCCCCGATTCACATCGATAGGTGGTGACTAGCCCTCGACTCCGCAGGCCGCGAGGACCAGTTCGCGGACGCGGGCGGCGTCGGCCTGGCCGCGGGTGGCCTTCATGACGTCGCCGACCACCTTGCCCGCCGCCTGCACCTTGCCGGAGCGGATCTTCTCGGCGATGTCCGGGCTGGCGGCGAGGGCCTTCTCGACCTCGGCCTGCAGCGCGGAGTCGTCGGAGACCATGCCCAGGCCCTTGGCCTCGACGATCTGGCCCGGTTCGCCCTCACCGGCGAGGACGAAGTCGACGACCTGCTTGGCGACCTTGTTGTTGATGGTCTTGGCCTCGACCAGCCCGGCCACCTCGGCGACCTGCTTCGGCGTGATGGGCAGGTCCTCGAGCGCGACCTCGCGCTCCTTGGCCTTCTCGGTCAGGTAGGCGACCCACCAGGAACGGGCGGCATCCACGGAAGCGCCGGCGTCGACGGTCGCGATGATCAGGTCCAGCGCACCGGCATTGACCAGGTCGCGGAACACCTCGACGGACAGGCCCCAGTCGGACTGGATGCGGGCGCGGCGCAGCCACGGGTACTCCGGGATGGTGCCGCGCAGTTCCTCGACCCAGGCGGCGTCGGGCGCGATGGGCTCGAGGTCCGGCTCCGGGAAGTAGCGGTAGTCCTCGGCGGTCTCCTTGATGCGGCCGGGCGAAGTGGTGCCATCGGTCTCGTGGAAATGGCGGGTCTCCATCAGCACCGAGGCGCCGGAGGCCAGCACGGCGCCCTGGCGGCGCATCTCGAAGCGCACCGCGACCTCGACGCTCTTGAGCGAGTTCACGTTCTTGGTCTCGGTGCGGGTGCCGAATTCCTTGGCGCCCTTGGGCATCAGGGACACGTTGGCGTCGCAGCGCAGCGAGCCCTGCTCCATCTTCACGTCGGAGACATCCAGCGACTTGAGCACCTCGCGCAGCGCGGTCACGTACGCGCGGGCCACCTCGGGAGCGCGTTCGCCTGCGCCCTCGACGGGCTTGGTGACGATCTCGATCAGCGGCACGCCGGCGCGGTTGTAGTCCAGCAGCGAGTGCGAGGCGCCGTGGATACGGCCCGTCGCGCCACCGACGTGCAGCGACTTGCCGGTGTCCTCCTCCATGTGGGCCCGCTCGATCTCGACCCGGAAGGTCGAGCCGTCATCGAGCAGCACATCCAGGTGACCGTTGGTGGCGATCGGCTCGTCGTACTGGCTGATCTGGTAGTTCTTGGGCTGGTCCGGGTAGAAGTAGTTCTTCCGCGCGAACCGGCCCCACGGGGTGATGGAGCAGTTCAGCGCCAGCCCGATGCGAATCGCGGACTCGACGGCCTTCTCGTTCACCACCGGCAGCGAGCCCGGCAGGCCTAGGCACACGGGGCACACCTGGGTGTTCGGCTCGGCGCCGAATTCGGTCGGGCAGCCGCAGAACATCTTGGTCGCGGTGCCCAGCTCGACGTGTACCTCCATGCCCAGCACCGGTTCGTACCGGTCGATGACATCGGAGTAGTCCATCAAGTCCACGGTCGCTGCGCTCATGCGCTCCATCCTATTTACTCGCCGATCAGTCCACGGCGATGGCCTCCACGATGGGCAACCTGGCCGCGCGCAGGGCGGGCGGGATGGCCCCGAGCAGGGACAGTCCGAGGGCGATGACGGCGTAGGCCACCAGCAGTGGGCTGGGCTGATAGCGGATGTCCATGGCGATGGCGTGCCCGAGCGCGATGGTGGCGAGGTAGTGCACGGCCGAGCCCACCGCCAATCCGAGTGCCGCGCCGGTCACTCCGATGCCGACGGCCTCGGTGAGCACGGTGCGCAGCAGGAAGCGGCGGCTGGTGCCCATGGCCCGCAGCACCCCGAGTTCGCGGCGGCGGTCGAGCACCGACAGCATCAGCGTATTGAGCAGCGCGACCGCCGAGACCACGACCACTATCCAGAGGATGGCCGAGCTGATCGAGGTGCCCTGCCGGACACTGGACGAAATCGCGGTCACCGCATCGCGTCCGATGCTGACGTGGATATCGGCCGGGACCGCGGCGCGCACGGCCGCCATCACCGCGGCATGGTCGGCGCCGGGCGCGAAGTCGATGCCGATGATGGTCTCGCCCGGCCGCTGATACCACTCGCGCATGATGTTCAGGTCGAGCGCCACCACGCCCGCGATGGCGGAGAAGTAGGGCACCACCTTCAGTACCTGCACCCGGTGCTCACCGGTCGGGGTGGGCAGGGTCAGGTCGGACCCCTCGTGCACGCCCAATGAGCGGGCCACGTCCCGGGAGATGACGACGCCCGCGCCGGCGGCCATGCGCGCCTGGTCGGCCTGGCTCACACTGTCCAGCACCGAGGTCCGGGCCACGCCGCTCTCGAATGCCTGCAGCATGACGCGGCCGCGGCCCAGGGTCGCGAAAGCCATTTGGGCGGAACCGACTCCGCCGACGCCGGGGATGGCGCTCAGCTTTTGTTTCAGGTCCGGCGGCAGCAGCGGCCCGGTGGGGAACTGTTCCATGGCGGTCGGGCTGACGAACACGTCGGTGCGGGCCAGACCCTCGAAACTGTCGGTCGCGGCGCTGACCATATTGCGGCTCGCATTGCCGATGGCGACGATGGCGGTCACGCCGATCATGACGGTCATGACGGTGGCCCAGACCCGGCGCGGTGCGCGTTCGATGGTGGTCGCGCCGAGTGCGCCGGGCGCGCCGAAGAGCCGGGCCACCGCGGCGACCGCGCGCACGATGGGCTCGGTGGCGGCGAAGCACAGCACGACCGCGCCGGCGATGGACAGCGAGATCGCCCCGATCGAGAGCCGGCCCAGATCCGCCTCGGCCACGACCACCGCGCCGGACACCATGATCAGGCCGAGAACCGCTGCGGCCCAGCGGATCACCGGTTTCACGGTGTCGGCCGCGCCGACGCCGACGGGGGCCAGCGCCTCGATCGGCGCGACCTTGTACACCTGCCGCGCGGCGATCGCCGCCGCGCCGACGCTGGCCAGCACGCAGGCCAGAATCGCCACCGGCACCGCGTAACCGGGCACCTCGTACTCGGTGCGCGACTCGACGGAGTTCACGATGGCGGCGGGCAGCTGCCGGATCGCGGTGCGGCCCATGAAGATTCCGATGATGGATCCGCTGACGGCGCCGAACAGGCCGAGGATCGCGGCCTCGACGAGCAGATCGCGCACCATGGCGCCGCGCTTGCCGCCCATGGCCCGTAGCAGCGACAGCATCGGGCGGCGTTGCGCCACGGCCATGCTCATGGCGTTGTAGATCAGGAACGAGGACACGATGAGCGCCGAGGCCGAGGAGGCCAGCGTCGAGTAGCGCACCAGCATCACCGCGCCGCCGGCCTGCGCGGTCCGCAGATCCGGATCAGCGACCACGGCCCGGCCGGCGATCGCCTTGGTGAGATCCGAACGCAGCCGGCCCACATCGGTATTCGGCGCGGCGATGATCTGGACCGAGTCCAGCCGGCCTTCCCGGCCGGTGATCTTCTGCGCCACCGGCAGCAGTGCGATCGCGATGTGGCCGCCATTGATCTTGGCGGCGGTGGAGTCGTCGATGACGCCCGCGACGGTGGCCGTCACGGTGCCGAACTGGAACTTGTCGCCCTCCCGATAGCCCATGGCGGAGCCGACCAGGACACCGTTGCTGACCGTGAGCAGTTTGCTCGCCTGATCGGTCACCGTCCCGCCGAGGTCACTGCCCAGCTGGGCGGCGGAGGGGTCCGCGCCGACCAGCAGGGCCCGTTTGTCGTCGGCCCCGATGGACTGCCGCACCATCGGCACCGCCGTGCCGACCTCGGGCACGGACCGGATCTGTTGCAGCAGTTGCTGATCGAAGCCCGCGTCGGTGATGCCGCTGACCTCCAGCACCGCCTTGCCGCCCAGGCTGTGGGTGAGCTTGTCCACCGAGCCGGTGATGGAGCCGGAGATGCTGAACACCGAAACCAGCAGTCCCGCGGACACTCCCATCACCACCATGGCCATGGTGGTGCGGCCGCGGTGGGCGAGGAGCTCACCGATATTGAACAGGCGTAGCCGATCCAGCGCGGCGCGGATCATGCGTGCACCGCCCCGGCGTCATCGGCGGCGACATCACCGTCGGCGGCGGGAGCCGAACCGTTGCGGCCCGGCTCGGGAACGGTGCGCACCTCCCCGTCATCGCCGCGCTCGACCCGATCGATGGACCCGATCTGCCCGTCACGCAGGTTGATCACCCGGTCGCAGTAGCGCACCGCACCCATGTCGTGGGTAACCATGACCACGGAGTTGCCCTCCTCGGTGATGTCGGCGAGCAGCTGCAGGATCGAGGCGCCGGTCTTGGAGTCCAGGTTGCCGGTCGGTTCGTCGGCCAGGATCAGCGGCGGATCCATGATCAGCGCCCGCGCCACCGCTACCCGCTGCATCTGGCCGCCGGACAGTTCGGCCGGCCGGTGCTCGGCGCGCTCGCTGAGCCCGACCAGGTCGAGCAGCTCCAGCGCGCGCGGCTTGGCCTTGCGTAATCCGGTGCCGTCCAGCAGTTTCGGGATGGCGACGTTCTCCCAGGCGGTCAGCGTGGGCAGCAGGTTGAAGAACTGGAAGACGAAACCGACGCGGTGCCGCCGGAATTCGGACTGCCGGTCGTCGTCCAGGTCGCCGATCTCCTTGTCCTGGAAGCGAATCGATCCGGTGTCCGGGGAGTCAAGCGCGCCGAGCAGGTGCAGCAGGGTGCTCTTGCCCGAACCGGAAGGACCGACGATGGCGGTGAACTCCCCCGCGTCGATCCGCAGACTGATCCCGTCCAGGGCGCGCACGGTCTGCTCGCCCACCCGGTATTCCTTGGTGACGTCGGTCAATTCCAGCATTGGTCGATCCCCTCTGCAGAGCAATACCAGGCGGTGTCTATCAGCTGGCCAGCGCACGCGCACGCGGACGGCCGAAATACAGTCGATCGGTGTCGTAGGTGTCGAGGATCGCGCGCAGGGCCGGCTGTTCGGCGCGGAGCTCCGCGTACACCTCGATCGCCAAAATGCCCTTCTCCATTGCGTTTTCCATCTTCACGGTCAAATGGTTCTCCCAGCGGTTACGCAGTGCGAGCAGCACCCCGTCGGGGTCGCCGAACAGCCGCTCCAGCTCCGGGAGATCGTCGAACAGCTTGGGATCAGCGGGATTCAGTTCGAAGTCACTGCGCGCCGCCCGATCGAGAACGATGTGCAGGATGTCGGTGCGAGCGTGAAAGTCTGCCCAGGACATGGCCCTCGACCTTTCGTTGAATTGGGTTACAGCGTGGTGCGCACCCGGGCTTTGCGGGCGGGCGCGTGTGCCGTTGCCCCAAACTACGATCGCTCCGATACCTCTGTCTTCGTGCCGCGGACGCGACTTGGCCTCCTACTCCGGTAGGAGACGTGCCCCTGCCGCCGGACGATGTACGCGGTCTGTTCCGACGGATAGCCTTGCAGAATGAACGTGACCAGCGCCACCCCCGAGGCGGTCGGGCAGGCGTTGCAGGAGTTACGGGAGTGGCTGCACGAAGCCGGTGTCCGGTCCCGGCGGTTCGTGCGCAACCCGGTCCGCGAGTACCGGCGCTGGGTGGAGGAGAGCGGTTTCGACTACCCGGTCTCGATGGTCGTGCTGGTGGACGTGGTGCTCTACACGTTCAGCACGATCGCCTTCGCCCAGCGGGTGGCCGCGGGCTATTTCCCCGGCTCCCTCGCCCTGGCCGCGCTGCTCATCGTCTATCTGACCGGGCCGCCGTGCGTGGTGTTCAACCTCCCGCCGCGCCCGGTCCTGCTCGCCTCGCTGACCATGGCCGGGGTGGCCCTGTTCCTGATGCAGCCGGTGCCGCTGGATGTCGCACCGCTCATCCTGATCGTCGTGACCGGCGAGGTCGCGGCCATCACCCGCACGTCCGTGAGCACGATCATCGGCCTGGGCATGGTCGCGGAGATCATGTTCTTCGGATACGTGGGGCACATCGACGGACTGACCTGGTTCACGCTCGGCATCCTCTTCGGCTGGTTCACCGGGCAGCTGCTGAACTACCAGCGCCGCTACCTGTACCAGGAACGCGACTATCAGGAGGTCCGCGCCCTGCAGGCCGCCGATGAGGAACGCCGCCGCATCGCCCGCGAGGTGCACGACGTGATCGCGCATTCACTGAGCATCACCCTGTTGCACGTGACGGCGGCCCGGCACGCACTGCAGACCGACCGGGATGTCGACGAGGCCGTCGACGCACTGGCCGATGCCGAACGCCTCGGCCGCCAGGCCATGGCCGACATCCGGCGCACGGTGGGCCTGCTCGGCGCGCGGTCCGCCACGGCCCCGGAGCCGGGCCTGAACGACATCGACGATCTGGTCTCCGATTTTCTGCGCGCCGGGGTGGAGGTCGACTACCGCATCGAGGGCGACCGGTCCGCGGTGACCGCCGGGGTAGGACTGGCCCTGTATCGGATCTGCCAGGAATCGCTGGCCAATGTCGCCAAGCACGCCCCGGGCGAGCGGGCCCGCCTGCGAATCCGGCTGCGCCCCAAGTACATCGACATCACTGTCACCAATACGCTGGCAGCCGGCGCCAACCAGCGAACCGGGAACGGGATGGGCATCTCCGGCATGCGTCAGCGGGTCGCGCCGCTGGCCGGGCGGTTCACCGCAGGCCCGGATCACGACGGCTGGCGGGTGCACGCCCGCATCCCGATGACCGGCAGCGCGCCCTGCCCGGTCAACGCCGTCGAAGACCATCTGCAGGCGATCCTGGACTCGATGAACCACAAAACGCCCCAGGAGGGTACGTGACCGACCGTGCCGACGACGAGCCGATCGGCGTGCTCGTCGTCGACGATCAGGAGCTGGTGCGCGGCGGGCTGCGCCGAATCCTGCGCCGCCGCGACGGTTTCACGGTGAGCGAGTGCGCGGACGGGGACGAGGTGCCCGCGGCCGTCACCGCGCACCGCCCGGATGTGGTGCTGATGGATCTGCGTATGAAGCGGATCGGCGGCATCGAGGCCACCCGGACGCTGCGGACCGTCGTGGACGCGCCTCCGGTGCTGGTGCTCACCACCTTCGACGACGACCAGTTGCTGTCGGGCGCGCTGCGGGCGGGCGCGGCCGGGTTCATCCTCAAGGACTCCCCCGCCGAGGATCTGATCCGCGCGGTGCGGACCGTCGCCACCGGCGGCTCCTGGCTGGACCCGACGGTCACGCCGCGGGTGCTGACCACTTATCGTTCGGCCCGTCCCACGCCCGCGCCCGGCGGCGATCGGCTGTCCGAGCTGACCGTTCGCGAGCTCGAGGTGCTCGGGCTGATCGGCCGCGGACGCCTCAATGCTGAGATCGCGCGCACACTCGGTATCTCGGAGGTAACGGTGAAGAGCCACGTAGGACATATCTTCGGGAAGCTCGGGTTACGCGACCGGGCCGCGGCCATCGTCTTTGCGTTTGACCACGGCGTAGTGGCACCGGGAGAATCCACTTCCTAGAGGGGTGGGTCGCGGGTCCTCGTCTGCTTCCCTCCCGAGAGTTGGAGGTTGGACGGGGTGGATGCACCGCCATCGCGGGCCGGAAGCAGGTTCGGGCCGTACGAGTTGCGCTCGCTGCTGGGCAGGGGCGGCATGGGAGAGGTCTACGAGGCCTACGACACCTCCAAGGATCGGGTCGTCGCCCTCAAGCTGCTACCGGAAGAACTCGCGAAGGACCCCTCGTACCAGGAGCGTTTCCGCCGGGAGTCGCAGGCGGCGGCACGGCTGGCGGAGCCGCACATCATCCCCATCCACGACTGGGGCGAGATCGACGGTGTGCTCTACATCGATATGCGGCTGGTGCGCGGGCAGGATCTGCGATCGCTGCTGGACCAGTACGGCGCGCTGCCGCCGCTGCGGGTCATCGGGATCATCGAGCAGATCGCGGCCGCGCTGGACGCCGCGCACTATTCGGGGCTGGTGCACCGGGACGTCAAACCCGCGAACATCCTTGTGACTGATGCAGATTTCGCATATCTCGCGGATTTCGGCATCGCACGCGCCGAGGGCGATTCCACCATCACCATGACCGGCACGGCCGTGGGCTCCTACGCCTATATGGCCCCCGAGCGCTTCGACGCCGGGCCGGTCTCCGGGCGCGCCGACATCTACTCGCTGGGCTGTGTGCTGCACGAGTGCCTCACCGGTGACAAGCCTTTCCCGGCGCACAACATGAGCGTGCTGATCCGCGCGCATCTGTCGGAGCCTCCACCGCTGACGAGCATGCTGCGCGCCGGGATTCCGCCCGCGCTGGATGCCGTGGTGGCCAAGGCGCTGGCCAAGGATCCGAACGAGCGGTTCTTCACCGCGGGCGAATTCGCCCGGGCCGCGCGGGCGGCGCTGGCCGGTGGTCAGCCGCTGCCCGCGCCCGCCGGGCCGCCCCGGCCGGGCCGGACCGTGCCGCCGGGTCCACCGGTCGGCCCGCCGCCGACGACCGTGCTGCCGACCGGCGCGCCCGCCGGGCCGCCGACCACGGTCATGCCGGGCGGGACGCCGACCGCGGGCCGGCCGGCCGCCCGGAATGCCGATCCCACTGTGCGGCCATCCGATCCCACTGTGCGGCAACCCGGTTCCGGACTCGGGCTGAACACCGGGGCGATCCCGGCCTACATCACCGGATCCTTCCCGGCCGTCGAGGAACCCTCGCCCACCGGCGATCTGCCGGTCATCCTGCCGTCGGATCCGACCCGGGTGCGGGTCAGCGATTTCCACTACACGCCGCTGCCGGCCGACGCGCAGCAGCAGGCGGTCTGGGGCCACGCCCAGGCGCAGCAACGGGACTTCCCGTACGCGCCGGCGCCCGATCCCTCGCTGTACCCGACCGCGGATCACCCCATCGTCCAGCCGCCGCCCCGGGAGCCGGGAAAGCGGCGTAAAGGCAAGTCGATGGCGGCGCCGCTGTCCATCGGCGTGCTGGTGGTCGCGGTGGCCGCCGTCGCCGGTGCGGTGGGCTGGCAAGTCCTGGACCGCTCCGGGAACGAAGCACCCATAACGACGGCAGCACAGGGTGTTCCGGGCACCACGGCCCCGCACTCGCAGCAGACGGGCCCGGTGGCGACGACGCCGGCTCCCACCACTGTGCAATTGCCGGCGGGAGCGACGTCGTGTCCACCGGTGTATGCGGCGCTCAGCGGTTACGCCAGTTCCGCGATCGGAAACACGGTCACGACCTGTCCTTTCGCGGAAGAGGTTCGCCGAGCCTATGCCGACGCGGCTTCTGGCCGACCGGCTTCGGCAGTTAGTGTGGTGGCAGTGAGCCCGGTGACCGGCCGGTCTTACACGATGAACTGCACGGCCGCAGGCAAATTGGTGACCTGCGTCGGCGGTGAGAACGCGGTGGTGTATGTCTATTGATCCAATTCCGGCCTGTCGCAAGGGGTTTGTGCGCGGGCTGGCAATGGCGGCCGTCCTGGCCGTCTCGGCTTGTAGCGTGAATCTCAATGCCGCACAGCATCATTCGGCGCAGTCGGATGATATCAAACCGGTCGGCGACAGCTCCGCACTACCGGTCCCGAGCATGATCGGACCGGATTTACCGGAGCTGTTCGGGCTGCCGAAATCCATCGCGTTCGCAGCGGATTTCAACGATCTGAAGGCCACCCTGGACGGCCGGGTCGGCGTGGCGGTCATGCCCGTCGGCGGCGGCGACATGACCCAGCTGGGTGAGTGGAGCACCGGCATCGCCTGGTCCACCATCAAGGTGCCGCTGGCGCTCGCCGCGCTGCGTCACGATCCGGTGGGCATGCGCTCCACCGCCGAGGCCGCCATCACCTTCTCCGACAACGATGCGGCACAGACGCTCTGGAACTCTCTGGGCACCGGCAGCGAGGCGGCCGACGCGGTCGAGGCGGTGCTGCGCGAGGCCGGCGACGCCACCACCGACGTCGCCGCGCGCCACACCAAGCTGGCCGCGATGGAGTCCGACGATCTGCTCGCCTTCGGCGCCACCGACTGGTCGCTGGCCGATCAGGTGCACTTCGCCTCCCGGCTGCCCTGCCTGCCGCGCGCCAATTCCGTGGTCTCGCTCATGAGTGAGATCACCCCCAGCCAGAGCTGGGGCCTGGGCCGGCTCATCGGCGCGGAGTTCAAGGGCGGCTGGGGTCCCGACGACGACACCGGGAAGTACACCGTCCGCCAGTTCGGGCTGGTCCCGACGCTGAACGGACCGGTGGCGGTGGCGCTGGCGGCCGAGCCCACCTCGGGCAGCTTCGATGACGCCACGGACATGATGGACAAGCTCGCGCTGCTGGTCGGCGACCATCTGCCCGACCTGCACGGCGGACTCTGCTCGCGCTAACACATTCTGCGCGTTTCCGTTTCAAAATGCCCAGCGTGCACCCCGAATCGGGCGTGAGCCGGTGAAAAACGTCCATACCCACCGGGTTTGACCGCCAGTGTCCTGACCCACAACAATCCTTGCGATTGACGGGTCCAGATGCGTCCGCTAGGAACAGGGAACGCACCGGACACCGGGGCAGATGGAGGTTACGGGGTGCACGCACCGTATTCGCGGAACGCTGACCAGCGCGACGCACTGGACAGCGCACGCGATGCGGGGTACGGATCCCGTTGGCGCGGACGGCGGCTCGCACGGGGATGCGGAGCGCTGGTCGTGCTGGTCGGGGCGCTGACCGCGTGCAGCAGCAAGCCGGTACTGGTCCCGGACAAGAACACCGTGGCCGCGGCCGCGCCCAGCGCCGCCAGCCCCACCACCGTCATGGCGCTGCCCGGCTCGTTGGCCTGGGATTTCACCAACGACCTGAAGCCGTCGCTGGCCGGTAAGGTCGGGCTGGCCGTGATGCCGGTGGGTACCGATCGCGTGCTGGCCCTGGGCGATTGGAGCTCCGGGCCCGGCTGGTCGACCATGAAGGTCCCGCTGACCCTGGCGGCGCTGCGCAAGAGTTCGGGCAATCAGGCGGCGGCGGTCAACGCCATCGAATACTCCGACAACACCGCCGCCGACACCCTCTGGCAGTCGCTGGGGAGCCCCGAGGTCGCGGCCCAGACCGTCCAGGACGTGCTACGCGAGGGTGGCGACACCGAGACCACGGTGCCCGCCACCCGCGCCCGGGCCGACTACTCCGCCTTCGGCCAGGCCGAATGGTCGCTGGCGAATCAGCTGAAATTCGCCGCCAAACTCCCCTGCCTGGCGCAGTCCGACGACGTCACCTCGCTGATGGGCAAGATCAGCTCCACCCAGCGCTGGGGGCTGGGCAATCTGGACGGCGCGATCTTCAAGGGCGGCTGGGGACCCGATCCCAGCGGCAACTACCTGGTCCGGCAATTCGGACTGATCCCCGTGGACAGCGGCCAGATCGCCATCGCGGTTGCCACTCAGCCCAATTCCGGTTCCTTCGACGACGGCACCGCCATCCTCACCAAGATCGCCGCCATGGTCGGCAAGCACCTCGACGAACTCAAGGGCGGTACCTGCACCGCCGGCTAGCGGAAACCGTAACCCGCGGTTCACGGGGGCGGGGATCACAGGTCGCCGAACTCAGGGCAAGATGGGGACCATGCGCATCGGAGTCTTGACCGGAGGCGGAGACTGCCCAGGCCTCAATGCCGTGATCCGTGCTGTCGTTCGTACCGCGAACGGCCGCTGGGGGGATGCGATCGTCGGCTTCCAGGACGGCTGGCGCGGCCTACTCGAGGATCGCAAGATCCAGATCCTCAACAATGATCGCACCGATCGGCTGCTCACCAAGGGCGGCACCATTCTCGGCACCGCGCGCACCAATCCGGACGTGCTGCGCGCCGGACTCCCCCGCATCAAGCAGACCCTCGACGACAACGGCATCGACGCGCTCATCCCCATCGGCGGCGAGGGCACGCTGACCGCCGCCTCCTGGCTGGCCGACGAGGGCGTGCCCGTGGTGGGCGTTCCCAAGACCATCGACAACGACATCGACTGCACCGACACCACCTTCGGCCACGACACCGCCGTCTCCATCGCCACCGAGGCCATCGACCGGATCCACACCACCGCCGAATCCCACCAGCGCGTCATGCTGGTCGAGGTGATGGGACGGCATGCCGGCTGGATCGCCATCAACTCCGGCATCGCCTCCGGCGCCCACCTGACGCTGGTGCCCGAGGTGCCGTTCGATGTGGACGAGGTCTGCGCCATGGTGAAACGCCGCTTCCAGCGCGGGGATTCGCACTTCATCTGCGTGGTGGCCGAGGGCGCGCACCCCGCCCCCGCGTCCATGACCCTGCGCGATGGCGGCATCGACGAATTCGGGCATGTGCGGTTCACCGGCGTGGCCCAGCAGCTGGCGCCGGAAATCGAGCGGCGCATCGGCAAGGAAGTCCGGGTGACGGTGCTCGGGCACGTGCAGCGCGGCGGCACCCCGACCGCGTACGACCGTGTGCTGGCAACGCGTTTCGGCGTGCACGCCGCGGAAGCCGTGCACGCCGGGCAATTCGGGCAGATGGTGGCGCTGCGCGGCACCGAGATCGAACTGGTGCCGCTGTCGGAGGCCACCAAGCAGCTCAAGCTGGTGCCGCAGGATCGGTACCGGGAGGCGGCCGCCTTCTTCGGCTGAGCCGGGTCGCTCCGAGCCGAAACACACTGCGGCACACTGCCCTCGCACCTATCGGTGCGAGGGCCGTGTCGCGTTGCGGGAGACAGATCGACCGCGGCCCCGGACTCGGTCGCAGCACTCGACTCGCAACGGCTGCCGAGCTCGCTCACGATGCCGGGCTCGGTGGCGGCGCTGAACTCAGTCGCGGTGCTGGGCGTAGTGGCGGGCGGCGCGGGCGCGGTTGCCGCATGCCACCGAGCACCACTCCTGGCGCGGATGCGATTTCAGGAAGTAGCGCACGCAGCGCGGGGCCGGGCAGACGCGAATCTGGGCGGCCTCGGGGCCGGAGAAGAACTCGACGGTGGCGTCGGCCAGTCCGGCCATGACGGTGGCCAGGTCGTCCGAGGTCAGCAACCGGTGCTCGGTGTGCGGACCCGCGTCGTCCCATGCCAGCAGCCGCAGCGCGGGGGCGGCCGCGCGGTTGATGGCGGCCAGCGCGTCCGGGAAGGCCGGCAGCACCGCGGCGTCGGCGGAGCTGGGCGGCTGGGGCGCAACGTATTCCGCGAACAGCGCGCGCACGTTCTGCCGCAGGTCCGCCAGGGCGGCGCGCTCGTCCTCGGTGGGCAGGTACGCCTCGAGGTCCAGGTACACACCGAGATTCGCGGCATTGGCGACCAGCCACTCCCGGGTGGATTCGGGGGTGCCGAAGGCATCCGTGAGGCCACGGCTGGTGGCGCGGATGGTGTTCGCCAAACGGAGTGCCAAGGGATCGACCATGTCCACATTCTAACGGGTATTGCGCTTTTGCTCCATTATGTTCTAACGTACAGAGGCACGATCTTCCGTTAGAAAGATGAGGACATCATGATCACCCCGATCGACAACGCACCGCTGCTGGACGAGGTCAAGAAGCGGATGGGCCGGGTGCCGAACATGACCAAGGTGATGGCCAACGCGCCCGTGGTACTGGAGGGTTACCTCGGGCTGTCCGGCGCACTGAAGAAGGGCACGCTGCCGACCCCGACCTCCGAGCGCATCGCGCTCACCGTCGGCGCGGCCAATGACTGCGAATACTGCGTCGCGGCGCACACCTTCACCGGCAAGCGGGTCGCCAAGCTGAGCGACGCCGAGGTGGAGGCGGCCAAGGTCGGCACCTCCGCGGACCCGAAAGAGGCTGCGGCCGTTGCCTTCGCCCGTGAACTGACCGAGAGCCGCGGCAAGGCCGACCCGGCCGCCGCACTGGCCGCGGGGTGGACGCAGGAGCAGGTGCTCGAGATCGTCGCCCTGGTCGCCCTGCAGACCCTGACCAACTACGTCAACAAGGTCGGCGAGACCGAAAACGACTGGCCCGCCGCGTAATCTGTCCCGTTTCTGACGCGATCGGCTCCCTCGGGGCCCCGTGCGAATTCTTAAGGTCGGAAATCATGAACGCCGTCAAGACCACCAGCCTCGTCGACGCGCAGGTGCTGCGCAGCCTGCTCCACAACGGCATCGTCATCCGCGCGGTGGCGCTGGCCGTCGCCACCATCGTGCTGCTCGTCATCCACCACCCGACCTGGGTGCCCTACTCGGTGAGCGCCTACGCCATCTGGAACGCCGCCGCGGTCACCCTCAACTCCGCCCGTGCCGCTACCGCCCGCACGGCCTGATTCCCAGTGCCGCCACCGGATTCCGCCGGGCCGAGGTTCAGTCGTCGAACCGCCCGGCGGCCAGGGCGGCAGTGAAACGATCCCAGTCTGCCGGCGGGAAGATCAACGTCGGACCGCTGGGGTTCTTACTGTCCCGGACGCCGACGCCACCGGAGAGGAAAGCGACTTCCACGCATTCCTTCGCGCCGGTGCTGCGGGCGCTCTTGAACCACCGGACGCCGGGTTCGACGGTCACGTCGCATACTCCTTCGCTGCCCTCCGCAAGAGGTCTCTGCTGGTCGTCTCGTCCAGCGCGGCGCGCCGGATCGCTTGGTACGCCTCGCGGTATCGGTCGACCGCGGCCTGCTTCTCCAGGTAGAGGTCGCCGAGGAAGTTCTCCAGGTAGACGACCGTGGGTTCGACAGGCCGGTTGCCCGAATCCCGGCCGAAATCCAGGATCACGAACGGGCCGACGGTGTGACCGATCGGTATGCCCGCCGAGAAGGGTAGTACACGAACAGCGATCGTCGGCAGCGTCGACATGTCCGCGACGCGTCGCAGCTGCGCGGCCATCACTCGCGGGCCGCCGACAATCCGACGTAATGCGGTTTCGTGCACCACGACGTCGAAGGTGGCCGGACTTCGCCTGCGCGTCAGGAGGCTTTGACGACGCGTCTTCAACTGCACGCGGCGGTCCAGTTCGTCATGTGCAGCAGCCGGCCAGTAATCATTGATCAGGACCCTTGCGTACTCGGCGGTCTGGAACAGTCCCGGGACGATCTCCGGCTGATAGGAGATGAGGGCGCGGGCCGAAGCCTCCAGGCCCACATACATATTGAAACCTTCGGGAATCAGATCGTCGTATTCGTGCCACCAGGACTTGACGCTGGCCTGTTGCGCGAGGCCGGTGAGGGCGGAGCTGAACTCATCGTCGAAGTCGTAGATTCGGCACAATTCCCGGACGTCGAGGACCCGGATCTTCTCGGCATTACCGGTTTCCAGCCGCTGCAGCTTCGATTCGCTCCACTCCATCAGCCCCGCCGCCTCGGCGATCGTCATATTGCACTGCATCCGACCCTCCCGCAGGTATCGCCCCAGCTGACGACGCGGCAGAGTCGAACCATGCTCCGACATCGAATCCTCCCCCACGAACGCGGTTTTCGGTCACTGCGAATGATGCTCCCACGCGATATGAATGCCGACCTGGAGCTTTCGGAAAGTTTCCCACCGCGTCCGGGCTTCGATTGCCGGTTCGCCGAAACGGTGCTGGACTGGAGTCGCGCCCGGTGAGAAGCCGGAGCCCCGATATCTCTGGACCCACTCGTCCCCGAGCCGGGCGCACCCAATCCCTCCCGGCCGCTCCGCGGTCGCTCGGTATGACCAGGCGTGACAAGGGATCCGAATGCGACGTGGGGCCTCAGGAATCTCGATAGGCTTGGCGAGGCCCGGCGCGGATGCGCCGCATGCCGAGCACCAGTGCCGGACCGCGAATTGTTCAGCCCCCTGCACTGCCCCCGGTGGACACCATGATGTATCTGTTCGACTGCACGATGGACCCCGGCGACCTGGCCCTGACCCAGGCCCATCAAGCCATGCAGATCCACAAGTTCTGCACCGTGGACAACTGCCTGGTCCGCCGCCGCGCCCGCCAAATCCTGGTCGACAAGGGCCAAATGGTCCTCGGCCTCCGAGCCGACCCGTACCCCCGTGCCTAGCCCGACACAACCAGCACCGCGACAACCACCAGCAGCACCAGTGCCACCACCGCCAGCCCCAGCACCACCACGGCGGTGAGCTGCGACGCCTCCGCCCGCTGCGATGTCGGAATCAGCCCGGGCTGCACCGGATTTCCCCCGAACGGCGGCCCACCGTACCCGGGGCCGCCCGGCACCCCACCTACATAGCCCCCGTATCCCGGCATTCCAGCAGCCGGACCAGAACCCGTCGTTCCGGCGATTCCGCCCGAAACCGGCTCGGACACAGCGAAACCCGACGTCGCCCCCTCAGTCGCCACCCCGCCTACGCTCCCCGCTCCGCCTACACCGTCCGACCAGCCGCTACCGTCCGTCGCATCGGGCACGTACGCCCCCGAATCGGGATGCCGCGCCACACCACCCGATTCGTCCTCAGCGCCACCGGAATCCGTTGCACCGACAGCGCCATCCGACCGCGGCGGGCCGGACTCCGCGGCCTCCCCATCCAAGACCGGCTCGGTCGCCCGCATCTCCGCAGCCCCGGCAGCCGCACCCGCCTCGTCCGACTCGCCGGCCACCGCAACCGCTGTCGACTCAGCCGCGGCCGACGATGCCGCGGACACCGGCGGCGCGACAACCGGCTGTGTCAGTACCGTCACGGGCTCGGCGATGATCCCCTCGGAGCCGGGCGACCCGGTGGTCCCGCCGAGACCCCGCTCCCCCGAATCCGATTCGCCCGTTCCGCCGGCAACCGACGGCCCCGATACACCACCGCCCGCCGAACTCGACGAATCCTCACCCGCCGCTGCGGATCCCGCCCGCTCCGGCCGGTCGGTCCCCGACGCGGCAAGCCCGGTCGACGACTCCTCCGGCTGCCCCGCCGAAACCACCGGCTGCGGAACGACATCCGTCGGCCGCTGCGACGCATCATGCGCATCCGCCAACCGATTCACCCGCCCGGCATCCGTTGGCTCGGCGTCCGGTACCGCCTGCGGTGCCGGCGCGGGGTAGGCGGACTGATACGGGGGCGGCGGGTAGGTCGGGGCGGCAGCGGGCGCGGGGACTTGTGGCTGCGGCCCCGCCGACTGTGCGGGCGGTGGGTAGCCGGGGGCACCGACGGGCTGTTGGGAGCCGGGGGGTGCGGACTGCGGTTGCGGCGCGGGGTAATTGGGCGCGAGCGGTTGCTGCGGGGGTGCGGGATAGGCCGAGGGTTGGGGTGGCAGCGCCGTGGCGGGGTACGGCTGGGGCGGGGCCGGGTAGGCCTGGCCGGGGTAGGGCTGGGGGGCGTAGTTCGGTTGGGGGGCGGGGGGATTGGGGTAGGTGGGATGGAGGGGCTGCTGGTGGACCGAGTGCTGGACCGGGGGGCCGGAGAGGGCACGGCGGGCGGCCTTGGCGAAGTCGGTGCAGGTGGGGAAGCGGTCGGCGGGGCGTTTGGCCATGGCCTTGGTGAGGACGGCGTCCATGGCGGGCGAGAGGCCGGGGCGGCGCAGGGAAACGGGGGGCGGAAGGAGCTGGAGGTGGCCGCGGATGAGTTCGGCGGGGTGCGGCGAGTCGTAGGGGCCGGCACCGATCAGGAGCCAGTAGAGGGCACAGGCCAGGGAGTACTGGTCGGTGGTGGGGTCCAGGTGGGCGCCGGTCATCTGCTCGGGCGAGGCGTAGGCGAGGGTGGCGGTGAACATGCCTGCCTGGGTGAGGTGGGTGGAGTCCTCGCGCAGGCGGGCGATGCCGAAGTCGGTGAGGAAGACGCGCTCGCCGTGGCCGGCGACGGCGCGGGCCAGAATGATGTTGGCAGGCTTCACATCCCGGTGCAGCACCCCCATGCCGTGCGCGTAGTCGAGTGCGCTGGCCACCCCTTCGATCACCTGCACCGCCCGTTCGGGCGGCAGCGTCGCGACATTGATGCCGGCGGCGTCCACCCCGTCCACGTACTGCATGGAGATCCACAGCATCTCGTCCTCGGTGCCGCGGTCGTACACCTCGACGATATTGGGATGGTCCAGCCGCGCGACCAGATCCGCCTCGCGTTCGAATCGGGCGCGTATCTCCCTGTCCGCGTACAGTTCCCGGTTCAGCAGCTTCAGTGCCGTCAACTTGCCCAGGCGGGGATGCCGGGCGAGATAGACCGAGCCCATCCCGCCCTGTCCGAGCAGTCGTTCGATGGTGAACCCGGCGAACACGTCACCGCTATTCAGCACTGGCTACGACCCCCTTCCGGCGACGTACAAGTCCGTGAGCCTACCCGTCGAAACCCTGTCCGGGCAGGTCAGCCCGGGGTCACCAGTCCCGTTTCGTAGGCCAGCACCACCGCCTGCGCCCGATCACGCAGGTTCAATTTGGTGAAGACCTTCGACACGTGCGTCTTCACCGTTTGTTCTGCGACAAAAAGGCTTTCAGCGATCTCGGCATTGGACATGCCGCGCGCCACCAGCTCCAGCACCTCGCGTTCCCGCGGGGTGAGCACCGACAGCTGCGGCGCGGGCGCGCGCCGGGCGCGGCGACGCGTGACATCGGCGATGAGCCGGCGCGTCACGGTCGGCGCGAGCAGCGCGTCACCGGCGGCCACTACCCGGACCGCGCGCACCAGTTCCTCGGCGGGCGCGTCCTTGAGCAGGAACCCGCTGGCCCCGATGCCCAGGGCCTCGTACACATAGTCGTCGATATCGAAGGTGGTGAGCATGAGCACCCGCACCGGTGGTTCGAAGCCGGCGGAGAGAATCGAGCGGGCGGCGTCGAGCCCGTTCATCTCCGGCATGCGCACATCCATCAGCACCACGTCGGGGCGCAGCCGTTTCGCCTCGGCCACAGCGATTTTCCCGTCCGACGCGTCCCCGACCACGCTGATATCGGGCTGCGCCGCCAGCAACGCCCCGAACCCCTGCCGCACCATCGCCTGATCGTCGGCGATCAACACGGTTATCGCCACAGTCCCACCTCACGCACGACACCGAGTTTGCCATGCCCCGACCGGAACGGCCCGCGCGACGACTACTTCGCACCCCCTCCATCGCACGCGCTCGCCGGGCCGGACCCGGCTCGGTGACCGGAACCCCGAACTCAGTGGCCGGAGCCGAGCACCTCCGCCCTGCCCGCGGCACTCGGCACGGGCGCCAGCGGCAGCCGGGCCTGCACCTCGAACCCGCCGTCCGGTCGGGGCCCGGCGGTGAGCACGCCGCCGACCGCGGCCGCACGGGTCTGCATACCGGCGATACCGCTGCCGGACGTGCCCGAGTGATCACCCGGCCGCACCGCGATCGGCCGATCATTGGCGACGGTCAGGGTCAGCTCGCTTGCGCAGCCGAGGTCCACGCGCACCGCCGCCCCGGGCGCGTGCCGGGACGCATTGGCCAGCGACTCCTGCACGATCCGGTAGAGCGCCAGGCCCGTGGTCTCGGGCACGGTGTCGAGGCTGCCGTCGACGGTCCAGGTGAGCGGCACCCCGGCACGCTGCGCGCCCTCGAGCAGACCCGGGACGTCGGCGGCCGAGGGCTGCGGCGCATGCTCGGGCAGCTGCCCGTCACTGCGCAGGACGCCGAGCATGCCGCGGATCTCGTTGAGCGCCGCCCGCGCACCGGTGCCGATGGACTCGAATTCGGCTTGGGCATCGGCCGACAGCCCGGTGATCCGATACGGCGCAGTCTGCGCCTGCACCACCACCATCGACATGTGGTGCGCCACCACATCGTGCAGGTCGCGGGCGATGCGCGCCTTCTCCTCGAGGATGGCGCGGCGGGCCCGCTCCAGCTCGGTCTCCTCCTCCGATTTGAGTAGCGCCTGCCGCGACAGCACCACCCACCGGATGAGCAGGCCGAACACCACCAGGCCGGTGATGGCCAGCGGCCAGCCGAACCCGGATTCGGCGAAGCTGTCCCCGGTCTGGGCCATGGCGGTGGCGAACAGCAGCGAGGTGGCCACCCACACCACGGCCACGATCCGGATGGGGGCGCGCACGGCCACCGCGAACACCAGGGCGAACAGCACCAGGATGTGCACCACCTGGAACGGGATCGTATTGCCCGGCTGATGCGGCACCGCGAGCGCGATCATCAGCGCCGAACCGGCCGAAACCGCCCATCCCAGTGGCGAATTCACTCGCAGCAGCAGAATCGGGAACGCGGCGAAGCCCGCGATGAACGGCGCGGCCGCGGCCGGAACCTTGTGCGTCAGATGCAGCGTCGGCCAGGCCACCGCGATGAAGACGATCGCGAGCAGGACCGTGAACCCGTCGAACACCTGCCGCGCCCGTGCGACACGGGCCTGCCCAGACATATTTCCGACCATGCCCTCGACCGTAGAGACTCCGCGCCGCCCGCACCTCATACCCCTGAGTGATCTCCCACCCCCTACCCGGGTACGACACCCGCTCCGGCCTCCCCCGACCCGCCCACTCCGGAACCGCCCCGCAGGCTGAGGCCCCGGTCGGAGCCCGATTCCTAGCGTCGAGACCCATGAGAGCGTTCCCGAATTCCCGCAGGACTTCGCCCCGTTCCACCGCCTCCCGGTCCGCGGCAGCCGTCGGCCACCCAGCCAGCGGCTCGCCGGCGGACCGGTTGCGCCGGGTCGGCGTGCTCGCCGCGGCCGCGACCATCGTATGCTCGGCCGGCGTGGCCTTCGCCCCGGCCGGGGGCGCTGCGGTCGGCATTCCGGTCTCGCCGGAGAACGCGGCCGCCCGCACCGGAATCCTGCAAGCGGTTGCCGCGCAACCGGACCCGACGGTCATCCCCGAGGACTTCGTGACCGAAGCCGGGTACCGCCCGGTCATCGAGGCGGGCATGCTGATCAACCCGAACGGTGACTGCTCCTCCCCCGTCCCCCTGCCCGCCGAATTCGATCTGGCCTGCAAATCCCACGATCTCGGCTACGACCTGCTGCGCTACGCCGCCGCGCACGGCCAGCCGCTCGGCCCGTGGGCCCGGCAAACCGTGGACGCCGCGCTGGAACGACGCATGCACGCGGCCTGCGACACCCGCGAAAACCCGGTCTCGCGCGCCCAATGTCAGGTCATGGCCAGCGTCGCCACCACGGCCGTGGACCTGAACTCCATCCGCCAGGACTACGGCAACCCCATCTACGAGCCCTTCTTCGAGCCCTCCGGCGACGCCCCCTCCCCCGCCACCCTCACCCTCGCCGGCATCGGACTCGCCGCCGGGCTGGCCACCGCGACAACCATTCTCGTGCGCCGCAGGCGCTCCCGCCGGGTCAGCCTCGCGCCAGAGCGCGGACCCGGCACACTCGACGGCGTGGCGGTGGCGCTGTGACCCGCCCACCCGAGATCACGAGCGCACCGCTCGATCGGGCCGAAGCCACGACCGTGGCAGCCGACATCCCTGGCTCGTCTCGAATGCGGTTCGGGTGGGCGTGGTTTCGAGTGCCGCGGGTGGAGACGAGTGTGGCGGTGGCGGGCGGGACCATGATCTCGTTGGCGCCGGGGCTGCTGCCGCGGACGCCGGCGGCGCAGGCGATGCTGACCGCACTCGTGGTGCTGATCGGGTTGGGGCTCGCGGCGGTCATCCGGATGGTGTTGCGGTGGACTCGATTCGGGGTCGCGCACCTGCCGCGCGGGCGGGTTCCGGCATTGATCGTGGCGGTGGCGCTGGTCGGGATGGCGATGAGTAGTGCCGAGCAGTGGCAGAACAAGCTACGGGCCGCCATGGGGGTCGGCGGGATTGGACCGTGGTACTGGGCGCAGTGGCTCGCGTGGACCGTTCCGCTGGTTGTCGTGGCGGTCGCGGTCGCGCGCGGGGTGGGCTGGGCGGTGCGGAGATTGGGACGGGCGCGCAGTATCGCGGCGGGGGTGGCGCTGCTGATGGCGGGGCAGCTGGTGATCGTGCCGACGGTGGTGGAGTGGCGGCGGGCGGCCTATGCGGCGGCCAATTCGTATGTGGATCCGGAGTTGGTGCAACCGGATTCGCCGACGCGGTCGGGTAGTCCGGTGTCGATGGCGAGCTGGCCGTCGCTGGGAGCGCAGGGCCGCCGGTTCGTGGCGGGGGCGCCGGCGCGGACCGCGCGGGTCTATGTCGGGCTGAACTCCGCGCCCGATCTGGATTCCCGGGTGGCGCTGGCGATTCGGGAGCTGGAGCGCACCGGCGGACTGCAGCGCCGCAATCTGGTGGTGACGGTGCCGACCGGTTCGGGCTGGATCGACAGCGATGCGGCCAAGGGTCTCGACGCCCGCTTCGGCGGTGATGTCGCCCTGGTCGGTCTGCAGTACTCCGACGCCCCGAGCTGGGTCACCTTCGTCTTCGGGCGCAGCGCCGCCGAGCAATCCGCCCGCGCCCTGTTCCGGGCCGTGGAGCAGAGGATTGCGGCGCTACCGAATCCGCCGAAGCTCTACATCTACGGCCAGAGCCTGGGCGCGCTGGGCGGCAGCGCCGTCTTCACCGATGCCGCCGACCAGGACCGCCGCGTCTGCGGCGCGCTCTGGGCGGGCCCGCCCGCCGGGCAGGTGCAGCACGGCCGCGCGACGGTACTGGCCAATGCCTCCGATCCGGTGGTGCACTGGTCGCCGGCTCTGCTGTGGCACGCACCGGATCTCACCGGCACCCGCCCGGACGCGCCGGTCCCGCACTGGCTTCCGGTGATCAGCTTCCTGCAGACCACCGCCGACCTGCTGGGCGCGCTCGACGCCCCGCCCGGTCACGGTCACCGCTACGGCGCCGACCAGGGCACGGTCATGCCGGGCTGCTGAGCGGCGCCGCGGAATTCGCGGGTGAAGTCGGCGGCCAGCCGTTCGATGGCGGCCGCCGCGTCGAGGCCGGCCCGCCAAGGTGCGGGGATGGCGTGCACCCCGAGCCGGGCCCCGAGCAGCGCACCGCAGACGGCGCCGGTCGAGTCGCTGTCCCCGGAATGATTCACCGACAGCAGCACGCCGTTGCGGAAGATCTGTTCCGGTGTGCCGCCCACGTTTTCGGCGCATACTGCCGCGCACACCCCCAGGGCCAGCGCCTCGGACCCGATGACGCCGGTGCCCAGCGGCTCCAGCAGTCCGGGCGGCGGCATCGGCCGTCCCCGGAAGGCCACGGTGTCGGCCAGCCGCACGGCCGCGTCCAGTGCCTGGGTGGTCTCCTCGTGATCGCGGTTGCGAACCAGCTGGGCCCGAGCCTGTTCCACCGCCGCCCGCACGTCCAGTCCCTGGCACAGCCCGTACACGATGGCCGCGAACGCGCCCGCCGGCAGCCAGCCGCTCGGATTGCCGTGGGTGAGCGCCGCCGCGTCACAGGCCAATTCGAAGGCGTACTCCAGCGAGGGCATGAACCCGCACGGTGCGGATCGCACGGTGGCCGCACAGCCCTTGGAGTCGTTGATCGGATGATCGCGGGTGCCCAGCGGAATTCCGGGCTGCTGCCGCGCCGCCACCCGCAGCATGGCCGAGATGGTCGTCTGTGTCGGCCCCCGGTAGGTCATCAGCTCCGGGTATCCGGTCAGCCCGCTCTGCAACGGCACCGGCTGTTCCGGCACCGCCGCCTGCCCCTGCCCGCGCAGCCACACCAGCAGGTTCTCCTGGATCATGCCCACCGCGGCGGCGGTGCCACGCCCGCGCGCCCGCGCGCCGCGGATGAGCGCCTCCATGGTGAACAGCGCCAGCTGCGTCTCGTCGGAGATACGGCCCCGGTAGCCGCTGCCCTCCCCGGTGACGCCCTGGATCCCGTAGCGCTGCTGGATGTTCGGCAGCAGCATGGTCTCGATCGGCGCGCCCAGCGCGTCCCCGACGGCGCCGCCGAACAGGCAGCCGAGCACGGTGTCCGGACGCGGCAGCCGGTCCGCGACCGGCCCGCGCGGCCGCCGCACCAGCGACACCGGTTCGGCCACCGTCTCCCACGCGGTCTGCGCGAATTCGAAGCAGGTGTCGTAGCGGTCGCGCGGATCCTTGGACAGCGCCTTCCGCAGCACCGCGTCCAGTTCTGCGGGCAGCTCGGGCCGCAGCAGGCTCACCTCGGGCGGCGGCGATTGCAGATGCCCGAGCATGACGGTCGCGATATTCGGCGCGTCGAACGGCCCGTGCCCGGTGAGCAGCCGAAACAGCGTGCACGCTAGGGAATATTGGTCCGATCGCGGCCCCATGGGCGCCGAGGTGAGCTGTTCCGGGGAGGCGTAGGCCAGGGTGGCATTGAGCATGCCGGTGCGGGTCAGGTGCGCGGTGTCGTCGAGCACCCGGGCGATGCCGAAGTCGCTGAGCAGCGCCCGCTCGGCGAATCCGGCGCCGATGCCGCCGGAGCGGGACAGCAGGATATTGGCGGGCTTCACATCCCGGTGCAGTACGCCGCGCCCGTGCGCGTAATCCAGTGCGGCCGCGGTCTGCACGATGATCTCGACCGCCCGGTCGGGGCTGAGGTCATAGGGGTCGATGGAGGCGCAGTCGACCCCGTCCACGTACTGCATGGCGATCCACAGCTGCTCGTCCTCGTCGCCACGGTCGTAGACGGTGATGATGTTGGGATGGTCGAGCTGGGCGATGACATCGGCCTCGCGTTCGAACCGGAGGCGAGTCTCGTTCTCGCCGAACATCTCCCGGTGCAGCAGTTTGAGCGCGATGAGCCGCGGAAGCCGTGGGTGGCGGGCAGCGTAGACCGAACCCATTCCGCCACGGCCCACTTCGCGCTCGATCACGTAGCCCGCGAAGACTTCGCCGCGTCGCAACATCCCCAAGAAAACCCTTCACACACGCCGAACCGCTGCCAGCCTACCGGTCTGGACCGACACGCCGCAGGCATTGCCCGATCGGCCGGATGCCGATCGGGCGGATACGGATAAGTCTGGCAGCAGGATTCGGGCAACCCGGGCGGACAGCGCCCGGTCCCCGGCCGGTGGATGCGGACGGCCCCCGCCGGTGGACACCGGCGAGGGCCGAATTCGATTGCGGGACCGCCTCGGTCAGGCTGTCTCCCTTGCCTCGATCAGGCCGTCACGATTGCCTCGATCAGGCCGTCACGATTGCCTCGATCAGGCGATGGGCCCGCGGGCCGCCTCGTAGGCCGCGCCGACCCGGTAGAGCCGGTCGTCCGCCAGCGCCGGGGCCATGATCTGCAGACCGACCGGCATGCCGTCGTCCGCGCTGAGCCCGGACGGCACCGACATGGCGCAGTGCCCGGCCAGGTTGGTGGGCAGCGTGCACAGATCCGAGAGGTACATGGCCAGCGGGTCGTTGACCTTCTCGCCCAGCTTCCACGGGGTGAACGGGCTGGTCGGCGAGACCAGCACGTCGACGGTCGCGTAGGCCTTGTCGAAGTCCTGCGCGATCAGGTTGCGGACCTTGTTGGCCTGACCGTAGTAGGCGTCGTAGTACCCGGCCGACAGCGCGTAGGTGCCGATCATGATGCGGCGCTTGACCTCCGGGCCCAGCCCGGCCTCACGGGTCATGGACATGACCTGCTCGGCCGAGTGCGAGCCGTCGTCGCCGACGCGCAGGCCGTACCGCATGGCGTCGAAGCGCGCCAGGTTCGACGACACCTCCGACGGCAGGATCAGGTAGTAGGCGGGCAGCGCGTATTCGAAGTGCGGGCAGGACACCTCGACCACCTCGGCGCCGAGCTCCTTCAGCTGCGCGACCGCGGCGTCGAAGGAGGCGATGACGCCCGGCTGGTAGCTGTCGGAGTGAAGTTCCTTCACCACACCGACTTTCACGCCCTTCAGGTCGCCCTCGGCGCCCGCGCGGGCGGCGGCGACCACCGGCGGCACCGGCACATTGCGGGAGGTGGAGTCCTTCGGGTCGTAGCCCGCGATCACCTCGTGCAGCAGCGCGGTGTCCAGCACGGTGCGTCCACACGGGCCACCCTGGTCCAGCGAGGACGCGCAGGCGACCAGGCCGAAACGGGACACGGTGCCGTAGGTCGGCTTGGTGCCGACGGTCGCGGTGACCGCGGCGGGCTGGCGGATGGAACCGCCGGTGTCGGTGCCGATGGCCAGCGGCGCCTGATACGAGGCGAGCGCCGCGGCGGAGCCACCACCCGAGCCGCCCGGAATCCGGTCGGTATCCCAGGGATTGCGGGTCGGGCCGTACGCCGAGTTCTCGGTGGACGAACCCATGGCGAACTCGTCCATGTTCGTCTTGCCGAGGATCGGGATGCCCGCCTCGCGCAGCTTGGTGGTGAGCGTCGCGTCGTACGGCGACACCCAGCCTTCGAGGATCTTCGACCCGCAGGTGGTCGGCATGTCCGTGGTGGTGAAAACGTCCTTGAGCGCCAAGGGAACACCGGCCAGCGCCGAGACCACCTTGCCGCCGGCGACCTGACGGTCCACCTCGGCGGCGGTCAGCAGCGCCTGCTCGCCGGCCACGTGCAGGAAGGCGTTGATCTCCCCGTCGACCTCGGCGATGCGCTGGATGTGGGCCTCGGTGACCTCGACCGAGGAGACCTCGCGCGCGTGGATCTTGTCCGCGAGTTCGGCCGCGGACAGTTTGGTCAGGTCTGTCATTCGCCCTCTCCCAGAATCTGCGGAACCATGAACCGCTGCTCGTCGACGGCCGGCGCCATGGCGAGCGCCTGCTCCGGAGTCAGGCAGGGCTGCTCCGCATCCGGGCGCGTCACATTGGTCTCCGGATTCGGGGATGCGGTGGTGGGCACGTCCGCGGCGGCGACCTGCGAGATCTGCGCGACGTGGGTCAGGATGGAATCCAGCTGACCGGCGTACAGATCGAGTTCGTCGTCCGTCAAAGCGAGCCGGGACAGCCGGGCGAGGTGAGCGACCTCGTCCCTGGAGATGGCGGGCACCGCGGGACCCCTTTCGGCATGGTTCGAGCTTGGTGATTGGCCATCCCACAGCCTAGTGGGTCGCCTCGAGCCACCGGTCGCAGGTGTGCGCCAGACCTGGCACCATCAATGTGTAACCGACGGGTAAGTGGCCCGCATCACAGGGAATGGTTCGATTCGATAACCAGCTCTCGAGGGTGTAAGTATTGCGGGACTCGGGTACCCGTCCGAAAGTTTCGGTCGCACAGTAAAGAAAGGAAGGCACGTGTCTTATCTGCTTCGCGTGCAACTTCCGGATCGCCCAGGGAGTCTCGGATCGCTGGCCTTGGCGCTGGGTTCCGTCGGCGCGGACATCCTCTCGCTGGATGTCGTCGAGCGCGGCGACGGCTTCGCGATCGACGACATCGTGGTGGAGGTGCCCTCGGGCGCGCTGCCCGACACCCTCATCACCGCGGCCGAATCCCTGCACGATGTACAGGTCGATTCGCTGCGCCCGTACTCCGGGATGCTGGACACCCACCGCGAACTCGAGCTCATCGATCAGGTCGCCAATGCGCGCGACGATCGTTTGCAAGTGCTGGTCGACGGCGTGCCGCGGGTGCTGCGGGTGGGCTGGTCGACCGTGCTCGACATGGGCCCACAGGGCGCGTATCGCGTGGTGGGCTCGCAGAGCGCCCCGTCGACCCAGGCGGCGTCGGCGCCGTGGATGCCGCTGGAGAAGCCGACGGTCCTCGACGGTGAGGCCGACTGGCTGCCGCAGCTGTGGAAGGACATGGACACCAAGCTGGCTGCCGCTCCGCTCGGTAATACCGGCAAGGTGCTGCTGCTGGGCCGCCCGGGTGGTCCGGATTTCCGGCCGTCGGAGGTCGCACGGCTCGGCTATCTGGCCGGCATCGTCGCCACCGTGCTCGGCTGAGCCGCACCACCTTTCTCGCACAGCGTTTCACACCCCCGCCGGAGATCCGGTGGGGGCGTTCTCGTCTGCCCGGCCGCTGTTCACCGTCCCGTATCTACGTATGAACTTAGTAGATTCACAGGACTTACCTACCATTCGTCTACGTAGACAACCTACGGTCGCACTTAGTAGATAAGTCACCGACGTGACCAGAACCGGCAAGCAGATCAGCAGTGACGCCATGCAGAGAGGCAGGACGCCATGCAGCAAGCCCATCGATCACGCCCGAACCTCCGCCAATCAACCCTCGCCCTGACCCCCATGGCCGGACTGGCCGCAGCCATGCTCGCAGCCGGGCCCGCCACCGCCGAATCCCTGTCCCGCGGCACCATTTCGCCCGGCGCCTCCGATTCGGCCGGGCCCCGATCCGGCGGCAGTTCGGGCATCATCACCCACGGTGACGACCCCACCGGCCTGCACGCGAGCGACCCCTTCGGCTACCTGCACTCGGACATGAATCCCGTTCTGCAGAACCAGCATCCGCGTTCCCCCGGCAAGGTCCCCGCCCCTTCGCCGCACCCGTTCGACAACCGGGCGGGCAATCCGTCCGTCTGGACGCCGTCCTGGAACGCCGACAGCTCCGGCTACACCGTCTGCCGCCCGCTGGCCAGCTTCTGCTGACCCAGCACCGAGCTACGGGAGCCCCCATGCGCAATCCCGCAACACCCATCCCGATAACCACGAGCACCATGCCCACCACCGCGAATACGACACCGACCACTGCGAAGTCCACACCCACCCGCGCGACCACCGCGTCCACCCGCGCGAGCAGGCCCGCCACGCCGGGCGGCCCGAACATGCCGGGATGACAGACCGGACTTCCGTCGCCGCCGTCCCCGGGACATCGCCCGCGAAACCGTCGCGGGCCCGCGAGGTTGGCCGGTTCGACCGCATGACGGTCGAGCCGGTCCGCCGCGGCCGGTCGATGAGTCCGCCGCCGCCCTTCGCCCATTCGACAATGCCGGGCGTCCGGCCCGGCCAGGTCAGCGTGCCGCAGCGATCTCCAGGCGCATCACCGTGAGCGGCAGGCCCGTGTCGGTGCGCCAATCTCTTTCCGGCACATGCGCAAAGCCCAGCGTGTCGTACATGCGCCGTGCATCCTGCATGGTCGGCATGGTGGTGAGCACCACAGCGTCGAACCCTTCGGCGCGGGCGGTATCGATCACCCGCGTCATGAGGGCAGTCCCCACTCCCAGCCCGCGGGCCCCCTTGGACACCGCGAGCATCCGGAACTCCAACTCTCCCGGCCGGGCGATATCCGCGAACGGCGTGCCGGGCCGGGCCATGGTCAGCGAGCCCAGCAGCTCGCCGTCGCGGACCGCCACCAGGATCTCGGCCGCCGCCGCCCGGGTGGCCGTATCGGCGAGGTCCTCGACATAGGGACTACGCGGATTCACATGCCCCTCACCGACATACACCTCGACGGTCAGTTCGCCGATGGCCGGGTAGTCCCCGGGCTCGGCCACCCGAATCTCCACGCCGCCGTCCCGTGGCCGCTCGGTCCGCACCTTCATCACCACAACTCCATCCTCAACCCCACCCCGCAGCACGCGATTGCCTCGCCGATCGCACCGCACCGGGCGCGGGCGCGCGAAGCGCCGGGCCGGTGCGAATCGATTTCTAGGACACCGCCTCCGGGCTCTCGGACACCGGTTCGGGGGTTTCCGACACCGCCTCCGGACCGCCCTCGAGCAGTTTCACGAAGCCTGCCTCGTCGAGGATGGGGACACCCAGTTCCTCGGCCTTGGCGGCCTTCGAACCCGGCGCGTCGCCGATCACGACGAAAGCCGTCTTCTTGGACACGGATCCGGCCGCCTTGCCGCCGCGGACGAGGATGGCCTCCTTCGCGCCGTCGCGGGTGAAGCCTTCCAGCGAGCCGGTCACCACGATGGACAGGCCCTCCAGGTTGCGCTCGATGGACTCGTCGCGCTCGTCCTCCATCCGGACGCCGGCGGCGGTCCACTTGTCGACGATCTCGAGATGCCAGGGCACGGTGAACCATTCGGTGACCGCGGTGGCAATGGTGGGGCCGACGCCGTCGGTGGCGGCCAGTTCCTCGGCCGAGGCCTCCCGGATGCGGTCCATGCTGCCGAAGGCGGTGGCCAGGGCGCGGGCCGCGGTGGGACCGGCATGGCGGATGGAGAGGGCGACCAGCACGCGCCACAGCGGGCGGTCCTTGGCGGACTCCAGATTCTCCAGCAGGCGTTTGCCATTGGCGGACAGGGTGCCGTTCTTGTTGGTGAACAGCGTGGTGGTGAGCAGCCTGTCCGCGTCGAGGGAGAACAGGTCGCCCTCGTCGGCGATGGCGCCCGACTTCAGCAGGTCGATGGCGGCTTCGTAGCCCAGCGCCTCGATATCGAACGCGCCGCGCCCGGCCACGTGGAATACCCGCTCCCGCAGCTGGGCCGGACAGTACTGCTGGTTGGGGCAGCGGATATCGGCGTCGCCCTCCTTGGCCGGGGCCAGCTCGGTGCCGCACTCGGGGCAGTGCGTGGGCATCACGAATTCCCGCTCGCTGCCGTCGCGGGCGTCCACCACCGGGCCCAGCACCTCGGGAATCACGTCCCCGGCCTTGCGGATGGTGACGGTGTCGCCGATGAGCACGCCCTTGCGCTGCACCTCCGAGGCATTGTGCAGGGTGGCCATGGCCACGGTGGAGCCCGCCACGGTGACCGGCTGCATGACCGCGAACGGCGTAACCCGGCCGGTGCGACCGACATTCACCTGAATGTCGAGCAGCTTGGTGGTGGCCTCCTCCGGCGGGTACTTGTAGGCGATGGCCCAGCGGGGCGCGCGCGAGGTGGCGCCCAGGCGGCGCTGCAGGCTGAACTCGTCGACCTTGATGACCTGGCCGTCGATCTCGTGCTCGATGTCGTGGCGGTGCTCGCCCCAGTAGTTGATGCGGCCGACCACCGCGTCCGCGCCCTGCACCCGGATCGTGTGCGCCGACACCGGCAGACCCCAGGAGGCCAGCGCGCGGTAGGCCTCGAACTGCGATTCCGGCGCGAAGCCCTCCAGCCGGCCGAAGCCGTGGCAGATCATGCGCAGCCGCCGCCGCGCCGTCACCGCGGGATCCTTCTGCCGCAGTGACCCGGCGGCGGTATTGCGTGGATTCGCGTACGGCGCTTTGCCTTCCGCGACGATGGCGGCGTTGAGCGCCTCGAAGTCGGCCAGCGTCATGAACGCTTCGCCGCGCACCTCCAGGAGCTTGGGCACCGGGAACTCGTCGCTGTGGATCAGCTCGTGCGGAATGTCCTCGATGGTGCGGGCATTGAGGGTGACGTCCTCACCGGTGCGGCCGTCGCCGCGGGTGGCGCCGCGCACCAGCTTGCCGTCCTCGTAGACGAGATTGAGGGCGACGCCGTCGATCTTCACCTCGCACACGTAGTGCAGATCGGCGCCGGCATCGGCCTCGACCTTGGCGATCCACTGCCGCATCTCGTCCTCGTCGAAGACGTTGTCCAGCGAGTACATCCGCTCCAGGTGATCCACGGGCTGGAACTCGGTGGTGAAGCCGCCGCCGACCAGCTGGGTGGGCGAATCCGGGGTGCGTAGATCCGGATGCGCCTCCTCGAGCGCCACCAGCCGGTTGAACAGCTCGTCGAACTCACCGTCGGTAATGATCGGCGCGTCCCGCACGTAGTAGCGGAACTGATGGTTGCGAACCTCCTCCGCCAGCCGCTGCCACTCGACGCGCTCGTCCCCGCTCGCCGCGGTGATCTCCATGCCCGATTCGCTCACACCAGGCACTCTATCCCGCCTCACCGACAGGTTTGATCAACATTCCCGCACGTCGCACGCCTGATGCGCGGATTTTCCGGCCTCGGGAACACGCCCGTAACCGCCCGGGTTCCACTCGGTATGGACCTCGCCAAGGCAGTCGATTTCGCGCGCTCCCACCGTAAGTCGGTGCTCACCACGATTCGCCGCGACACCCGTCCGCAGCTGTCCAATGTGCTGCACTGGGCCGGCGAGGACGGCATCATCCGGATCTCCATCACCGCAGACCGTGCCAAGTACCACAATCTGGTCCGGGAGCCGTGGGCCGCGCTGCACATGAGCAGTGACGACTTCTGGTCGTACGCGGTCATCGAAGGCGAGGCCGAGGTCTCCCCCGTCGCCGCCGATCCCGACGACGCCACGGTCGACGAATTGGTCGCCTACTACCGCGCCCTCAGCGGCGAGCACCCCGACTGGGACGACTACCGCCGCGCCATGGTCGCCGACCGCCGCGCCGTCGTCCGCCTCGCTCCCGCCCGCGCATACGGCCTGCTCCGCTGAGGTTCGCGCACACCGTTATTCGACCGCGGCGCAATTCGTGCCGATCACACCGGTTTCGAACCCGGATATCGCGAAAGTTGCCCTCCGAGTGCCACCCCCGCGGAATGCCCGAATAAGGTGAGTCGCATTTCCGACCCGCGACCGGCAGGATGTCCAGGGTGTTGCGTAGTTTTCAGGTGTCGAATCATCGGTCACTCGCCGAACCGCAGGAACTGCGGCTGACCCGGGGTAGCGGGCCGGTCGCCACACCGGTCACCGCCGTCTACGGGACGGCCGCCACCGGCAAGACCGGCCTCATCGACGCGCTCGATCGCATGCGCGACGCCGTGCTGAATTCGGTCACCGGGTGGGATCCCTACTCCGGGCCGGTTCGGACGCCGCACCTCGGATTCTCCGATCGGCCTTCGGAATTCGTCGCGAACTTCGTCGCCGAGGGGTGCCCGTACACCTACGGGTTCCGGCTCGACAATGCCGATGTGGCCGCGGAATGGCTGCACTCGCATCCGCACAATCGCAAGCGCGTGGTGTTCGAGCGCGCCGGCGACGACATCCGCATCGGACCCATGTTCGAGGCCGCGCGGTACGGGCTGGGCGCCGTGGTGCCGCTGGTGCGCCCGAATGCCTTGCTGCTCAGCCTGTCCGGGCAGCTGTACGCCGAGCCGTTGGTCCCGGCCTACCGCTGGTTCCAGTCACTGCTGGAAGTGCAGTGCGGGCAGCCGGATCCGCAGGAGGTGGCGCACCGGGTGGGCTCGCACATCTCCCGCTCGACCGACCACGCGGTGCGGCTGCTGACGCTGCTGCGCGCCGCCGACCTCGGCATCACCGATCTGCTGCTGCCGTCCGACGACCCCATGTACGCCGACTACCTGCGTGACCTGGACGCCGATATCGCCTCCACCACAAAGGAAATCGAGTCCTGCACCATCTCGGCGAACTACGCCGAGGAGATGTTCCTCGAGCACGGCATCACCGTCACCCTGCTGCAGCGCGAACTGGCCAACCTCTACGCCGCCCGGGACGCGCTGTACTCACGCATGGTGGCCCGCCGCGGCGTCGGCCTGGGCCTCACCCACGAGGGCATCGAAACCGCCTTCGACATCACCGACGAGTCCGGCGCCACCCTGGCCATGCTGCGCCTGCTGCCGCCCATGCTCGATGCCCTCGACACCGGTGGCGTGCTGGCGGTGGACGATATCGACGCCGCCCTCACTCCCGAGACGGCCGACAGCCTCATCCAGCTGTTCCAGAATCCCGAAACCAATACCCAGGGCGCGCAACTGGTGTTCACCACCGCCAACCGCACCCTCATCGACCGCGGCAACGGCCGCTCCCAGTCCAAGCGCACCACGGTCTGGCAGCTGCGCCGCCACAACGGCGTCTCCGAACTCACCGCCCACTAGCCGCACCCGTCACGTGGCCCCGGCCGGGCATGAACTCCACGCCGCCTAGCATGGAGTTCATGCTCCTGCAGCTCATGTTCGTCCTGCTGATCGGCGGCGCACTGGCCGCGGCCCTGGTGTACTACCGTCGCGGCAACGGCGGCAGCTCACGAGCCTTCTCCGGCGACCCGCTCGCCGCCTCCTGGAACGCCGCCCCCGCCGGCCCTGAATCCGGCACCCTCCACGTCACCGGCGTCAGCCCCCGCCCCGACGACCTCGGCGAGCAGTACGTCACCATCACCGGCAGCATCTCCGGCCCCACCGTGGTCGCCCACGAGGTCTACGGCCGTTTCGCCTGGGACGTGAACAACTGGCCCGCCATCGGCGACCAGATCCCAGTCGCCTACCCCTCCGGCAAGCCCGACAAATGGCAACTCGACCACCCCGGCGCCCGCCCCTACTTCGGCTCCAAACGCCCGAAGGACCGGGGTTGAACGGACCTCGGTTTCCGTTCCGTGCCGCACGCCGGGCATAGACCCGGCCAGCGCCGGGCGCTCAGCGGCGGATGGCGGCGATGGTGCCGATGCGGGGGTCGAGCGGGGTGGTGGGGCGAGGTAGGTGGGCGGTCATGTCGTTCCAGCTGCGGAATTCGGTGGTCCAGCCGATGGTGTTGAGCCAGTGTTCGATGTCGGAGTCGGGGGTGTGGGTGGGTGCAGGCGGTTGTGGGGTGTCGTCGCCGGAGACGAGGCGGCGTAGTTCTCGGTACCGAGGGGATTCGGGGTCGATGGTCATACGTCCTGCGCCGAAACGGCTTGCGGGGGCGGACAATTCGGTGAGGGTCAGGACTACCTGGCGGTTCCAGTCCTGGTTGAGATAGCCGAGTGAGCCCTCGTCGACCCAGCAGGTCGGGACGGTTGGATCGAAGCCGATGTCGAGCAGGGTTTTTCGCCAGTTTTCGCGAAGGTCGGCGATGACCACGTGGCGGTGGCAGGTGGGGGTGGCGGCGGTGGCGGCGAGGACCGGTTCCTTGAAGGCGAAGAGTTCGGGGAGGTCGATCTCGTAGACGTGCAGGGTGGGCGGGAGGTCGAGGCGGTAGGCGCGGGTGTCCAAACCGGCGCCCAGGAGGACGATCTGGCCGCAGCCGGCCTCGATCGCCTCCCGGAAGCGCTCGTCGACCAGGCGCACGCCGATGGTGCGGCCGTCGTAGAACTGGTCGGCCAGGGCTTCCATCCGCGCCCAGCGTTCGGGGTCGAAGCCTTTGCGGGCCGCGGCCACGAAGTCCTTCGCCTGCGGGTCGTCGTAGAGGCGATCGTCGCGTTCGGATTCCCGCGCCCGGATGATGGCGACCCCGATGGCGGTCACGGCCACGCCGTCGACCGGCACTCTCGCTGCTGTCTCGGTCATGTCTTGCTCCCCACTGCGCAAAGTAACTTGCCGACCGGCTAGGTATCTGCCGGTGATGGAGACGCTAGGCTTCCCCTTGCCGGTCGTCAAGCAGAAAGGCGGCCGACCGTCAGGAAGAAGGCCGGGGTACCGAGGGAAGGACTCGATGGACGGGCGTCGCAGTGATACGCGGGAGCGGATTCGGTCCGTCGCCATGGAGCTGTTCTCCGAACGCGGCTATGAGAAGACCTCGCTGCGCGAGATCGCCGAACGCCTGGGCGTCACGAAAGCCGCGCTCTACTACCACTTCCGGACCAAGGAAGACATCGTCGCCAGCCTGTCGGAGGATCTGCGTGGCGGCATAGACGAGATCGTGCGGTGGGCCGAGGCCACGCCGCCGGGGCCGGAACGGGCCCGTGAGATCGTGATTCGCTACGGCGCGCTGCTGCACAGCCTCGGCAAGGACATGATCCGGTTCTGGCACGAGAACCAGCCCGCCTTCCGAGACCTCGGCTTCGGCACCAGCCTGCGCTACCAGTTCCGGGTGCTGGCCGACCTCATGACCGCGCCCAGCACGGAGCCGCTGGCCACCTTTCATGCCCGGCAGGCGCTGCTGGCCATCAGCTGGAGCCTGTCCATGATGGGCGATCTGGAGCTCCCCGACGAGGAGAGCAACCACGCGGCGGTGGCGATCGCGCTGGACATCCTGGCCCGGATGTGAGCCGCGCCCGCCGAAACGCTCTGCGGCACACTGCCGCACGGCGTCACTCGAAAGTGAGCGACTCCGGCTCCTCGGCGTAGGCACGCGCGGTCTCGGCGGCAAGGCTCAGCGCGCGGCGCGCCCAGGAGAGCGGGGCTCCGGCGAGGCCGCAGGCCGGGGAGACCAGAATCTGCTCGGCCAGCAGGCGCCGCGGGAAACCGAGCCGATCCATCAGCCGCACACCGGGTTCGGCGATATCGCGCCAGGTGACGGGCGCGGCGGGCGCGGTGGCGGGCACCAGCCCGAGCACCAGATGCTTTCCGCTGTCCAGTAATTCGCCGATCCGGTCGAGGTCGGGGGTGCCGATGGCGGCCATGTCGAAGCCGACCGCGGCCGCCCCGCTCTCGCGCAGGAAGCCCAGCGCGGGCCGGTCGGCGCAGGTGTGCACCAGCACCGGCACGGACTGGCTCCCCGCGATGATGTCCAGGATGTGCAGTGCCTCGGGTTCGGGCATGGCGCGCACGGTGTTCAGGACGCTCACGCCCTTCAGCGTGCCGGTCAGCACGGCCGTCAGGTGCGGCTCGTCGATCTGGAGCACAACCGGCGCGCCCAGCCGCTTGCCCACCTCCGCCACATGATTCGCGATGCCCTCGGCCAGCGACTCCGAAAGATCGCGCAGCGCACCGGAATCGGTCAGGACGCGATGCCCGCCCGGCAGCTCCACCTCTGCGGCCACCGACAGCGGTCCGGCCACCTGCACTTTCACCGGATGGCCGGACCCCGCGAAACCGCCGGTCTCCCAGGCCTCTTCGAGCGCGTCCAGATCGGTGCGCAGCAGATCGTGGGCCCGCCGCGCGACCGCGCCCGGCCGCGCCGCCAGCCGATATCCGCGCGTGGTGCTGTCGAACTGCATATCCACCAGCAGGCCCGACACCCGTCCGATCATGTCCGCGCCCACGCCGCGGTCGGGCAGTTCGACGAGATGCGGCAGCTGCCCCAGCTCTCCCACCACGGTCGCCGCCGCCTCCCGCGGATCGGTCCCGGGCCACGAGCCGACCCCGGTCGCGATGCCGCCGCGCAGCACCGGCGTCTTCGTGTCGTCAGTCATCTGAGCCACCCCGAATCACTCGGCCGTACGATTCCGGAAACCCCGGCTCACCACCGAACTCGACACCGCGCGGCGTGCGATTACTCGTCGGCATCGCCGCGATCGGCCCGGCCACTCGAATTCGCATACCAGTCCCAGCAGGTCGTGTTCACGAACCAGTCCCAGGTCTTGCCCGCGCGCTCGCTGCCCTCGCCGGGCAGGGCCGGGCCGGTGGTGCCCCGGCCGCCGCGCTCGGCATAGGGGGCGACCCGGACGACCTGGCGCTTGCGGCCCGAGTGGTCGGTGCGTTCGCCGAAGCTGCCCGCCGTCGCGTCGTGCGGACCTTCCGGGCCCGGCTGTGCCTCACCCGGCAGGAATTCGCCGGTGTCGGTCCGGGCGGGTTGGCTCGCCTGTTCGGCGGCGGTCCGGTTGGCGGCGCCGCCCCTACCGAGGCAGGCCTTGCCGGGACCGCGCCGCGGGCGCAGCTTCGCCGGTTGCGCCAGGCCGGTGCGCCACACGATGCGTCCCCCGAATTTCGGCCGGACTTGTTGCGCCATATATGACTTCGCGCCACTGCGCGAATGACGGCTGCTCACCGGGCGCTATCCGAGACCAGTTCGCTTGCGTACGAGTGAGGTTCGCGTTCGGTGCCGGAGATGGTGCCGCTGCCCAGCACCTCGTCCCCCGCCGCGTCGGGGCGGTAGAGGACCACGGCCTGGCCGCGGGCCACACCGGTGAGCGGTTCGCGCAGGCGCACCACCAGGCCGCCGTCCACGGCCTCGGCGACGGCCGGGGCCGTGCCGCCGTGGGCGCGTACCTGGGCCACGCATTCCACCGGGCCGGAAGGACTTTCGCCCGAGGTCCAGATGGCGCGGTCCGCGCGCACCGTCCACACCTCGAGGTCCTTGGCCGAACCCACGTGCACGGTGCCGGTGTCCGGATCGATGCCGGTCACGTAGCGCGGCTTGCCGTCGGCGGCCGGGCCGGGCAGGCCCAGGCCCTTGCGCTGGCCGATGGTGAAGCCGTGCACGCCCTCGTGGTCGGCGAGCTTGGTGCCGTCGGCGTCGAGCACCGCGCCAGGGCGGATGCCGATCTTCGCGCCCAGGAAGGCCTGGGTGTCGCCGGAGGGGATGAAGCAGATGTCGTGGCTGTCGGGCTTGCCCGCCACCGCCAGCCCGCGCTCGGCGGCCTCGGCACGGATCTGCGGCTTCGGGGTGTCGCCGACCGGGAACATGGCTCGCGAAAGCTGTTCGGCGGTAAGGACGGCCAGCACGTAGGACTGATCCTTGTCTTCGTCCACGGCCCGGCGCAGCACGCCGTCCGCGAGCCGCGCGTAGTGCCCGGTGACGACGGCGTCGAAGCCCAGCGCCACCGCGCGGTCGGCCAGCGCCGAGAACTTGATCTTCTCGTTGCAGCGCAGGCATGGGTTGGGGGTCTCACCGGCGGCGTACGCGGCGACGAAGTCGTCGATCACGTCCTCCTTGAACCGGTCGGCGAAATCCCAGACGTAGAACGGGATTCCGAGCACGTCGGCCGCCCGCCGGGCGTCACCAGCGTCCTCCTTGGAGCAGCAACCGCGCGATCCGGTGCGTAGCGTGCCCGGGCTCGCCGACAGCGCCAGGTGCACACCGACCACCTCGTGTCCGGCATCCACCGCGCGGGCGGCCGCCACGGCGGAATCCACGCCACCACTCATCGCGGCAAGTACTCGCATCTAGAAGCCTCCCTTCGCTCCGGCCAGTCCGGCCGCCTTCGCCCGTTCCACCACCTGCGGCAGCACGGCCAGCAGGGCATCGATATCGGCATCGGTCGAATTGTGTCCCAATGAGAATCGCAGGGATCCGCGCGCCAGCGCCGGTTCCACGCCCATGGCCAGCAGCACATGGGAGGGTCCGGCCACACCGGCATTGCACGCGGATCCGGTCGAGCATTCGATCCCGGCGGCGTCCAGCAGCATGAGCAGTGAATCGCCCTCGCAGCCGGGGAACGTGAAGTGGGCGTTGCCCGGCATGCGTTGCGCGCCGGTCGCCCCATTGAGCATCGCGTCCGGCACGACGGCGCGCACGCCCTCGATGAGCCGGTCCCGCAGCAGCTCCAGCTCCACCGCGCGCACGGCCAGGCCGGCCACGGTCTCACGAATCGCGGCGGCCAGGCCGGCCGCCGCGGGTACGTCCGAGGTGCCCGAGCGCAGATCCCGCTCGTGCCCGCCGCCGTGCAGCAGCGGCACCGCCGGCACCTGCCGCCCCAGCAGCAGCACGCCCACGCCGTGCGGCCCGCCGACCTTGTGCCCGGCGAAACTGGCCGCGGCCAGCCCGCTGGCGGCGAAGTCGATGGGCAGCTGCGCCGCGGCCTGCACCGCGTCGCTGTGCATGGGCACGTCGAATTCCTGTGCCACCGCGGCCAACTCCTGGATCGGCTGGATGGTGCCGACCTCGTTGTTGGCCCACATGACGCTCACCAGCGCCGTCTCCGCGGCGTGCTCGGCCAGCGCGTCGCGCAGCGTGCGCGGCGAGACGATGCCCTGGGCATCGCACTCCAGCCACGTGATGCGCGCGCCCTCGTGCTGCTCGAGCCACTCGACCGTGTCCAGCACCGCGTGATGCTCCACCGCGCTCACCAGGATCCGGTTCCGCCGCGGATCGGCGTCACGCCGCGCCCAGTAGATGCCCTTGACGGCGAGATTGTCGCTCTCGGTCCCGCCCGAGGTGAAGATCACTTCCGACGGCCGCGCCCCCAGCCCCGCCGCGATCGACTCCCGCGCCTCCTCCAGCACCCGCCGGGCGGCCCGCCCGGACCCGTGCAACGACGACGCGTTCCCCGTCATACCCAGCGCAGCGCACATTGCCTCGACAGCGACCGGGAACATGGGTGTCGTGGCCGCGTGATCGAGGTAGACCGTCTGGGCACCGACCGGACCCGGGAAAGCCGACTTCATGACCACCAAAGGATAGCCGCCGCCGTCGAGACGATATTCCCGCCATACCCGCAGCAGCTCGCGCCCCCATTGTCGCGACCACCGCGCCCGCACGCTCCGCCTCCGCTCCCGACGCCGGCCTCGCTCCGCCGACCGCCCCGGTCGAGTCCTCCATGAAGGCCACGAATCGGCGGCGGGCCGGGTTCGCCCGCGTCCCGACTGGTCCGATGGTTCACCCGTGCGACCGGGTGCGAAACGGCCCGCCGGATCGGACCGGCGGGCCGTCGTAGTCGCGTTGTCCGAATCGGATCAGCCCAGGTTCGGGAGCTCGCGCACGCCGTGGGCCTTGGCGGCGTCGAGCTTCTGCGGGTTCTCGTCCAGCAGCTTCAGGATGGTCGGCGCGATCTGGGTGGTCTGCACGGCCTCGGTCACGACCGCCTTCTTGGCGCCCGGGCCGGAGACGATCAGCGGGACATTGCGGTCGGCCGGGTTCGCGCCGCCGTGCTCGGCGATCTTGCCCTTGCCACCGGTGTAGACGGTGCCGACCTGCGCGACGCCGACCAGGTCGGGGTGGCGGGGGTCGTTCTCCGGGGCACCCAGGTACGAGGCGGCGTCGGCGCCGGCGTGCACCTCGGTCAAGCCGGACTTGGTGTACGCCTTCGGGTTTCCGCCGATGTCGTTGCCGGTGCCGTTGTTGGCCAGCAGCCACTGCTTTGCGAAATCAGCGGCGGCCTGCGAACGGTCGTTCAGCCACAGCAGCATGGCGTCGTCGTTCACGCTGAAGGCGACCAGGTCCTTGGTGGCCTCGGGGTGCTTGGCCTTCCAGGCGGCGTTCAGGGCGGTCATGATCGGGCCGTCGTCGATGCGGGTCAGGTCGCTCGGCTTGGTGGGCGACTGGCCGTGCTTGGCGGAGACGATGACAGTGGTGTTCTTGTCCTCGCCCTTGGTCTTCAGCTCGCCGAGCAGCTTGCCCAGCTGGCCGTCGACGTAGTCGAGCGCACCGGACAGCAGCGCGCCGGGTGTCACGCCGTCGGCCTGGTAGCCGCCGGTCATGCCGTCGGAGGTCGGCAGCTTCTGCGCGACCGAGACGGTCTGGAAGTTCATGCCGAAGATGGCAGGCTCACCGACCTGCTTGGTGTGGCTGTGGTCGAAGCCGTCGATCTCGTTGAGGACGGCCTGCACCTTGTAGCCGTCGTACTGCTGGGTGGACTTGTCGTCCTTGGTCCAGTCCTTGCCCGCGATCGGGGAATCGGAGTTGATCTCCGGGGTGAACAGGTCGTCGATGGCGTTGCCGGCCTTGCCCTCGAGGATCGAGTAGGCGGGGTGCTTGTCCGACCAGGCGGTCAGTTTGCCCGCGGCGTGCAGCACGTCGAAGACCGAGTTCACCTGGAGGTACTGGCTCGGGTAGACCGGCTTGCAGGAGGCCGGGTCGACCGGCATGGCCGCCGTGTTCAGCAGGGTCGCCGGGTTGCCCGTCATGCCCAGGATGCTGCCCGGCAGCCCCGGCAGGCCCTGGCCGGCGTCGATCGAGTTCTGGTTCTTGTCCATCGCCTCGGTCATCGCGACCTCGGCACCCTTCGGGGTGTGCGCGCAGTCGGTGGTGCCGGCGGGCAGCAGGTCGTGATTGAAGGTGTCGTCGTAGTAGACGCCCGACTGTCCCGCGGTGGCGCCGGTGAACTGCGCGACCATGCCCGGGAAGGAGTCCGACGGGTTGGTGGTCTCCGCGTTGGTGTACTCGGCGCCGTTGTTCGCGAGCGAGGCCAGCGCGGAGTTCGGGTGCTGCTTGACGTACCACGCCAGGTCCGCCTGGTGCATCCCGTCGATCGAGATCAGCAGCACATGGTCGGCGTCCTTGCCCTGACCGGTCTTGCCGCCGGGGGCGGCATGGGCGATACCGGCACAGGTACAGACCAGCGCCACTGCGCCGGCGGCAGCGGCGACCCGAATGCTCTTGCGGGACATGGATTCCTCCTGATCACACGACACAAACCTCTTGTGTCACGGTGTTGTTGCGAATGAATTGATTCGGAAGAGGGAGGGCGATCAGTTGTCGTAACCGGTTGCGACAGTTCGCACTTGGCCGACATAGACCGAGGAGTGGTTGTAGGCGAGGATGGCCTGCCGCCAGCCCGCGGCGGTGGCCAGATCGCCGCCGGCGGCGCACAGGTAGCGGCCGGCGGACAGCGCAGCGTCGTCGATATTGTCCGGGTTGCCCGACAGGTCGCCGGTAGCAACGGGTTTCGCGGCCTCGAGCGCATCGGCGAGGGCGCGATAGTCGGCACCGGCGCGAACGCCCCAGTGCTTCCAGGTGTCCGGGATGAACTGGAACGGACCCATGGCGCGGGCGTAGACGGTGCGCCCGGCCCGGGCGGTCGAGGCGGGATCGAGGATGACGGCATTGCCGCCCGTGCCGTTGAGGGCCACGCCGCGAATCGGCGGCTGTACCAGGCCGTCGGCCCCGATGGTGGCGCCGCCGAAACGGGCGTGATCGCTTTCCACCCGGGCGATCCCCGCCAGCGTGGTCCATCCGAGGTGGCAGCCGGGCTGAGCCTTCGCCAGCACGACCGTGGCGTATCCGTACGCCTCCAGCGCGCGGAACGGAATGCCGTCCTTGTCGGACCGCGGGCGAGCCCACTCGCGGAGCTGGTCGAGCTTGTTGTCCATCGCGTCGAGCCGGATTTTCGGGATCGAGCCGCCGGAGCCCGGCGGAGCGGGCTCCGGCGCCCGGCCCGGCCCTGCGGCACACCCGGCCACGGTGAGCGCGACCGCGGCGATGAACAGGGGCAACCGAGCCCCGCCCATCGCCCGGCCACCCGTGCCGGGCACATACGAATTCGTCATGGTTCCGCGAAATTCACTGGTGCGAACAAGGTTTCACGCCGTGCGCCTAGCCGCACGGACGAGGGGCGGGCGGCGGCGGGGGCGTCGGCGCCTTGGATGTCGGGGGCGTGGCCGGCTTCGACGTCGCGGGCACCGGGGGCTTCGATGTCGCGGGCACGGGCGGCTTCGGCGCTGGGGCGGCCGGCGGCGCGGGCAGCGGCTTCACGGTCGGCGGATGCACGAGGGTGGACGCCAGCGGCTGCGTCGGATTCCGCGGCGGCGTTGCGATGCAGTGGGGCGAGGTCGGTGGCAGGGCGGTCGTCGTCACCGCGTTGGGCGTCACCGTCGGCGTGGTCGTCACGGAAACCGTGGTCGTCACAGGCGATGTCGTCGTGGGCGCCGTGGTCGTGGTGTCCACCGGAATCGTCGTCGTTGTCGACGGGGGCGTGGTGACCGGAACTGTGGTGGTGGGCGGGACGGTGGTGGTCGTCACCGATGGGTCAGTGGTCACCGTGACGGTCGTTGTGGTGGTGGCAGGGTCCGATGTGGGAGTCACCGACTGCGGAACGGTCTGGCTCGGATCGGAAGACTGATCCGCCTGGAACGAGAGGGTCGCGCTCGCGTCGATGGAGAGGCTGGGACCGGCGGTCGTGGTCGGCGTATCCGTGGTCGTGACCGGCGTATCCGTGGTCGTGGCAGGGACGCTGGTCGTCGTATCCGGGGTGGTGGTCGCCTGGGCGGGATCCGTTGTCGCGGACGCCGCGTCGGTGCCCGGATCGGTCGAGGCGACCGGGTCGCCCGTAGCGTCGGGCGTGGAGCCGTCGGTGGGGACCGGAACGTCGCTCGGCGTCACAGAGCTGTCGGCGAGACCGATCTCCGGCGTGGTCGACCCGACCTGCGCCGCGGTCAGATCGGCGTAGCTCTGCGAATCCGATGCCTTCGTTGTTTCGGTCGACGCGGCACTCGCCGCCGCCTGATCCGTTCCCCGCGGTTCGGCCGCGGCGACCACGCCGACGACGAGGCTCGCCAGCGCGGCGCCGGCCGCCACCTTCGGCAGATGGCGGCGGACGGGACGCGACGCGATCAGCCGAGCCATCAGCTGCCATTTCCCCGGGGCCTCGACGAGTTTCCCCGGGGCCTCGATGAATTCGGTCGCCGCCGGATCGACGGCATCGGCGTTCGGCTCGTTGGCCGGTTCGGACGTGTCCGAGTCGTCCTGATCGGGTTCGTTGCTGTCCAAGGCTGTCCCCACTGTGGATTCTTTCTCCGCGATAAGTCGCCACACCAGTGCCCATGCGGAGGACGAACTGGATGGCCACCGGGGCCGGAAATTCAAAACTCGTTATGAAACGGCTTTCTGGCGACCAAGACTGTGCAATGTCCTCGGACAGCGCGCAACTCAGCCCCGCACCGCACACCACAACGCGCCGGTGCCCCGCAACATGGCAGCGACGGCAGGCCCGAGATCAGGCGTAATATCTCTGTGCACCAGGGAGAATCGCACATCACCAGCGGGATGGATCGGCCGATCGACACCTCGAAGGACCCGGCAGAGGCAACCGGCAGGAAAAACACAGCAACCACTGATCGACAGAACCGGGTCTTCGCCCGTACGCGTGCGTCAGGTCTCGCCAAAATCGTTGAACGCAAACATGTTTCGTCTCTATTCGGCAGCAAAAACGCGAGTTGATCACTCGACCGAGCGACACAAATTGTCACACCTGCCGTCCGACCACCCATACCCATCGCCGCACAACCGAAGCGGCACGACATATGAGCTCCGGAGCTCCGTTCACCAATTTGCCCCATTACCCAAATTTCAGTGAACAGACGGTGCATGAAAGGTGTCGGAAAATCGTTGGCATTAGCCAATATTCATGTTGCAAATGCTGTGATCTTTCCGACAGTGCGGCGCTTCGACCCGTCGGGTAAAAGTTCTTCAGCGAATCCGATTCACACCGCTCGGCCGCGCAGGGCTTCGCAGGACATTCGATAGAGAGGCTGGCCGTGCAGATCGCCGCACCTTCGCTCCCCCACCTCGGCCAGTCGGCGTTTCCCCCGATCCCACCCACCCAGGTCCGTCGCGGCGCCGGCCGGCTCTCGTGGGTCTGCGAGCGACCGGAGATCGGGGGCTATCTCCGCCGGCAACGTGAGGCGCTGGGATTGACTCAGGAGGAGGTGGCCCTGGCCGCATCGACGACGCTGTCGTCCCTGCGGAAGTGGGAGGCGGGTCTGCGTAACCCGAGCACCGAGGGTCTGGCGGCCTGGTGCCGCGCGTTGAATCCGCCGGACTGGATGCTGCGCAAGATCATGTCGCTGGCGCTCGGTGACATGGATACGCTGCGCGCGGAACCCTGGCCCCGGACCATCGGCCGCGAGGATCTCGATCATCTCGAGTCGTTCTCCGGGCCCGCCTTTTTCATCAGATTCCCCCATTTGGACGTCGTCGCCGCCAACGGTCCCGCGCGCCAACTGATTCCGAGCTTGACGCCGGCCGACCTCGGTCCGGCCCATCCGGTCAATCTGGTCGAATGGATCATGACCGAGGCCGCACGAGAGCTGCTGGTCAACTGGCGCGACGTTGCCGTTCGTGTGATCCATGCCCTGCGTGTCATGGGTCCCGGCATCGTTCCGCAACAGCGCCTCGACGAGATCTTCAACGTCTGCCATTCCCGATCGCCGAAGGACTTCAAACGATTCTTCGCCACCGATCCCGTCGAGGGCGAACGGGACGGCGACGCGCTGCTGATGCGAAACCTGGAGCAGGGCACGGTCGATCGGTATACCTACAGATCCTTGCGACCGACCCAGCCGATGCGCCCGTACGACGTCGTCCACCTGATCCGGAGCACCGCGCCGCGTGATGCGGCCGCGTAGTCCGCACCCGGATCGACCACACCGCACACGTTCCCGCCGACGGCCATCCCGGGCGTTCCGAAAGTGCCAGACTGCGGACCACGCGTGCCGATTTCGGGCACCGGTGGTGCGGCGCCCGACCGGGTGCACCAGAATCGGTGCGGCCGATGCCGACTCGCGGACCGGCCCTGGTTTTCAACGCGGTCGACCGCACACGCACCGAGACATGGGCAATGGGGTGGTGTGGGGCGCGGCCGCGACCGATCCCACACGAAAGGTCGATACGTGCCCAAGCACCTGATCACAGTGGCGTCGATTGCGCTGGCAGTGGTGGCCGTCGCCGGCTGCGGCAGCCACCACAGCAGTCCGCTCACCCCGCCGACTTCGGCGACCTCGGTACCGGTTTTCGGCGGCGGCCAGATACCGGATGTGATCGATGTGCCGACCACCACCCCGTCCACGAGCAAGGCCCGGTGATGGCCGGGCGTTGACCTCGACCGGTCACCACCCCGCTGTCCGGCGTGCAAGATGCGCGTCGGATCGGCTCGAGGATGGCGGGTGGTGGCGATGCTCTCCCGCTCGTCGGCCGCGCCCGTAGGCGACGCTCATGCCCATACAGCCGAGCCCCGTGCGCGGAGACCGTCGAGCCCTGGGTGCCGAGTTTTCTTGTCCGCATGTGTATTTCCCCTTCGGACAGATGGTTCGCCGCAGCCATCGCCGGATAGGCCACAACGGCTCCCCATGCTCGGCGGCGGTGTCGCTAGCGATGTTAGAACCTGTATCGTCGATATGATCAGAGGCTGTAGCTAGATATCTTTATCGCCGATACGATGAGGCGATGACGATCCGGGAACGGCGCGAGCGGGAGCGAGCCGCCAGGCGTCAGCTGATCATCGACACCGCCCGCAAACTCGCCGAGGACGATGGCTGGGCCGCGGTGACCACGCGCCGGCTGGCCGATTGCATCGAGTACAGCCAGCCCGTGCTCTACAGCCATTTCACGAGTATGGAGGCCATCGTGGAGGCGGTGGCCGTGCAGGGCTTCGCCGACCTGGCCGACGATCTGCACACCGCGTGCGCGGGGAGCGAGACCCTCGAACAGCGCCTGGGCGCCCTGGCCACCGCCTATGTCGAATTCGGGTTGTCCCAGCCGGCGCTCTACGACGCCATGTTCGTCCAGGCCACCGATCTCGCCTTCGGCAGCGCCGAGACGCCCGAGCAGTTGCGCCGCGCCTTCGACGAAATGCGGTCGGTGATCAGGGAATCCCCCGGCGGCATCGATCCGGACGCCGACACCGAGGTGTTCTGGGCCGCCGTGCACGGCCTGGTGACGCTGGCGCGCAGTCACCGCCTGCGCATCGAGTCCACCGGTGTGCACCTGACGGTGCTGCTGGAGCGTTTCATCCGGCTGTGGGTGCCGCACCCGACCACGGCGCACTGAATCAGTGGCGGGATCCGTGGTCGCCACGGATGTCGCCGACCCGGCCGAAATTTAGCGTTGTCGGCATGACGAACACCGCCACCACCACCGAAATCAATGTCAGCCTCGAGGCTGCCGACCCCATCGCCAGCGCGGCCGCCTACGAAGCGGCCTTCGGCCTCGGCGCCAGGCTGACATTTCGTCCCGCCACCGCCCCGGCGGAAGGCTTCCGCGGATTCATGCTGTCCCTGGTCGTCACCCAGCCCGGCACCGCCGACAACCTCATCGCCAGCGCACTGCAGAACGGATTCATCATCCTGAAGCCGGCCAAGAAGAGCCTCTGGGGCTACGGCGCCGTCATCCAGGGCCCGGACGGCACCGTCTGGAAGGTCACCACCTCCCAGAAGAAGAACACCGGCCCCGCGACCCGCGACGTCGACAGCGTCGTCCTGTTGCTCGGGGTCGAGAACGTGAAGACCAGCAAGCAGTTCTACCTCGACCGCGGCCTCACCGTCTCGAAGAGCTTCGGCAGCAAGTACGTCGAATTCGCGCTGCCCGACTCCCCCGTCAAACTCGCCATGTACCCACTCGCAGCCGCCGCCAAGGACGCCGGCGTGCCCTCGACCGGCTCGGGCACGCACGGAATCGTGGTCGGCGGCGCCACCACCTCGTTCGTCGACCCGGACGGCTTCGAATGGGAAGCATCGGCGAAACGCCCGTGACGCCTTCGGGTTACTCATCGGCCGAGCGGCCGCGGCTAGGATTACGGCGGCCTGTTCGAGAGCACCGTCCGACCTGATCGGACATTCGTGTGAAGGAATTCGACATGCCGTATGTTGTTGACTTCGTGAACGTTTCGACCGAGGGACTGGAGTCGTCACCGGTCGCACCCGCGCTCGCCGGATTGCGGGCGAACGAGGCCCGGTACTTCAAGAACAAGTACGACCATGTCTTCACGGTGGAGCCCGCGGAGGACGCCCGGCAGACCATCGACTGGGTGAACCGGATCCTCCGGGAGGAGCGGGCCCTCGTCATCTCCTCCAAGCCCCTCGAGGCGACGGCCTTCCAGGTCGAGGACATTCGAATCGCCTACGTGTTCTATCAGAACGGCCTGTCGATCAACGTGATGTACACCCTCGACGACGCCAAGAAACGAGCGGTCGGGTTCAAGCTCTCCGACGGGATGGAAGTCCCCGCGGAGCTCGCTTCGCAGTTCAAGTTCGCGCGGCAGAAGTCGAAGCTGGCCGGCACCATTCGCGGCTCGTACTTCGTCATCAAGGGCGAGTACTGACCCCGGTACACCTTACCGCCCCGCAGCCGACGAAGACCTGCGGGACGGTTCGGCCACTGCTCGATCAGCCGAACGGGTACTGACCGGCGCCGACATTGCCGGTGCTACCCGTACCGATGATGTCGGTGAGCATCGCGAGCATTCCCTGCCCGATCGACAACGCGTCGTAGCCGATCGTTCCGAGGTTCTGCGCAAACATCTGCATGTCCGCCTCCGCTGTCGGTCGATCCGATTGGTGCGCACGGGAACGTAGCCAATCCGTGGCACCACCGGCAAATCCGGTGTGGCGTGATCGGCCGCCCTCGGATGCACCGAAACCTGTTCTCTGCCAACAACATCGCCGAGGCTCAGCGGCCGCGACAGCGCGACACGCCGACATTCGGACAATCAAGGCCACAGCAGACTCACAGGACCGCCGCGCACCCGGAGCGCGGCTAGGTCACCGAATCGAGGGACGAGAAGACCACCACGTTGGACTCGTAGCTCTTGGCAGCCTGATCGAACTGGCCGCCGCACGTGACCACCTGTAGCGTCGCGCCACCGCGGGGACCGAAGACGAGCTGGTCGGGGAACTGGGATTTCAGGTACATGCGGACATCGGTGACCTTGAAGTGCGCGGTCTTGCCGTCCGCGCGCTTCACGTCGATCATGTCGCCCGGCTTCACCTTCTTCAGATAGAAGAAGACGCCGGTGCCCTTGTAGGAGTCGACGTGGCCGAGGATGACCGCCGAGCCCTGCTCCCCCGGCGCGGGACCCTGCTGGTACCAGCCGGCCTGCAGGTAGTCGGAAGGTACCTGGACCGAGCCATCGGCATTGAGCCCCACCGCGATCAGCGACCCCGAGGCCTTGATCGAGGCGATGTCGAACGACACCGGAGTGGACCGGCTGATCGCGGCCGCCGTCTTCACCCCGGAGGCGGACGCGGCCGCGGTGGTCGTGCTCGCGGCCGAATGGGTCGAGCCGGAGGACGAACAACCGGTCACCAGGGCCAGGATGATCGCCACCACGGCGACAAGCGCACCGCGTAGTGGTCGACGGATTCTCAACGCGCCCAGGGCGTTTCCGTCCGCGGTGCTCACTGCGCGCTCACCTGGGCGGCCATGCCGCCCGCGCCGGTATCGGGCGCACCCTTGGGAATCACGTAGCCGCCCGGCGGAACCTGATCGGTTACCGCCGTGCCGCCCGGGATCCCGGCGGTCGCACCCACCGGAATCGTCATGCCGTACGCGGTGTCCGCACCTGCCGCCGCCGCGCCGGCCGTCACCAGGTCGATGCCGCCCAGTGCGCTACCGCCGATGTCGGTGTTCCCGCCGGCCTGCACTCCGCCACCGGCGTTTCCACCGATCTGCGTACCGCCGCCGACCTGCACGCCACCGTTGACATTGCCACCGATCTGCGTACCTCCGCCGATCTGCACACCACCATTGGCATCCCCGCCGACCTGGGTGCCACCGCCGACCTGCACGCCACCGTTGACATTGCCACCGGTCTGGACGCCGCCGCCGATCTGCACGCCACCATTGGCGTCACCGCCGACCTGGGTACCGCCGCCGACCTGCACACCGCCATTCGCATCCCCACCGACCTGCGTACCGCCGCCGACCTGCACACCGCCACCGGCATTGCCACCGGTCTGCGCACCCCCACCGACCTGCACGCCACCATTCGCATCCCCACCGACCTGCGTACCGCCGCCGACCTGCACACCACCATTGGCATTGCCACCGGTCTGCGCACCCCCACCGACCTGCACGCCACCATTCGCATCCCCACCGACCTGTGTACCGCCGCCGACCTGCACACCGCCATTCGCATCCCCTCCGGTCTGCGTACCGCCGCCGACCTGCACGCCACCACCGGCATTGCCACCGGTCTGCGCACCCCCGCCGACCTGCACGCCGCCGCCCGTGTTGCCACCGGCCTGCGCGCCACCGCCGACCTGCACACCGCCGCCGGCATTCGCGCCGGCGCTCGGCTGCACGGACGCACCGGCATTGCCGCCGCCTCCACCCTGGACGTCGACGCCCACGTTCACGCCTCCGGGTCCGATGCCGACGTCCACACCGAGGCCGGCGCCGGGGGCGGGCTGTGTCGTCGCGGTCGGGTCCGCGCCCGCCAGCGGCGCCCATAGTGCGACTGCGGCCGCGGCGACCACCATGACCGGGAATGTCCTAGCCGACATTTTCGAATTCGCTTCCAGACGTTGTTGTTCGGTTGCCTTCCCGTCGAACAGACGGGTTGGTGTGTTACCGACAAATCGCCCTGACCGCGCGAACTATGCCGATTCAGGCACATTTGAAACTGGACGCCTGCCCAAACCCCTAATGCACCAAGTCCTCACCCGAAGCCCCTAATTTGCTCTGCTTCACCGAACATGCCGACGGCGTTCCGGTAGGGCGGGCAACCGCCCGCGGAAACGGTGACGAGTCAGCGGGCGGCATGCTGGGACGCGGTCTCCCAGGCGAATCCGTCCGGATCGGTGAAGGTCGCGGCGCCGCCGACCACAAGGCGGTGGGACCCGCTGCCGTCGGAGGCGACCCCGGCGTCCTTGGCCAGGGCGCGACGCTTGTACAGGGCCAGCTTCACGGGGCTGGAGCCGGTGTCGAACTCCACATACATGGGCCCGAAGCTCTTGGCCACCGGCAGCCCGTGGTCGACATAGAAACGCTTGCTCGCACCGATGTTCTCCACACCCAGCAGCAACACCATGGAGTCGAAGCGCTTGGCCGCCGGGCCGCTGTTCTTCTTCGAGGAGGTCGCCACCTTCCAGATCGCGCCGTCCGGGGCCTGGACCACGCCGCCGTAACCCCACATCGACTTGGCCGCGGGCTTGACCGAGGTCGCACCCGCCGCCAGCGCCGCATCCAGATAGGCGTCGGCGTCGGCCGGCTGGGCCACCGTCAGCGACAGCGTGTAGCCCCGGAATCCCGTACTCGGTTCCTGGGTGGCCCGGAAGCCCAGCAGCTGCGAGTCCAGCCCGAACGCGGTGGAGTAGAAGGTGGCCGCGGCTTCGATGTCCGCGACGTCGAGGGTGATGTTCTCGATGGAAGTCATGTCAGCAACGCTACGGTCGCGCCACTGACCAGCGCTTCTCGATTCCTGATCAGTCCCGGGCCACTCGCGGGCGAGTCACTTCCCGACGGTCGCCCGCGGTGCCTCCGCCCGCCGGACCGCACCCGTGCCGACGGCCTCGAGGTGCTCGGAGCCGTGGATGACGTCGGTGAAGGCGCGGGCGACGGTGTCGCCCTCCAGGGTCCGCTCGCAGCGGCGGGCCAGCTCGTGGCGGTCGGTGTCGGGGAGCAGCTGCGGCTGCAGGGCGATCTCGGCGACGACGCCCTTGGAACGCAGGACGCGACGGAACGAGTCGGCGAGCGAGTCGATGCCGACGAAGCCGGGGATGGTGGACAGACCACCGTCGCGGTCGAGGTAGCGCAGGCGGATGGGCTGCACCGGCGTATCGGAGTCGATGGCGGCCTGGAACAGGGCGGGCCGCAGGCTGCCGTGGGCACGGCCGCACCAGGTGGTGCCCTCGGGGAAGAAGGTGACGCGCTCGCCGGCGCGCAGGCGGTCGGCCATGATGGCGATGACCGACGGCAGCTGCCGCAGGCGTTCGCGCTCGATCGGGATGACGCGGACCCGCTTGGCGACATCGCCGAGCATCGGCCACTCGACCAGGTCGGCGCGGGCCACGAAGGACACGGGCTCGACGGCGGTGAGGGCCACGATGTCGGTCCAGCCGATGTGACGGGCCGCGATCAGCACACCGCCCTCGCGACGGTCCTCGGGGGCGCGGTTGTCGACGATGCGGACGCGAATTCCGCAGCAGGCCAGCAGGGCTCGCGCATAGCGGCGCTGCAGCCCGGCGCGGCGGCGGCGCGGGGTGGCGTAGTGCGCGATCGGGAAGCTCAGCAGGACCCCGGCGATGCCGGCGATCCGGGCGGCCACCCGCAGCGTGCCCGCCTCAGCGGGAGCATCGACACACGAAGGGCCACAGGGACTGTGGGGCATCCAGGCGTGGGCGGAGGCCTCGGCCGGCGGGCACGAGAGCGATCCGGTCTCCGGGGAGAGCAGTGCGGGCATCATGGGGCATCACCGGGCATCCAGGCTGTTGGCCGCGCCCTGCAGGCGCTCCAGATAGCGGGTATTGATGGTCTCGAGGCCGAGCAGGGCGACGAAGTCGGCGACCGCGAAGTCCGGGTCGTGGGCGGGCTCGCCGCAGATCTGCGCGCCCAGGCGCAGGTAGCCGCTCAGCAGCGGGGGCAGCTTGGGGCGGGCGGGGGCTTCCAGTTCGTCGAGGGTGCGGCCGTCCACCACCACCGGGTTGTACGGGCGCACATGGCGTTCCGTCTCCAGCGCGTGCTTGCGCAGCAGCATGTCGCGCACGCCGCGCACGTTCACGCCGGGCTCGTCCTCGGGCGTCATCCGCATCGGCACCGACACGCAGCCCATCACCCAGTCGTATCCGGTGAGCTGGATGTAGTGCAGGATGCCCGCCCACATCAGCGTCAGCACCGAACCGTTGCGGTGATCGGGCACCACGCAGGCGCGGCCCATCTCCACGATCCGGTGACCGACCGGATCCAGTGCGGCCAGGTCGAATTCGGTGGCGGTGTAATACCCGCCGGCGGCGGTCACCTTGTCCGGGGGCAGCATGCGGTAGCAGCCGACGAACTGCTCGGTGAGCTCGTCGCGCACCAGCAGGTGATCGCAGTGGTCGTCGAAACGGTCGGCGTCCAGGCCGGTTCCGTTGTCGGGAATGGTGAAGCCCGGCTCATTGGCGAACACCTGGTAGCGCAGCCGCTGTGCGGCCTCGCGGTGCTCGGCATCGGAGGAGACGACCAGGGAGTACTGGGACCGTCCGGTGGTGCGGGGCGCTTCCGGGGCGGGCTTCGACGCGGCTGCCAGCAGGCTGGAATTCGACGCTGCCATGGTGGTCATAGGCTTGATCAAGCCAGTCCCAGACTGCGCTGGAGCGACCGCCGGATTACCTGCCGATGCCAGTCCGGTGAACGCGACGCAGACCGCACCGGGAGTTCATCCGACCGCCTCGCAACGTTCTCTACCAGGACAAATGCTCGTATCCCGGCGGGGTACCGGTGGCCCCGGAAGGCCGCGCAGCGAGCCCGGAAGACGTTGCGGCGAGCCCGGACCCACGTCCGCGAGTGGTCGGCAACGCGGAAGAAATCAGCCTACGCCCCCGTGCGAGCCTCAGCATCGCGGGGGTCCACTCCCGGAACGACGACGGGTCAGTTCCGGAAGAGCAGGGCGGAATCGCCGAATTCGTGCCAGAGATACCCGGAGTCGAGCGCCACCCGGTATGCCTCCCGGACCACGGCCCCGCCCGCCACGGATTCGAGCAGATGCAGATGCGAGGCGCCCGGCGCGTGCCAGCCGGTGATCAGCCCGTCCACCGCCCGCGCGGGACGATCGCCGTCGAGCACCAGTTCGGTCCAGCCGGCCATCGGACGCACCAGACCGTCCGCGGCGGTGGCGGTTTCGAGCGCCCGGGTGACCGTGGTCCCCACCGCCACCACGCGGCCGCCCGCCGCGTGCGTGGCATTGACCAGCCGCGCCGTCATCTCCGGCACCGCGAACCGCTCCGGACTGGGCGGCTCCCCGGACTCCGGCGAGGACACCCCGGTGTGCAGCGTGATCGGCGCGAACCCCACCCCGCCCGCGACCAGCTCGGTCACCAGCGCCTCGGTGAAAGGCCGCCCCGCACTGGGCATTTCGGCACTGCCCGGCTCGAACCCGAAGACCGTCCGGTAGTAGGCGGCCGACCATCGCCCCGCGAGGTAGGAGTAGGAGATCGGGCGGCCGTACCGTGCGAGCAGCGCCCGCACATCCGCCCCCGCCCCGGCTTCGATGTCCGCGGTCCACAGGCGGTCGCTGCCGGGCAGCCAACGGGTGCGCACGATGGCGGTGTGGTCGTCCGGAAGGGTAATGCGCGCACCGGGTTTCAGCGCCCGCCCGCGCCACGGCACGCCCGCCGGGTCGCGCAGTTCGACCACCCGGCGCCCGTCGTCGAGCCAGGTCGAGAAGTGCAGCACCGCGGCCGCATCACCGTACCGCGCGTCCACCGCGGCGCTGAGCATGGCCGAATTGTTCACCACCACAAGGTCTCCGGCGCGCAAGAACGTCGGCAGCTCACGGAACCGCGCGTGGGTGACCGTCCCCGCGTCGGACACCAGCATCCGGACCTCGTCACGCGCCAGGCCGCGCGCCTCGGGTGGGCTGGTCGCCGACAGCTCGTCGGGCAGGGTGAACGCGAGCTCCTCCAGGCCGAGGGTCATGACGCCACCGACAGTTCGGACGCGAGGTAGCGGCCGCTCGGTGGGCGCGACTCGAGGAGGTGCAACAGTGCGGGCACAACGGTTTCCGGCTCGGGGCGGTCGGAGATGTCCTCGCCGGGGAAGGCGGCCTGGTGCATCTCGGTGCGCATGTCGCCGGGGTCGAAGCTGTAGATGCGCAGCCGGGGATTCTCGGCGGCGAGCACGTTGGTGAGTTGGTCCAGCGCGGCCTTGGAGGCACCGTAACCGCCCCAGCCCTCGTAGCCGCCGACAGCGGCGTCGGAGCTGATGTCCACCACCACGCCCTCGGAGGCCCGGAGCGCGGTCAGGGTGAGCTGCAGAATCGCCAGGGGTGCAATCACATTGGTGTCCAGGACGGCCGCGAGTTCGTCCAGCGGGTAGCGATCCAGGGTCGGGAGGGGGCTCGGGCCGAGTGCGCTGGCATTGTTGAGCACCAGATCCAGTCGGCCGGGGCCGACGGCCTCGGCGATACGCTCGCGCACCGCCGGATCGGCGACATCCCCCGCGATGGCGTGCGCGCCGGTCGCGACCCGCACCTTGTCGAGCCGATCCGCGCCGCGAGCGACCAGGATCAGCTCCCAATCCCGTTCGGCGAGCGCGAGCGCGACCGCCCGACCGAAGCCCGCCGACGCCCCGGTGATCAGGGCCCTTTTCGTGTTTTCAGGCATACAGCCATCGTGAAACCTGAACCACTGTTCAGGTCAATGACTTTTCGCCGGAAGCGAAGAGCCGCCCGGGTCAGGCGTTCTCCCTTGCGAAGCTGCGGGAGGCGACCAGGATCAGCAGCAGCGAGACCACGATGGTGACGGCGGTGCCGACATAGACCTCGTGCGCCCCGAAGTCACCGCGGAACAGCGCCCGCGCCGCGTCCACGGTGTGCGAGAACGGATTCACCTTCGCGACGTCCTGCAGCCACTTCGGTCCCACCGTCATCGGCAGCAGGATGCCCGACAGCAGCATGATCGGCACCGACACCGAGTTCAGCAGCGAGGCCAGGGTGTCCTCGGAGCGCGCCCACAGACCCAGCGCATAGGACGCGGACGCCAGACCCGCGCCCATGACCGCGATGCGGACCACCGCCAGCACCAGCAATCGAGTTGTAGGAACAGCCATGGTCGCATGGTTAACCTTGCCCCGCAACGGCAACGAGCCGCCCGGCGCGATGGCCGGGCGGCTCGTTTCGTTCATGCGGTCAGACCGCTACCGGCACCTTCTCCGAAGTCTTTGCGGCAGGAACCTTTTCGACCTCGTTGAAGCCGGGCCGGCCGCTGCCGATGAAGGCGACCAGCCACGACAACACCGCGGCGAAGCGGTTGCGGAAGCCGACCAGGTAGTAGATGTGCACCGCGAGCCAGGCCACCCAGGCGATGAGGCCGGTGAACTTGACCTTGTCGTTCAGCTTGGTGACCGCGCTGAAGCGGCTGATCACCGCCATCGAGCCCTTGTCCCAGTATTTGAACGGGGTGGCCGCGGGCTGCTTGCCGCGGATGATGTCGGCGACGTGGCGGCCCTCCTGCATGGCCACCGGCGACTGGCCGGGGTAGCCGTTGAGGTAGGTCATGTCACCGATGGCGAAGATGTCGGCGTGACCGCCGACGGTGCAGTCGGGGTTGATGAGCAGACGTCCGGCGCGGTCGGTCTCGCAGCCGGTGGCCTCGGCCAGCACCTGGGCGAAGCCGCCGGCCTGCACGCCCGCCGACCACACCACGGTCTCGGCGGCGATGCGGCGCTCCACACCGTCCTTGCTCTTGACGGTGACCTTGCCGTCCTCGATGTCGGTCACGAAGGTGTCGACCAGCACCTCGACGCCGCTGCGCTCCAGCGACTCCTTGGCGTACTCCGACAGCCCGCCGCCGAAGGGCGGCAGCACCACGCCCGCACCCTCCACCAGGGTGACGGTGTCCTCCTGGTGGTAATACCTTTTCGCGAGTTCCTTCAGCTGACCGGCGACCTCGACACCGGTCGCGCCCGCGCCGACCACCACGAAGCTCAGCAACCGGCGGCGGGTCTCGGGGTCGGCATCCTTGGCCTGCTCGAAGACGCGCTGGATCTGCGCGCGCAGGTTGCGGGCGTCGTCGATGGTCTTGAGCGAGAACGTCTTGTCCGCGAAGTCGTCGCGGCCGAAGTACGACTGGCTGGCGCCGGTGGCGGCGATGAGCTTGCCATACCGGATCCGGCGCGGACCCTCGGACGTCTCATAGGTGAGTACCGCATTGGGGGCGTCGATGGCGGTGACCTTGCCCAGCCGCACCTCGCCGTTCTTGTGGTTGCGCAGGATATTGGCCATGGGAGGCGCGATCTCGTCCGAAGCCAGCACACCCGTCGCTACCTGATAGAGGAGTGGCTGGAAGAGGTGCTCGGGCGTACCCGAGATCAGGACGTAGCGGACACCCGACTTGTTCAACTGCTTCGCAGCGGCGAGACCACCGAAGCCCGATCCGACGATGACGACATCGGCGGTTTCGATACCCGCCTCCACGTGTTGCATGACTGCTCCCTTCCGTCATGACTAACCGTGATTCGGAACGCGGTTGTTCCACGCGTCAGGGCGCATAATCAAGATGACTCTTATCTACGTTGATCATGAATTGGAGAATGCCGTGGAGCTGCGCCAACTGGCCTACTTCGTGGCGGTCTGCGAGGAGCTGAGCTTCAGCCGGGCCGCGAGCCGATGCTTCATCTCGCAGTCGGCTATCAGTCATCAGATCGCCCGGCTGGAACGCGACCTCGGCGTGAACCTCTTCGAACGGTCCACACGCTCGGTCGTCCCGACGGACGCGACCACTCGGCTACTTCCCCTTGCGAAGCAAATGCTGAGCCTGGAATCGGCCATTCGCGCAGCTGTGCGGGCCTCCGGGCCGCGCATTCGCCTGGCGGCAAACATGAGCTTCGCAACTAGATCACTGTCCGCCATCGCCGGCGCGCGCGAGGCGCATCCGGGTGCGGAGATCGAATTCGTCATCAAGCCCTTCCGGCAGCGCATCCAGGCGGTGGCCGACGGCGACTGTGACCTCGCTCTCATCCGGGGCAGTGTGGACCAGCCCGGACTGACCGTCGAGAAGCTCTGGGACGAGGATCCGGTCATCGCCACCTCCACCGCGCACCCGCTGGTCATGCGCGGCGGCGATGTCACCCTCGCGGAATTGGGGGCCTATCCGCTGCTGCTCCCGCCCGAGTCGGAACAGGTCCTGCTCCACAATGTGGTGCGGGCCGCCTTCGCCGATCTCCCCACCGGGCCGGTCTTCGGCCCGCCCATCCCGCCGGACCACACCGCCACCATGGAACTCATCAACCGGCCCGACGCCTGGACCATCCTCTACGCCGACAGCCAGACCGAGGGCATCGCCACCCTGCGGCTCACGGGGCACCCGCTGCGCATCCCGGTCTCGGCCGTGACCCGCAGCGAGGGCCGCACCTCCCCCATCGTGACCACCCTGCTGGCGGCGCTGCACTGCGCGTGACGCATCGCTCCTAACCGGGATGCGCGGCGGCGAACTCGGCGAGACCGGCCGCGAAGGACTCGAACATCGGGGTCAGCATCGACCGCACGAACCGCGCCTCGAACGGCGCGAGCGCCGGGGCCGGATCCAGATGGACCTGCCAGGTCAGGGTGCAGTGCCTGGCGTCGATCTGCGTGAACGAGATGTCCTCGATCATGCGGCGGGCCAAGGGAATCGACATGGCGTCCGCGCCGAAGGTGAAGCGCGCGGCCGGCTCCCAGGCCAGGAAGCGTTCCCGCACGGTGATCCAGCGCAGGTGGATATCGCGGATCGCGCCCGCGGCACGGGCATTCGAGTACCAGGTGGTGGCGCGATAGCCGTTCGCCCACTCGGTCTGCCCCTCCCCCGTGGCGAGGATCTCGAAGGTGCGCGCGGCCGAGGCCGCCACGGTGCGCTCGCTGTGCAGGTGCAGGCGCATGGCATCGATATCGCCGAGTTCGCTCGGGCGCAACGCGAACATCATTTCGACCCCACCAGACGCCTGGTCACGCGGATGGTGGTGCGGCGGGGCAGGATTCGCGGCAGACCCGACGAGACCGCATTGGCGGTTCCGGACACGATGCTCGGCGGCGGGTTGCGGCGATCCAGGGCCCGCAGGGCGGTGGCCACCACCTGCTGCGGCGTCTGCCGGCTGCCGACACTCGCCGCTTCGCCTGCCACATCGAAGAATTCGGTGTCGGTCGCGCCCGGGCAGACCGCCAACGCGGTGACGCCCGACCCGTCCAGTTCGCCCCACAGCGCCTCGGTGAAGGAGAGCACGAAGGCCTTGGTCGCGCCGTAGACGGCCATGAACGGAATCGGCTGGAAGGCCGCGGTCGAGGCGATATTGACGATCACCCCGCGATCGCGGGTCACCATGGCCGGCAGCGCGGCGTGGGTGAGTTCGGCCAGCGCGGCCACATTCACCGCGATCTCCTCGCGAACCTTCCCGGCCGCATGGTCGGCCAGCGCGCCGTGGGTGGCGAAACCGGCGTTGTTGATCAGGATGCCGACGGGATGCAGCGGATCGGTGCAGACCTCGGCGACCCGGGACACGCCGGCCGGATCCGCGAGGTCCGCGGCGAGTACGCGCACCGAAACCCCGTGCGCGGCTTCCAATTCCTTCGCCAGGTCCCGCAGCCGCGGCTCGCGCCGGGCCACCAGGATCAGATCGCAGCCGCGGGCGGCCAGGGCGGTGGCGAAGGCCGCGCCGATGCCGCTGCTCGCGCCGGTGACGACCGCGGTCGCCGGATACCACTCGGTCATTTCTCCTCCTAGGTGAACAGATGTTCAGCTATGTATACTTAACAGCTGTTCAGTCATCTCTGTCAAGGAGGACTTCGTGCCTGGTACCCGACAGCGCCGAACCCGCGGCGAAGGCGAGCGGCTGCGCGCCGAACTCGTCGCCGCGGCCATCGACCTGCTGCTCGAACCACAGCCGCTGCCCGCGCCGTCACTGCGTGCCATCGCCCGCGCCTGCGGCGTCGCACCCAGCGCCGTCTACATGCACTTCGCCTCCCAGGACGCGCTGAACTACGCGGTGATCACCGAGCTGTTCGGCCGGCTGCGCGCCGACCTCGACGCCGCCGACCCGGAAGCCGCGAGCCCCGCCGAACGACTCGACGCCCTGCTCGGCGCCTACCTGACCTGGGCCGAAAACCACCCTGGCGCATACCAATTGCTGTTCGAGCGGCCCGATCCGCTCGATACCGAGGGCGAGGGCCCCGGGCTGGATCTGCTCGATCGCCTGGCCCGGCTGTTGCCCGACACCGACCCGCAGGCCCGCCGCGCCACCGCTCTGCGCATCTGGTGCGCCGTGCACGGGGTGGCCTCCCTGCGTATCCACAAACCGAGCGCGCCGTGGGCCGCGACCGCCCGCTCCGACGCCCGGGCGCTGGTGGCGGGCCTCGCCGGACTGCTCGCCGACACCTGACCGCGGCGCGAAAGCCGCGGCCGCCCGGCCGAATACCGCCGACACATCGGGCGGAACCGAATTACCCTGGCATCGTGGGGCAGGAGAACATGCGGGCCTCCGACCGGGACCGCGAACAGATCGTCGACCGGCTACGCGTGGCCATGGGCGAGGGGCGCATCACGCTGCACGAGTTCGACGAACGATTGCAGCAGGTGTACTCGGCCCGGACCTACGGGGAACTGGCGCCGATCATGTCCGACCTACCGGCCCCACGGGGTCCGGGACGGCCCGCGAGCCGTGCCGGCGACAGCGGCAGCGTGCCGATCTGGGTCAAGATCATCTGGGCGCCGTGGGTTTTCGTGAACCTCATGTGCGTGGTGATCTGGCTGGCCACCGGGATGGGCTACTTCTGGCCGATCTGGGTTGCGGTGCCGTGGGGACTCGCACTGCTCATTCCCACCTCCATCGGCATGGTGGTCGAACGCGATGTGCAGCGGCGGCGGGCGGCCCGCGAACGGTACCGGCCGCTGTAGGTTTCGGCCGCCACGATCAGGCCAACGCGGTCGCGACCGCGAGATGCAACCGCAGGTCCTCGGGCTCCTCGTCCTCGACGGCCCACACGATCTCCTCCATCGACCGCATGAACGCCCAGGCACGCGCCCGATCGGCGCGCACCTCCAACCCTGCCGCCGTTCGCTCGACCACCGCACGGGCATGCTCTGGCGTCGGATCGCTCTGCACCTGGATCATCACCAGGAACCCGGCATTGAACGCCGCCTCCCCCAGATACGCCTTCGGATCGATGAGCAGCCACGGCTCCCGTTCCGCCGCAACGATATTGCCCAGATGGGTATCCCGATTCACCACCAGCAGCGGCCCATCCGGCGCCGCCAGCTCACTGCACCGCTCCGCCGCCCGATCCAGCAGGTGCGCCGGAATCACCTCGGCCACACCGGCTTCCGACTCGACGAACATCCCCTCCCATTCGGCCACCATCCCGGAGGCCGTCGGCAGGGCCGGGAACCCGCCCGGCACCGCGACCGATTCCCGGCGCAGCCGCCGATACAACCGGCACGCCTGTTCGACCTTGGCACTGTTCTCCGGCCGCCCCTCGAGACTCGGAAACCCGGGCTGATACAGCAGCTCCGTCCCCGGCCGCGCCCACTCGAGCAGCATCGCCCCGGTCCTCGGATCGAACTCGTACAACCGCACCGCCCCATCCCCGCCATAGCAGTACAGCCCGGTCGGCTCCCCGTAGTTCTCCTCGTCGACGACCGGCACCTTCAGGACGGCGACCGAGCCGTCCACACGCCGCACTGGCGCGACCCACGAGTGCGTCCCACCACCGAAGCTGTCCCCGATGACCTCCAACCCCCAGGTCGCACACCGTTGCTCGACCACCCCCGGCAGCGCGGCCAGCCACTCCGGCCCCCGCTCGCCGAAGCTGTCAGCGATATTCTCGGCGACGTCGGACGGCAGTGAGATCGGCATCGGTCCAGCCTGCCGCACCGCGGAACGGACGGGCAATTCATTTGACCGAGTCGCCCGGTATCAACGCCGGCGGTGCGCGGCCACCCTGGTTCTCGTGGCACAGGTGGTGCCGCAGTACTTCTGCGGTTGCCGACGTCCGGTATCGATGAAGAAGCGGCCACAGTCGGGGGCGGCACAGCGCCCCCAGGCGCATCGGCCACGATCGCTCAACCACAGGCCGAGCGCCAGCGCCGCCTTCGACAGCAGCCAATATTCGGGATCGGCGTCCTCCGGCGGGCGTGAGTGCATCGACCATGGGCGACCGGGGAATTGGACGAGCGTCGGGCGCGCGGGGTAGTCGGCCAGCAGGGCATTGATGGCATGTGCCGCCGCATCGGGCTCCGCGAGATCGAGGATGTCGGCTATCCGGGCGGCCGCGGGGCGGATCTCGGCGGGCTCGGCGGAGATATAGCGTTCCGGCGCGCGATGCCCCCTCAGGATGCGCCGCACCTCGTCGTCCCTGCTGCCGGCCCGCACGGCATTCGCCAAGTCGGCCAGGAAGTACAGCCCTCTCGGGTTCTGGTCATCCGCCACTCCGACAGTGTAACGTCAATCTAAATAATTGGCGTTACAGGAGGATGATGCGTACCTCGGTACTGGCGATCGGCGGCGGCCCCGTCGGGCTGACACTGTCGATCCTGTTGTCACGGATGGGAATTGATCATCGAGTCATCGAGGCCCGCACCGAGCCGTCCCCGCACCCGAAAGCGCGGGGCATCTCGGCCCGCTCGATGGAGATCTTCCGACGGCTCGGACTCGAGGCGGAGATCCGCTCGGCGGGACTGCCCGCCGACCATGTCGCGTTCTTCCGCGGCCGCACCCTCGACGATCCGGATTACGTTCGCACCCTGCCGGTTTCGGACGACACCGGCCACACGCCCACACCCGGCCTGGTCTGCTCCCAGGACGCGCTCGAGCGAGTCCTGTCCGCACACGCGGGCGATACGGTGCGGCGGGGCGTGCGACTGATCTCGTACGAGCAGTCCGATCCCGGAGTGACCGCGACCGTGCGCGATGAGCACACCGGGGAAGAGTCCACGCTGCAAGCGGATTGGCTGATCGGCTGCGACGGTGCGCACAGTACCGTCCGAGTCGGCGCCGGCATCACCATGGACGGCCCGACCGGCCTGAACGAATTCCTCAGCGTCCGCTTCGACGCACCCCTGGGCGAACTGGTCGCGGATCGAGCGAGTGCCTCCTACTTCCTCACCGGCGGCGGCGGATTCCTGGCCATCGACAACGACCGCCAGTGGATCTACCAGCATCCGCTCCAGGGCAGGCAACCCGGCGACCTCGACCTGACGGCCCTCATACGAAGAGGAACCGGCCTACCCGATCTGGAGATCACCATCCGGGATACCGCGACCTGGCGCATGGACGCGCGGCTGGCCGCCGCCTACCGATCCGGCCGGGTACTGCTCGCCGGCGATGCCGCGCACGCAATCCCGCCCACCGGCGGCCATGGCATGAACGTAGGCATTGGCGACGTCGACAACCTCGCATGGAAACTGGCCGCCGTCCTGACGGGCGCGTCCCCCGGATCCCTGCTCGACACGTACGAATCCGAGCGCCGCCCACTCGCTCGTCAGGTCATCGACACCTCCACCGCGAACGCCCGCAACCGCGGCAGCTATCGCATCGACGATGAACTCCTGCTCGGGACCACCTACCTCGACACCGGCACGACGATCGCCACCGGCGCCTACACGCCGTCAGCGGCCGTCGGCGCCCGCCTCCCCCACGCCTGGCTCCCCGACGGCCGCTCCACCCTGGACCTGGTCGGCCCCGGCCACGTTCTCCTCACGGGATCCCAACTCCCCGAACAACTCCGGAAGTCGTGCGACCTCTCCCCCACCACCGCGCTGCTGATCCGCCCGGACGGCCACATCGCGGCCCGCGTCTACGGATGAGTCGCCCGCTGAGCTACCCCGCTGCGGGAGAGGGACTTTCGGTATCCGGCATCGCGGTTTCGTGGACGGTCCGCCAGAGGTAGGTGCGTCCATCGGTGACCAGGACCGCCGTGACCGATCGCCGTGTCCCGACCCCACCAACCGAATTCTCCGCCACGAACCTGACCACGATCAGGTGACCGCTCCGAGCGATCTCCCGCACCTCGGAAACCTCGATCTCCAACCCCGCCACCGCATTCCGCGCACCCCACAGCCCCGTCAGAAAAGTCTCCCGGTCCACCGGCTCCCCGGTCGTCACCACCGACGTGAACTGCACATCCAACGCCACGGAAACCCGATCGAACACCTTCGGCGGCGCGTCCGTCCCCAGCCATTCGGCCAGATCGAAATGCAAGCCCGCGACAATCCCCGCCAGATAGGCGTCCCCCGCCGTCTCGACCTTCTCGACGGCAACCGCCTCCACCTGCCGCCGCCGCGGATCGAATCGCCCAAGCACCGGCCAAGCCTGCCTGACCCCGCGCCACCCGGGCAACAGCTCCCACCTCCCCCTCTGATATCTGGATATCAGCCTTTCGATCGGCTGGATTCCGCCGCGACGCAGCGGTAATGAGAACCGGCCTGGTGCAATGCCTTTCGATGCCGCGACCGGACCGTACCGAACCGCGCCCGCCGAGGATCGCACCGACCGGGCACCGGCCGGACACAAGACTGTCCCCCGGCCGCTCGGGCCGGGGGACAGCCGATTGCGTTTCACCGCAGGGGCGTTCAGCCCTTGTGGGCCTTCACGGCCTCGGTGAGCTGCGGGGCGACGTTGAACAGGTCGCCGACGATGCCGTAGTCCGCGATCTCGAAGATCGGGGCCTCTTCGTCCTTGTTGACGGCCACGATGGTCTTCGAGGTCTGCATGCCGGCGCGGTGCTGGATGGCGCCGGAGATGCCGAGGGCGATGTACAGCTGCGGGGAGACCGTCTTACCGGTCTGACCGACCTGGAACTGGCCCGGGTAGTAGCCGGAGTCGACCGCGGCGCGGGAGGCACCGACGGCGGCACCGAGGGCGTCGGCCAGCGGCTCGACGACCTTGCCGAAGTTGTCGGCCGAGCCGACACCACGGCCACCGGAGACCACGATCGCGGCCTCGGTGAGCTCGGGGCGGTCGCCGCCCACGTTCGGCTCACGCGAGACGACCTTGGTGACGCCCTCTTCCTGCGCGGGCAGCTCGACGACGACCTTCTCGCCGGCGGCGGCCTGCGGGGCGGCCTCGACGGCGCCCGGGCGCACCGAGATCACCGGCACGTCGCCGGTGGCCTTGGCGTCCACGGTGAACGCGCCACCGAAGATGGAGTGCTGCACCGAACCGTCACCGTTCACGGTGATGGCATCGATCAGCAGACCGGAACCGATGCGGGCGGCCAGGCGACCCGACACCTCCTTGCCCTCCGCGGTGGCGGCGACCAGGATCGCGGCCGGGGCGGCGGACTCGGACAGGCCGGCGAGCACGTCGACCTTGGGGGTGACGAGGAAGCCCTCGGCGTCGTCGCCCTCGGCGACGTAGATCTTCTCGGCGCCGGCGGCGGCCAGGGCGTCACCCAGCTTGTCGGCGGTGCCGGCCGGGCCGACCACGACGGCGGCCGGGGTGCCGAGCGAGCGAGCGGCGGTGAGGAGTTCGGTGGTCACCTTCTTGGGCGCACCGTCAGCGTGCTCCACGAGCACCAAAACTTCTGCCATTTTTTCTATCTCCTGAAAGTCGTTGGGCTCGGGGGCTTTAGATGATCTTCTGGCCGACCAGGTAGGTGGCGATCTGGTTGCCGCCCTCGCCCTCGTCGACGATCTTCTCGCCCGCCGTGCGCGCCGGCTTCGGGGTCACACCGGTCACCTGGGTGCCGGCGTTCGCAACGCCCACGGTCTCCGGGTCGACGCCCAGATCCGCCAGGGTGAAGGTCTGAACTTCCTTCTTCTTGGCGGCCATGATGCCCTTGAAGGACGGGAAGCGCGGCTCGTTGATCTTCTCGGTGACCGAGACGATGGCCGGAAGAGTGGCCTCGAGCTTGAACACGCCCTCGTCGGTCTCACGCTCGCCGGCGATGCGCTCGCCGTCGACGGTGAGCTTGCGCAGGTGGGTCAGCTGCGGCAGACCCAGGTACTCGGCGATGATGGCCGGAACGGCGCCGGCGCGACCGTCGGTGGCCTCGTTGCCCGCGATGACCAGCTCGATACCCTCGATCTGGCCCAGCGCGGCGGCCAGGATGTAGGCGGTCTGCACGGCGTCGGAGCCGTGGATGGCCGGGTCGTTGATGTGGATGGCCTTGTCCGCACCCATGGAGAGGGCCTTGCGGATGGCCTCGGTGGCCCGGTCGGGGCCTGCGGCCAGCACGGTGACCTCGCCGCCCTGCGCCTCCTTGATCAACAGCGCCTCCTCGACGGCGCGCTCGTTGATCTCATCGAGGATGGCGTCGGCGGCCTCGCGGTCGAGGGTGTAGTCACCGCTGGTCAGCTTGCGCTCGGACCAGGTGTCGGGAACCTGCTTGATCAGTACGACGATGTTCGGCATTGGTCTTCGTCGACCTCCTGTTCTGGTGGCACTGGGTATGGCGGTCGCACGAGTTCGTCACGTACGTCCACAAGTAGCTCGTCCGGGAGATTACCCTACGTTAAGTTACTCGTGGGTAACTTAGCGTGTGACTTTCTGCATCGGCTGATCCGGTCGCGGGTGTGATATGGACAACCGCTAACGTCGGAGCAATGAGCGAGGCCGTGAGTCCTGTTGAAAACCCCACCGATCCCTTGCCTTTGACCGGTGAGCGGACGGTGCCCGGCATCGCCGAGGAGAACTACTGGTTCCGGCGGCACGAGATCGCCTACGTGCGCATGCTGGAGCACTGCGCGGGCAAGGTCGTGCTCGAGGCCGGCAGCGGAGAAGGCTACGGCGCCAATATGATCGCCGGCGTCGCCGCGCAGGTCACCGGCCTGGACTACGACGACAGCGCGGTGGCGCACGTGCGCGCCAAGTACCCGCGGGTGCGGATGGTGCAGGGCAACCTGGCCGAGCTGCCGCTCGACGACGCCTCGGTCGACATCGTGGTGAACTTCCAAGTGATCGAGCACCTTTGGGACCAGGCGCAGTTCCTGCGCGAATGCCTGCGGGTGCTGCGGCCCGGCGGCAAGCTGCTGATCTCCACGCCCAACCGGATCACCTTCTCCCCCGGACGCGATACGCCGCTCAACCCTTTTCACACGCGTGAGCTGAACGCCGCCGAGATGACCGAACTTCTCGTCGAGGCCGGTTTCACCGTGGAGCTCATGGCCGGCATCTTCCACGGGCCCGAACTGGTGGCGCTGGACGCGAAGTGGGGCGGGTCGATCATCGACGCGCAGATCGAGCGGGCGCTGGCGGGCGAGCCGTGGCCGGCGGAGCTGGCGGCGGACGTGGCCGCCGTGCGCATCGACGATTTCGAACTGGTCGCCGGCACCGAGCGGAATATCGACGCCAGCCTGGATCTGCTGGCCGTCGCGGTGAAGCCGTGACGGACAAGCTTTCCCCGGTGCCGGGACAGTTCACGCTGGTCCTGCACTCACATCTGCCGTGGCTGGCCCATCACGGGCGCTGGCCGGTCGGCGAGGAGTGGCTGTACCAGTCGTGGGCGGCGTCCTACCTGCCCGTGGCCAAGGTGCTGAGAACCCTTGCGGCCGAGGGCCGTTCGCACCTGATCAGCCTGGGGATCACGCCGGTGCTGGCGGCGCAGCTGGATGACCCGCACTGCCTGAAGGGCATGCACCACTGGCTGGGCAACTGGCGGCTACGCGCCGACGAGGCGTCCATGGCGGGCAATACCGCGCTCGGCGGGCACGAACACCGGCTCGCCACAACGGCTCTCGACGATTTCGAAACGCGCTGGATGCACGGGTCCTCGCCGGTGTGGCGCGAGCTCATCGACGCCGAAGCCATCGAATTGCTGGGCGGGCCGCTGTCGCATCCGTTCCAGCCGCTGCTGGATCCGCGGCTGCGCGAGTACGAACTGACCGAGGGACTGGCGGACGCGCGGGCCCGATGGGGGCACACGCCCGCCGGCATCTGGGCCCCCGAGTGCGGGTTCACGCCCGGGATGGAACAGACCTACGACAAGGTCGGCATCTCGCACTTCATGGTGGACGGTCCCGCACTGCGCGGTGACACCACGCTCGGGCGGCCGGTGTGGGATTCGGATGTGGTGGCGTTCGGCCGCGATCTGACGGTCAGCTACCGGGTGTGGTCGCCGAAATCCGGGTACCCGGGGCAGCCCTACTACCGTGATTTCCATCACTACGATCACGCCACCGGACTGAAGCCGGCGCGCGTCACCGGCAAGACCGTCGCGGGCCCCGACAAGGCCCCCTATGATCCCGAACTCGCCGCCGCGGCCATCGAGAAGGACGTCGCGGACTTCGTGGCGACCGTGCGGGAGCGGCTGATCTCGGAGTCGGAACGAATCGGTCGCCCGGCGCTGGTGGTGGCCGCATTCGACACCGAACTGTTCGGGCACTGGTGGCACGAGGGCCCGCAGTGGCTCGAACAGGTGCTGCGCGCGCTGCCCGAGGCGGGGGTCACCGTCGGCACGCTCGCCGATGCGCGGGCCCGTGGTTACGTGGGCGAACGCGTCGAATTGGCCGACTCCTCCTGGGGTTCGGGCAAGGACTGGCGGGTGTGGGCCGGGGACCAGGTCGCGGATCTGGTCGAGCTCAACACCGAGGTGGTGCGGCTGGCCCTGGACACCCTCGACAAGATGCGGGTGGACGCCGGGTCGCTGTACAGCGACCGATTCGGGCTCCGCGACACGGTTGCCGACCAACTGCTGCGGGAGGCGATCCTCGCCGTCTCCAGCGACTGGGCGTTCATGGTGTCGAAGGATTCCGCGGCCGGATACGCGCGTGACCGCGCCCATGAACACGCCCACGCCGTGCGCGAGATCGCCGCGGCGGTGGCGGCCGGGCAACTCGCCAAAGCGGGCCAGTTGGCGGCAGGATGGTACGCGGCCGACGGACTCTTCCCCGCGCTCGATGCGCGCAGGCTCGGCCCCGCTGCAGAAGGACCCGCATGAAGATCTTGATGGTGTCGTGGGAGTACCCACCCGTCGTAGTCGGTGGGCTGGGCCGCCACGTGCATCACCTCGCCGTCGAACTGGCCGCCGCCGGGCACGAAGTCGTCGTGCTGGCGCGCCGTCCGATGGGCACCGACGCCACCACCCACCCGACGCACTCCTTCATCGAGGAGGGCGTGCTGGTGGTGGCGGTCGCCGAGGATCCGCCGTCGTTCGATTTCGGCGAGGACATGCTGGCCTGGACGCTGGCCATGGGGCACGCCATGGTGCGGGCCGGCATCGCGCTGAACAAGCCCGGCATCGGCGAGGGCTGGACGCCGGACGTCGTGCACGCGCACGACTGGCTGGTCGCACACCCGGCCATCACGCTGGCCGAGTATTACGACGTGCCACTGGTTTCCACCATTCATGCCACCGAGGCGGGCCGGCACAGCGGCTGGGTGTCGGGACGGGTGAATCGGCAGGTGCACTCGGTGGAGTGGTGGCTGGCGCACGAATCCGACGCGCTCATCACCTGTTCGGAGTCCATGAAGGACGAGGTGCACCGGCTCTACGGTGCCGAGCGGGTGCCGATGACGGTGATCCGCAACGGTATCGACGTGGGCGCGTGGACCTTCCGTGAGCGCGCGCCGCGCTCCGGTCCGCCGCGGCTGCTGTACGTGGGCCGGCTGGAATACGAGAAGGGCATCCAGGACGCTATTGCCGCGCTGCCGCGGATCCGCAAGGCGCACCCGGGCACGACCCTGACGGTGGCCGGTATCGGCACCCAATTCGATTGGCTGCGTGAGCGGGCCCGCGCGCATCGGGTGGCGCGGGCGGTCAACTTCGTGGGCAAGCTCGATCACACCGATCTGCTCGGCTGGCTGCACAGCGCCGATGCCATCGTGCTGCCCAGCCGCTACGAGCCCTTCGGCATCGTCGCGCTGGAGGCGGCGGCTGCGGGCACGCCACTGGTCACCTCCACCGCCGGTGGGCTCGGCGACCTGGTCACCGACGGCGTCACCGGCGCCTCCTTCGAACCGGCCGACGTGAACGGCGTTGCGGACGCGGTGATTTCGGTGCTCGACGACCCCGCCGCCGCCCAGGATCGCGCCTGGTCCGCCCGCGAGCGGCTGACCGCCGACTTCGCCTGGGACGTGGTCGCCGAGGAGACCGCCCTGGTCTACCAGGCCGCCAAGCGCCGGGTCCGGACACCGCTCGGCCGTCCCGTGATCGCGGAACGCCCGCTCCCCGAGCGCGACCCGAACCAGCCGTACTGAGCCCCCGGGCTCGAATTCACCCTGGGACATCCCTACGCCCCGAATTGGAACGAGTTCTAATTCGGGGTCAATGGACTGTCGGTTCCCGGCAGGCGGTCAGTCGAACGGACAGCCCGGATTCGGCGCATCCTCGGACAGCGAACTGCCCGCGGGCAGGACATACAGCACATCGAGAACCTGTGGCTCGGTGCCCAAATTCCGCTCGAGATGCACATTCCCCGCCCCGGCCCGCTCCACGAGCGCCGTGCCCGGCCCGCCGGTCTGATCCACCGCGCAGTCCGACCCGTAATGGCTCAGCTCCCCCTGCCGCACCAGCGCGTACAGCGTTCCATCGTGGTAATGCCACCCGGTGGAACCGCCTGGCGCCACGGTGATTTCGCGCAGAATGTAGTCCATACCGCCGATGGTGGTCTGCGAGAGGATCACCGCACTGATGCCAGTGGACGGCGTCGCATGAGCATTCGCGGCGAGCGATCCCACCAGCGCCACAGACGCCACACCGGTCAGCACAGCTCGAAATCCGAGAGTCACCGGCCCACGGTATCGCACCGCACGACGGCCCGTAGGCCGACGCGCGAACCTGCTCACCGGGTCCGGGAGCACCGTCCTGAACGTGACCGCCAACCCGGCGGCCGTGGTTCGGGCCGGGCCGACACAGCGAAATGCGTTAGGCGGCCATCTTTTTGAGAGTCTTCTGGATCGTCAGGAAGGTGCGGGTGGTGATGTCCTTGCCGTAGGCCTTCTCGACGACGGCCATGAAACCCGTGGTGCTGGGGTCGGTGTTGTCGATGACCGAGAGCAGGGCGCGGCAGGGCTTGTCGAAGCGGACGAGGCGGACCGTGGATTCGTCCCGGGGGAATTCGGGGAGGGACTTCGGGGTGTCGCGGACGAAGGTGACCGTCAGGTAGGTCTCGCGGCCGTGCGTGAGGCCGGCGAAGGGGTCGGAGTCGATGAGGTCCTGAAGCTGGGCGTGGGTGCGGATCAGGGTGCCGCCGGGGATGCCCAGCTCGGAGTTGAGGGCCTGCTGGATCTTGGCTTCCAGAGCGGGGACATCGGAGTCGGCGGACCGGAAGACGACATTGCCGCTGGAGAGCAGGGTGCTCACCTTCTCGAAGCCGAGGCCTTCGAAGACGCCGCGCAGTTTCTCACTGCGCATATTGGGGTTGGTGGGCATGATCCCGCGCAGGAAGGCGGCGTAGCGGTGCATGCGCCTGAAGGTACCGGGCGGGCGTGACAAAGGCCGGGCATCACGGCCCGGCCTCCGTGCGGTGATCTGTCGGCCTGGCCTCCGTGCGGTGATCTGTCGGCCTGGCCTCCGTGCGGTGATCTGTCGGCCTGGCCTCCGTGCGGTGATCTGTCGGCCCGGCCTCCGTGCGGTGATCTGTCGGCCCGCCTCCGTGCGGTGATCTGTCAGGAAGCGGAGACGCCGCTCTTCTTGCGCTCGATGTCGGCAAGGGCGGCCAGGTGGGCGGCGCGCTTCTCGGCGGCGGAGTCCCAGGCGTCCTTGCGGTTCTTGACCACCTTGGCGGGGGCGCCGACGGCGATGGAGTAGTCGGGGATGTCGCCCTTGACCACGGCGTGGGCACCGAGCACGCAGCCGCGGCCGACCCGGGTGGAGCGGAGAACGGTGACCTTGGCGGCGATCCAGGTATCGGGGCCGATGCGCACCGGGGACTTCACGATGCCCTGGTCCTTGATGGGCAGGTTGATGTCGTCGGTGACATGGTCGAAGTCGCAGATGTAGCACCAGTCGGCGACCAGGGTGGATTCGCCGATCTCGATATCGAGGTAGGTGTTGACGACATTGTCCTTGCCGAACACCACCTTGTCGCCGATGCGCAGCGAACCCTCGTGGCAGCGAATGGCATTGCCGTCGCCGATGTGCACCCAGCGGCCGATCTCCAGCCGGCCCAGTTCCGGGGTGGCGTGGATTTCGACATTGCGGCCCAGGAAGACCATGCCGCGCAACACCACGTGCGGATTGGCCATCTTGAACTTGAAGAGCCGGTAGTAGCGCACCAGATACCAGGGCGTGTAGGCGCGATTGGCGAGAACCCACTTGAGGGACGCAGGGGTGAGGAAACGCGCCTGCTCCGGGTCACGGCGGCGCGACCCCCGCCAACGCGAGCGCAGCGGTGCGCCCCACATGCTCGTCACGAACTACTCCCTGTGTTCACCGGTCGTTTCAACGAGGGTATCCGCCCCCCTCACAGGGCGTGAAAGTAGGCTGTGCTCCGGCTGTAGCGGCCCGGCGAGGAAACGACAGACTTCCGTACTGGCAGAAGGGACACCAGCAGGTGCGAAACGGCAGGCGGCGGACCGGACGTGAACGACGCACCCGCACCGGGGCGAAGGTGCTGGCAGTGGCGGGCGCCGGGCTGTTCACGCTGACCGCGTGCACGTTCGGCAGCACCAAGGTCGACGACATCGGAGTAGGCCCGGGCAAGGGGTGGCCGCTGGCCTTCCGCGACGCGCACAACAGCGGGTCGAGTCCGGTCACCGGGTCGCGGAAGCTGGCGCTGAATTGGTCTCGGCCCGTGGGCGGTCCGGTCGCGCAGCCGGTGACCATCGGCGGCGACGGGCAGCTGTACGTCACGACCCGCGCCAATGCCTGCAATATTCTCGCGTTCCAGATGCCGACCGGCCGCAAGCGGTTCTGCAATCCCATGGGCCCCAGCGCCGTCGACGGCGGCTCCGCGGTGGACGGCACCGGCAATGTGTACGTCGGCGACGACGGCGCGGTGAACTCCTTCAACAATCTCGGGCAGCCGCGCTGGCGGACCCCGGCTGCCGGGACACCGGTGTCGGTGCAGTTCACCGGCGACGGAAATGTCTTGTCGGTGACCCAGTCCGGACAGGTGGACGTGCTCAGCCGGCAGACCGGCGATCGGCAGGTGTCCACCTTCCAGCTGCTCGGCGAGCCCGACTTCCTGGCCAACCCGTCGCTGAGCCGGCCGCCGGACGGGCAGGGCCTGGAGGACTGCGCGACCGGCGGGCCGCAGTGCCCGATCGCGAATGTGTCGGCGGTAGACCAGAAGTCGGGGCGGTTCTACGCGACGGTGTGGAAGCCGGGCGACAAAGCGGCCGCACTGATCGCGCTCACCTACGGCGGCAAGGACGTTCACGTCGACTGGACCGCGCAGGTGCTCCAGCAGGGCAGCGCCACCAGCCCGGCGCTGTCGTCCGACGGGTCCACGGTGTACGTCGGCGACAACACCAACCGGCTGATGGCCGTGGACGCCGCCACCGGGCACACCAAATGGGTGCAGGATCTCGGTTTCCCGGCGCGCGGCGGCATCTCGGTATCCGACGGGCTGCTGGTGCCCGCCGGCGACGAGGGGCATCTGGTCGCGCTGCGCGACAAGGGTGGCAGCGCCGAGATCGCCTGGGAGCGCAAGGATCTGGAGCTGCGCGGGCGGCCGGTGCAGACGGCGGGCGGGACCGGGTACACGGTCGCACCGATCGGCGACAAGCTGACGCTGGTGACCTTCGACACGAAGACCGGCGCCACGGTGCAGTCGAACGAGCTGCCCGGCGCGGAGGGCACGACCGTGGCCACCGCCGTGGGCGATCAGGGCGAGGTCGTGGTGACCACCCGCATCGGCGAGCTGTTCGTGTTCAAACCCGAGAAGTAACACCGCGTCCGGCTCGACGGCCCGGACAGCGTTGGCCTGTGCGTCGGAATCCTGGTCGTGGCCTATGGATCCGCGATGGTCACCTACCGCCGGAAGATCGCCCGAGGCAGTCTGAAGCCATGCTCACCATCAGCAGGCCGACGGCCTACGCGGGGGTGACAGTGCGGAAGGTGCGCCACGCCCCGGGTCGAAGGGGTGCCGCCGGGCCCGTGACGGGCGTCGGCTACCGCAAGGTCAGCGCGAACGCGTCGACGTTCGCCGAGACGCGCTGCAGCAGATCGAGCAGCGTGCGGTAGTCGTCGTCGCTGAGGCCCTCGGTGGCCGCCGTGCGTTGAATCCTGATGCGCTCCAGCAGTTTCGCGTGCGCGCCGACGCCCTCGGGGGTGAGGGCGTAGGTACCCACGGCATCGAGAACGACCCAGCCGCGGTCGAGCAGTGTGCCGACATATGGTGCGGCCGTGGGGTCCTGGGTGTTCAGGAACGGCGAGAGGGCGACATCGAGCCCGGCCGCGTCGAGTGCGCCGCCGGCGAGGGTATGCATGATCTGCCAGTGGCGACGCCGCAGGCCCTCGGTCGCGAGCAGGGTGGCGAAATTGTCTTCGAGGGTCTCGTCGATGTGCTTGAACCAGTAGCCGATCGGCTTCGGGGTGTCGGTCATGACCGCCTCCAAACAGTTGTCACATTACATATACATGTACTTTAGCAAGTGATTGTACGATGGCAAGGGTGAAGGACAACGACCCCGCGATCGCCGCCATCGAGCGCGCCATGGTGGCCATCCGGCGCAGCCAGACCCGGCGCGCGCTCAATAGATTCGCGGCCCGCGGGGGCGGACCGGCCGTCGATCCGACCGTCTTCGGTGTGCTCGACGCGGTGGAGGCACGCGACGGGGAGGCCACCGTCACCGACATCGCGACCGCGCTGGGCGTGGATCAGCCGCGCGCCAGCCGCCTGGTGGCGCGCGCGGTCACCGAGGGCCTGCTGGAACGCCGCGCCGACCAGCACGATGCGCGGCGCATCCACCTGCACCTCACGCCCGCCGCGCAGACCGCACTGCACCGCGCCCACGCCAACCGCCAGGCCGTCTTCGCCGAGGCGACCGCGGCCTGGGGCGAGCGCGACCGCACCGAATTCGCCCGGCTGCTCACCAGATTCGTCACCGACTTCAGCGCGATCAGCGACCGTTAGGGATCAGTCCGGCCGCACCGAATCCAGCAGGGTGGCCGCCCGCTCCAGCAGGGACATAAGTGCCTCCCGCTCGGCATCGGTGAACTCCGCGGCCAGCGCGCGCTCGACCGGGACCGCCCGCTTGTCGGCGGCGTGCATGACGGTGCGGCCCTCCTCGGTGAGCCGGGTCTCGAGCACATTGCGGTGCCAGGCGTGCGGAGTGCGCTCGATGAGGCCGCGCTCGCGCAGATTGGTGAGCACCGTGTTCATGGTGGGCGGCGTGACGCCGCAGCGCCGGGCCAGCTCGGCCGCCGAAATGCCCGGGTTCTCACTCAGCACGTAGAGGGCCGCGTACTGCGGAATCGTCACGCCCGCGGGTTTGAGGGCGGCGTTCTTCGCACCCATCAGCGCCTGCTCGGCGCGCTTGATGAAGGTCCCCAGGCGTTCTTCGACCGGCATCGACGTCACCCCGGCATGATAGCTCATGCAGTTGTTCGAGCCTTGACGATCATTAGAGTTCTAATCTATCTTCGCTCTCGCACTCAGATGTCATCTCTATCCACCGGGATCGAAAGGCACGATCTATGTCCCACCCGATTCGCCGCTGGGCCGCGCCCGCGGTGACGGCGGCGCTGCTGCTGGTGTCGGCGGCGTGCAGCACCGGCGACGCGGCGACGCCGGCCGCCGCGCCCGACCACAACGCCTCAGTGCCCGACCGCATCACCACCGCGTACGACCTGCCCGAGCGCGCGTATCCGGAGAGCATCACCGTCGATCCGCGCACCGGCGACGTGTACGCGAGCTCGTTCCTCACCGGCGCGATCTACCGGGCCACGCCGGGCACGACCGCGGCCGAGACCTTTCTGGCCGCGGGCGCGGACGGACGCCGGACCGCGAACGGCGTGAAGGTCGATGCCGCCGGGCGGCTCTGGGTGATCGACCACACCGCGGGAATCACGGTGTACGACACCGGAACTCGCGCCCTGCTCGCCCGCTTCGACGTCCCGGCCGCCGGGCAGCCGTTCGTCAACGATCTGGCCATCACCCCCGACGGCAGCGTCTATGTCACCGACAGCGTGCGGAACGTGGTCTACCGCATCGGACCGGACCAGCTCGCCGACGCGCTCGCGCACGGCGGGCACGGCGGCGAACTGCGGGTATACCTCGACCTCGGCGCGGCCAAGGACCCGGCCGCACGGAATCCCATGACCCTCAACGGCATTGCGGCCGACGACGCGGGCCGGTATCTGATCGTGGTCGACATGACCAACGGCGACCTCTACCGGGTTTCGACCGGACCGCAGCCGACCGCGCACCCGGTCGCCCGCACCGGCGGCGACGCGCTCGACGGCGACGGCTTGGAACTGCGCGGCGACACCCTGTGGGTCGTACACAACAAGGGGAACGCCGTGTCCCGCTGGCGGCTCACCGACGACGGCGCGAAAGCCGAACTGCAGCACCGGGTCACCGACCCCGCGCTCGACATCCCCACCTCGATCGTGCACACCGGCGGCCACGCGCTGGTCACGGTCTCCCAGTTCGACAAGAACGGCCCCTACGGCGACGGCGTCCCCGCCGGCTTCCGCATCGTCGAGATCTCCCAACTCTGAAGGAGCACACCGTGACCCACCCCGTCATCCCCGACAAGTACACCGACCTGCTGACCCGCCCGCTTTTCGCGCACCTGGCCACCCTGAATCCGGACGGCACCCCGCAGGTCACCCCGATCTGGCAGATCTGGGACGGTGAGTTCCTGCGCTTCACCACGACCACCACGCGCGCCAAGCACCGCAATACGTCTCGCGACCCGCACGTGGCGGTGAGCATCAACGATCCCGAGGCTCCCTACCGCTACCTCGAGGTGCGCGGCGTCATCGAGCGCATCGACGCCGACCCCGAGGGCGAGTTCTTCGACGTCCTCGCCCAGCGCTACGGCCTCGACTATCAGAAGCCAGTCGGTGACCACGCCGACCGCGTCATCCTCGTCATGCGGCCGACCCGCACCACCTACCAGGGTTGATCTCCCGAAGCCGCTGATCGCCAACGGCTTTCAGCCATCCGAGGGCAGCTTCGGCGCAGCGCGCGGGCGGCGGATACGGCCCTACGGGGTGGCGCAGAGGAAAACAGTTGCCTGACGGCCGATTCGAGTGACGACGAGGGTATGTGGCTGGGAGCCGCGGGGTTTGATGCGGCCGCGAAGGGCGTCCGGGTCGATGTCGACGCCGCGGGTGAGAATCTCCAGGGGGCCACAGTCACGGCGGTGTAGTTCGGCGCGCAGGGGCTTCTCCCGGAATTCCATACGCTCGAGGATTCGGAACCCCCGCATGCCTTCGGGAACCTTGTCGCCGGTCAGGTAGGCGATGCGCGGATCGAGCTGCCACAGACCATGTTTCGCGGCGTAGTGGCGGACCAGACCGGCGCGTACCACCGCACCGTCCGGATCGACGATCCACTCCCCGGGCTCGCGCTCGGGGATGTCGTCCGGATCGGCATCGGTGAGCGTCCACGGCTCCCCTGCGGACGACAGCACGGCGGCCCGGCGGGTGACGCCGGGCTCCGCCAAGCCCGGTGACCACAGGCAGGCTTCCCGAACCGCCCCGTCGAGCGAGACGACCTCGATCTCCCCAGCCCATCCGAGCTTGTCGAAATCCAGTCCGGGAGCACACTTCACGGCCAGCTCCCGCCCGGTATACGCCGCCAGCAGATCCGGCAGCGGCGGCTGTAGCTTCGCCGGATCATGCGTCCGCCGCCCATCCGACCGCCGCGCCGGATCCGCGATCACGACCTCAGCGGTACTGCACGGCATCAGCGCATCCGCCTTGACCAGCAACACGTTTCGTCGCGCAGCGAGATTGTGTGCCGCCATGGCCAGGCGGACGTCGTCGAGGTCGCTGCCGATGACCGCGGGACAGACATCGGCGAGGGCGGCGAGTTCGGCGCCGATGGAGCAGGTGACGTCGTGGACGGTGCGGCCCGCGAGGCGTTGGGCGCGACGGCGGGCCACGGGTGACGGGGTGGCCTGCTGGAGGGCGTCGTCGGTGAAGAGCCACTCGCCCGCGCCCCCGAGTTTGGCGGCGGCGCGGCGGCGCAGGCGAACCGTTTCCACGAGAACGGGGGCGTGGTCGCCGTGGTCGCGGCGGAGGCGCTCCAGGTCCTTCAGGAGCGAGGCGGGGGTGAGCGCGAAATCGCCCACCTCGGCCAGGGCGGCCGCGCCGGCCGGACTGGCGAGGTAGGCGATGTCAGCGCGAGAGAAGGCGTAGCCCACGGGGATTCGTGGACCGGCCTACTTGGCGGAGGCGCCGGGCTTCACGCCGGTGATCATGGCGTTGTAGAAGAACTGGCGGGGCACCACGTGGCGCAGCACCTTCTCGTCGAGGGCCGAGAACGCCAGCCACGCCTTGTACTGGGCCATGCGGTAGCGCCAGGTCAGCTTCTCGTCGGGGACGGCGGCCTCGAAGGTGCGCACCGGCCAGCCCCACAGGGCGGCGGCGAATTCCTCGGTCTTGGCCTGGACCTCGACGGCGCCGGCGCTGCGGGCCATGCGCTCCAGGTCGGACGGGTCGAAGGTGTGCAGGTCGACGACGGCCTCGAGGGCAGCGGCGCGGGAGGACTCGTCGAGCTCCTCCTGCGGCCGACGCCAGTCGCTGAGGAACGGCAGCTTGGTGATCTCGGTGGTGATCTTCCAGGTGACCTGGCCCAGCTTGCGGGCGTAGAGGTTGCCGATGGTGGTCGGCTCACCCGCGAACACGAACCGGCCGCCCGGCTTCAGCACCCGCAGGCACTCCTTGAGCGCCAGCTCTACATCCGGGATGTGGTGCAACACGGCGTGGCCCACTACGAGGTCGAAGGTGTCGTCCTCGTAGGGGATGGTCTCGGCGTCGGCGACCCGGCCGTCCACGTCCAGGCCCAGGTTCTGGCCGTTGCGGGTGGCGACCTTGACCATGCCCGGGGACAGATCGGTGACCGAACCGCGCTTGGCGACGCCCGCCTGCATCAGGTTCAGCAGGAAGAAGCCGGTGCCGCAGCCGAGTTCGAGGGCCCGGTCGTAGGGCAGCTCGGCGCTCGGGGCGACGGCGTCGAAGCGGCCGCGGGCGTACTCGATGCAGCGTTCGTCGTAGGAGATGGACCACTTGTCGTCGTAGGTCTCGGCTTCCCAGTCGTGATACAGGACCTGGGCGAGCTTGTTGTCGCTATACGCGGCCTGGACCTCCGCCTCGGTGGCGTGCGGGTTCGGCGCGGGGTCTTCAGGACCAACTGTCATGCCGGGCAGCCTAATGAATACCCCGGTGAACGGTGTTATCGGGCTGCTCAACGCCCGGTGAACCGGGCCGCATCCGGACCGTCGACCAAATAAGAACGTGTTCCAAGCTGCTGATCTTCGGTGCCGAACAGATCGGCCCACTCACGACGCGCCCGATCGTGGCCGTGCGTGCCCGCCTCGAACACCCGCTTGGCGGCGGCCAGGGCCGTGCGCGGACCATCGGTGAACTGCTTGGCCCACCGCAGGGCGGCGGCGAACACCTCGTCGGGCGCGACCACCTCGTCGACCAGGCCGAGCGCCGCGGCCTCCTCCGGATCCACGAACCGGCCGCTGTACACCAGATCCTTGGCGTGCGAAGGACCGATCAGCAGGCTCAACCGGCGGATACCGGCCAGCGGGATCAGCCCGGCCTTGATCTGCGGCAGGCCCAGTTTCACATTGTCGCCGATGATGCGGCGGTCGGCGGCCAGGGCCAGCTCCAGCCCCGCGCCGAGGGCGTATCCGCTGATGGCGGCCACGGTCGGCTGCGGCAGCCGGGCCAGGCAGCTCAGCGCCGACTGGAAATCGGCGGCCATGGCCTGCGCCTGCTCGGGGGTGAGCCGGGCCAGTTCGGCCAGTTCGTCACCGGCGGAGAACACCCGCTCGTCGCCGTAGACCACCACGGCCGCGATCGACGCGTCGGCCGCGATCTCCTCGGCCGCCGCCGCCACCTCCAGCGCCACCTGGAGATCGATCAGATTCATCGGCGGGCGTGCGACGCGGAGCACGGCGACATGCTCCGCCACACCCCGGTCCACGGTCACGAATTCGGCCACAGCCGATCACCCTACTTCGGGCCCGGGCACGGGGACGCCCCGCCCGGGCGGGCGCTACTCGGGTCGCTGCGAACCACGGATGCGCGAATTGTCGGGCAGCTCGGCGAAGTAGCGGTCGGCGTGCGGGAACGCCAGCGCGGGGCCGCCGCCCGACGGGTCGTACACCGGCATGATCGGGGTGATGTCCCGGGTGGCCGCGAGAATCTCGGCGGTGGAGGCGAATTCGTTCAGCACCGCGAGCTGGGTCCAGGTGGGCGGCAGCAGCACGTCCACACCCTCGCGCCAGCGGTCGATGGCCTCGGCGGGAGTGCACCACGCGACCACCTCGGCCTCGGAGGTGGCGCCGTCCGCGAGCTGGCCCTCGGGCAGCACCGCGACGAAGAAGCGGGTGTCGTAGCGGCGCGGCTCGATCACCGGGGTGATCCAGTTGTCCCACGGGCGCAGCAGGTCGGCGCGCAGCACCAGGTTCTCGCGGGTGAGGAATTCGGCGAAGGACAGTTCGCGGCGTTCCAGCTGCCCGCGCGCTTCGGCGTAGACCGCGGTGTCGCTGACGACGCTATCGGCGGTCGGTCCCGCCAGCAGCACCCCGCACTCCTCGAAGGTCTCGCGCACCGCCGCGCAGACCAGCGCCTGGGCGCGGCCGGTGTCGATGCCGAATCGCTCGGCCCACCAGGCGGGTTCGGGTCCGGCCCAGTCCAGTGCGATGGACGCGTCGGAGGGGTCGACGCCGCCGCCGGGGAAGACGGTCATGCCGGCCGCGAAGGCCATGCCGCCCACTCGACGCTGCAGGAACACCTCGGGCCCGTGCGCACCGTCGCGCACCAGCATGACCGTGGACGCGTCTTTGACGGGCGCAGCCGCGGGCTGGGATTCGGACTGGGCCATTGCTTCGCTCACCTTTCGCACCATAACCGTTGCCTCGGCTAAGCGATACCACGGCTGCGGGTTCGCCGGTCAGTCCGTCGAATGGACTGATCCGGTGCGGGTTTCGATGACGGCCCGACCGGCGCCATCGCGCCGGGTCCAGGTGCCCTCCACCTTGCCGGTCCGATAGTCCTGCACCTGGCTGACCACCGCGCCCGTGTCGTCGGTCCAGGTAACCAGGAAGATGCCAGCCTCGATGGATGCGACCGCGACCGGCGTGCTCGACCCACGTCCGGTGTCGGCGGTGGTGTAGGTCAGGGTGCGCCCGTCCGCCGAGAAGACGATGGTGCCGCCCGAGCCGCTGTCATAGCTGAGCTGCACCGTCCTACCGTCCAGGTCCGACGGGACCGTGGCCCTGCCGAGGGTTTCCGCCGCATGCGAATTCGAAACCCGCTGGGCGGCCGGTGGATCGGCCACGCAGCCGGTGGCGACGACCGCGATGGCCAGAATCGTGATGGCGCCGATACTCCGGCCCACAGCCAGCTCCCTCCATCCGCGGCAGTTGCGGATAGTTTGCCCTGTGATGGCGGTGGACGCAATGGCAGCGCGCCGCGGTTCGCGAGACAGGTTGCGGGAGGCGGCTTTCAGCGGTTGCGGTGCCGTCCGAAGCGCTGACTGCGGCGCGCGAAGTAGCGCCCCTCGATGCGGTCCAGCTGAATCGACTGACGGAAAGCGTCACTCAGGTTCTCGGAGGTCAGCACATCGGTGAGCAGACCCTGCGCGACCACACTGCCCTCATTGAGGAGCATGCCGTGGGTGAAGCCCGGCGGAATCTCCTCCACATGGTGGGTGACCAGCACGGTGGCGGGCGCGTCCGGATCGGCGGCCAGATCGCCGAGCCGTTCGACCAGCTCCTCACGCCCGCCCAGATCCAGCCCGGCGGCCGGTTCGTCGAGCAACAGCAGTTCCGGATCGGTCATGAGCGCGCGGGCGATGAGCACCCGCTTGCGCTCCCCCTCCGACAGCGTCCCGTAGGTGCGATCGGAAAGGTGTTCCGCGCCCAGGCTTTCCAGAATGTCGACGGCCCGATCGGTGTCCATGTCGTCGTAGCTCTCCCGCCAGCGGCCCATCACCGCGTAGCCGGCCGAGACCACCAGGTCGGCGACCGTCTCGTCGAGTGGCACCCGGCTGGCGATGGCGGCCGAGGACAGGCCGATGCGCGGGCGTAGCTCGTTGATGTCGACCCGGCCCAGGGTCTCGCCGAGCAGGTTGGCGACCCCGGAGGTGGGGTGCATCTCGGCGGCGGCCATGCGCAGCAGCGAGGTCTTGCCGGCGCCGTTGGGGCCGAGCACGACCCAGCGTTCGTCCAATTCCACCTGCCAGGTGACCGGACCGACCAGGGTATGTCCGGAACGTCGGACGGTGACGTCGCTGAAATCGATGAGCAGATCTGGATCCGGTTGCGGCACGGGGTCCATCTTGGCCCACCGCCCTGGACGATCGTCAACGCGGTGGGAAAACTCGGTGCGTGTCCTCTCCGGAATTGCGATGTCGATAAGCGATTTCGTGTGCGCCGCCGTCGAATTCCGATGGTTCGCGCTCCGGGCCCGCCAACCCGCGGTCCCGCGCGTCCGCCCGCGTGGACCGGAACATGCGCGCCAGAACGAGTGCCGCCGGGACCGAGAGCGCCGCCCACACGATGAGAACAACCAGCAGTGTTGTCATTTCGGTGGTTTCCTTTCGAGGAAACGTGAATCGATCCTTGCCGACCCGTCCGGGGAAGTCGATATGCGCTGCCCATATGGGTCAGTGCGCCGACCATCCGGTTTCGCTAGTGCGACATTCGCACTACGCCACCGCGATCACGGTCGTCGACCCCGGTGCCACCTCGGTGAAACCGGCATCGCGCACCGCCACCGCGCTGCCCTCGGCCACCCGCCGCTGCAATTCCGCCCAGCGGCCCGGATCGGCCTCCGCGACGGTGCACCGGAATCCCTGTGCGGCCCACGCATACGCCCGCTGCACCGGCAGAGCGCCTGCCAGCAACATGCTGGCATGCCCTACCTGTGCCGCGGCCTTACCTACAGTCATACCCAGTTCCGCGTTCACCCATAGCACCGGACTTTCCGGATCGATTGCGATCTCCTCCGCCACCGGCAGCTCGGTGCCGCTGATCTGCAGACGCCGGATGCGCGGATCCACCTCGCCGACCGGTCCCGGCACCAGCGCCCGCGCCTGCGCACCCGCGAATTCGACTGTGACACCGTCGACTTCCTGCGCCGCCAGCCACTGCGCCCCGCGCGCCCGCCGCGCCACCTTGCGAATACGCGAGCGTTTCCAGGTCAGATAACGCTCCTCCCACTCCCCATCGGGCCCGACCCGCTCGTCGAGGCACAGCGCCACCACCGCCGAGGCAGCGGCTGCCAGAAGTGCGCTGCGCGCCGGCGGATCGTTCTTCGGAATGTGCAGCACCATCTGCATGGCCTGCACGAGCGCCGGGTCCGCCGGATCGCCCCCGCCGCCGTATCCCCGCGCCAATTCCGCGTGCCTGGCCACGAAACCGGCATCGATGGTGGATCCGACGCTCGACACAACCACTCCTACACAACTGTTCGCTAATGAACCGTCAGGTTCAGGGTGAAGCTCTTGGCGGGCTCCACACCCTGTTCCCAGGCTCGCTTGTATTGCAGGCTCAATCGGGTCGAACCCGCCGCGACCGCCACGAAATTCGCCACCGATCTACCGCCGACCCCGACCGTGCCGGACGGTTTCGGGTCCTGTTCGTATTCCGGCGAGCCGTTCTGCTTCACCACGTTCTGGTCCAGGCCGCCCAGCTCCCAGGCGTACCCGGTGGTCGGGTTGGCCTCGAGGGTGATGATCAGGCCCTGACCGACCGCGAGGCTCACATCCTTGCCGTCGGAGTCCGCGCCGACCTGCACCGCCGCGTGCGCGGACGGGGTCGCCTGCACCGCGGTGGTGACCGCGACGCTGGTGGCCGACACCGGCTTCGTCTCGTTCGGATCGGCCGAGGTGCCGCAGCCGGCCAGCGCCAGCCCGGCCATCACCACTGCCAGCGGCATTCGCACACGCACGGACTCTCCTTCGATCATGGCCGGACTCCCCGACCACGGTACCGAGAGCGTAGCCGCGAGTGCCGCAACCGAATTGGACGCGTTGCCTGCCCAGCGAGGCAGGGCCACACGCCTCAGCGAGGCAGGAACCACATGCCTCAGCGAGGCAGGAACCACATGCCTCAGCGAGGCAGCGGCACCCGGCGGATACCGCCGTCGCGGGCATCGGCCGCCTCGACCTCGTCGCGGGTGACGCCCAGGATGAACAGCACCGCGTCCAGGAACGGGTGCGACAGCGCCGCGTCGGCGACCTCACGCAGCGCGGGCTTGGCGTTGAACGCGATCCCCAGCCCGGCGGCATTGAGCATGTCGATGTCATTGGCGCCGTCGCCGACCGCGACGGTCTGGTCCATGGCCACCCCGGTCTCGGCCGCGAATCGGCGCAGCGCAACGGCTTTCGCCTCCCGGTCCACGATCTCCCCGACCACCGCGCCGGTCAGCTTGCCGTCGCGGATCTCGAGGGTGTTGGCCTGCACGAAGTCCAGTTCCAGCTCGTGTGCCAGCGGCTCGATGACCTGACGGAAACCGCCGGACACCACGCCGCAGCGGAAACCCAGGCGGCGCAGGGTGCGAATGGTGGTGCGGGCGCCGGGGGTGAGCTCGATCCGCTCGGCGACCTCGTCGATGACCGAGGCGTCCAGCCCGGCCAGGGTCGCCACCCGCTGCCGCAGGGATTCGGAGAAGTCGATCTCGCCGCGCATGGCCGCCTCGGTGACCTTGCGGACCTCCTCCTCGACACCGGCGTGCGCGGCCAGCATCTCGATGACCTCGCCCTGGATGAGGGTGGAGTCCACGTCGAACACGATGAGCCGCTTGGCCCGTCGCGCCAGGCCCGCCTTCTCGACGGCGACATCCACGCTCTCCTTGGCGGCGACCGCGGCCAGCGTGGTGCGCAGCTCGGTCTCGGCGTCCGCGTCGGCGGTAGGGACGGTGACCATGAGTTCCAGGCCGGTGACCGGATAGTCGGCGATGCCACGAATGGAGTCGATGTTCACCCGCTGCGCGGCCAGCTTGCGCGCGATGGCACTGAAAGCGCGCGCGGTGACCGGCGAACCCAGCACCACGACCGCGTGGGTGGACAGCTTCGCGCCCGAGACGGCGCTCGCCCCGATCTCCACATCGACATCCATGCCGATGGAGGCCATGGCGTCCTCGAGCTGATCCTGCAGCGCTTCGGGATCGGTGGGACACGACACCAGCACGCCCAGGGTGAGCCGGCCGCGAATCACGACCTGCTCCACATCCAGCAGGCTCACCGCCCTATTGGCCAGGGCGGCCAGAAGTACCGATGTGACGCCCGGCTTGTCGGGTCCGGTGACCGTGACCAGAACCGTCGTGTCAGACGCGCTCAATCGATAACTCCGTTCCATGCGACTTCCCGCCCGACATGCGGCGGCAGCTCATTCTGTCAGGTCGGCGCGAACGGGACAGCGCCGACCGCCGCCGACGGTGGCGGGTATCACGCCGCCCGAAGTCAGCGACCGAGCAGGCGTGCGGCGCCCGAACACATTTCGATCAGCACGTCGGCGACCGGGCGCACCGCGGTGACCAGGCCGACACCCTGGCCCGCGTCGATCGGGGCGATACTCGGGTCGTCGGCGGCATTGGCGGCCCTCAGCTCGGACCGCGCGGCAGTGTCACCGGCCAGTTCGCCGAGGTGGTCGTGCCAGCGCGCGGTGAAGTCGTTGCGCAGCACCCGGGCCGGAAACCGCTGCGGCCAAGGCAGTTCCATGCCGACATCGAAGGTCCGCGTCACGATGGTGTCGGTGTCCTCGGCAGCGAGCAGGGCCCGCCGGCCACCCGCCGACAGCAGCGATTCGGCGCAGGCGGCCAGGGCGGTCCCCAGCCACACTCCCGAGGCCCCGGCCGCCAGCATCGCGGCGACCCCGCGCGCCGACCCGATCCCACCGGCGGCCAGCACCGGACCCGGCACCGCGTCGAGGACGGCCTCCAGCAGCGGCAGGGTCGCCAGCTCGGGAGCGCCGTGCCCGCCGCCCTCCAGACCGCGTGCCACCAGGACATCGATGCCGGCATCGCGCGCACGCCGGGCATCGTCGACGGTGTAAACCTGTGTCGCCGTGCGGATTCCGGCGGCATGGGCCCGCCCGGCCCACGACAGGTCGGACCCGAAGCTCACCGACAGCAGCGCGGGGGCGGCCGAGAGAGCGAGCTCGAACAGCCCGGGACGGGCGGCCACCACCCAGTCCACCAGACCGATCCCGACGGGACCGGGAGCGTCGGCGACGTGCGGCAGTTCCCGTTCGAGGGCCTCCACCGATCCCGCACTCCCCATCCCGATCATGCCCAGGCCACCGGCCGCCGCGACCGCCGCCGCCAGCCTGCCGCCCGCCACCCCGCCCATCGGCGCGTTCACGACCGGCAGCCGCAGCCCCAGCGCGCGCGACCACTCGGTGGACAGTCCCGTTTCCGACATCGCTCCCGGATCCTCCATCAGCCAATAGCAGCACATCGGCGAGGGCCGCGATGAACAGCATCCGCCGGGGTCACGGCGAAGTCGGACAGATGCCCGACGTCACGCCACGCGGTCGCGCTGGTCCCCGGCCGCCGCCGAGCCACTGACTCATGCACATGACAACTGTTGCATAGTGCTCGCGTCTGACGAAAACCACCCCACGAACAACGCGGCACCCGTCGTAGGACGGGTGCCGCGTTCGTATTCAGGTGTCGAGCCTCTAGCTGGAAACCTTCTCCAGCTCCTTGACGGTGTGGGACTTGGAGCCCCAGCCGACATGGGCCTCGGCGCGCATGCGCTCGACCATGTGCGGGTAGTGCAGCTCGAACGCGGGACGCTCGGAGCGGATGCGCGGCAGCTCGTAGAAGTTGTGCCGTGGCGGCGGGCAGGAGGTCGCCCACTCCAGGGAGTTGCCGTAGCCCCACGGGTCGTCCACGGTCACGACCTCGCCGTAGCGGTAGGACTTGAAGACGTTCCAGATGAACGGCAGCATCGACGAACCCAGGATGAAGGCACCGATCGTGGAGATGGTGTTCAGGGTGGTGAAGCCGTCGGAGGGCAGGTAGTCGGCGTAGCGGCGCGGCATACCCATGTTGCCCAGCCAGTGCTGCACCAGGAACGTGGTGTGGAAGCCGACGAAGGTGGCCCAGAAGTGCCACTTGCCCAGGCGCTCGTCCATCATGCGGCCGGTCATCTTCGGGAACCAGAAGTAGATGCCCGCGAAGGTGGCGAACACGATGGTGCCGAAGAGCACGTAGTGGAAGTGCGCGACCACGAAGTAGGTGTCGGACACGTGGAAGTCCAGCGGCGGCGAGGCCAGGATGACACCCGACAGACCACCGAAGAGGAAGGTCACCAGGAAGCCGACCGACCAGAGCATCGGGGTCTCGAAGGTGAGCTGACCGCGCCACATGGTGCCGATCCAGTTGAAGAACTTCACACCGGTCGGGACCGCGATGAGGAACGTCATGAACGAGAAGTACGGCAGCAGCACCGCACCCGTGGCGTACATGTGGTGCGCCCACACCGCGATGGACAGCGCCGCGATACCCAGCGTCGCGTAGACCAGCGTGGTGTAACCGAAGATCGGCTTACGGCTGAAGACCGGGAAGATCTCCGACACGATGCCGAAGAACGGCAGCGCGATGATGTACACCTCGGGGTGGCCGAAGTACCAGAACAGGTGCTGGTAGAGCAGCACGCCGCCGTTGGCCGGGTCGTAGATGTGGCCGCCCAGGTGGCGGTCGTAGGCCAGGCCGAACAGGGCCGCGGTGAGCAGCGGGAAGGCCAGCAGCACCAGCACCGAGGTGACGGCGATGTTCCAGGTGAAGATCGGCATCCGGAACATGGTCATACCCGGGCAGCGCAGGCAGACCACGGTGGTGAGCATGTTGACGCCACCGAGGATGGTGCCCAGACCGGAGACGGCCAGACCCAGAATCCACAGGTCGCCACCGACGCCCGGGGAGTGGACGATGTCCGACAGCGGGGCGTAGGCGGTCCAGCCGAAGTCGGCCGCGCCACCGGGGGTGATGAAGCCGGCGGTCGCCATGGTGCCGCCGAACAGGTACAGCCAGTAGCTGAACGCGTTCAGACGCGGGAAGGCGACGTCAGGGGCGCCGATCTGCAGCGGCAGGATGATGTTGGCGAAGCCGAACACGATCGCGGTCGCGTAGAAGAGCAGCATGATCGTGCCGTGCATGGTGAACAGCTGGTTGAACTGCTCCGGCGACAGGAACTGCATGCCCGGGCGGGCCAGCTCGGCGCGCATGAGCAGCGCCATGATGCCGCCGACCATGAAGAAGGACATGGCCGTCACCAGGTACATGACGCCGAGAACCTTCGGGTCCGTCGTGGTGACCATCTTGTAGATGAACGATCCCTTCGGACCCGTCCTTTGAGGATAGGGCCGAGCCGCCTCCACAAGGCTGGCCGGCCGCGGTTCTACGGCAGTCACGAAACCTCCACAGGTATGCCATCGTTCGTACGCTGCTTCCGGCGTCCGGTTCGGCACATGACGAACGACGGTGGCTTGCGCTGTGACAGATCGTAAACGGTGTTCCGACAGCGCTCGCTCCGGGTCCTACTCTGTGTCGTATTTCGGCGGCGCCGGTGTCGTAATTTGGAGTCGCCGGGCACGGCTGTAGGCTGCCCCGCATGCCGGTGCGCGAGTCCGCTTCCACCCGAAACACGTTCGCCTCCACCTTCTCCCCCTTGGTCGCTCCCCATTGGCGATCTTTGCCGCATTTGCGCAGTGTGGGATTGGTCTCGGCGGCCACGCTGCTGACGGTGGGCCTGGTCGCGGGGTGCGGCAAGACCGATGACAACTCCGCCTCGATCGTGCGCACCACCACGAATATCGCGGGCGCCGGCGTGGTCGGGGTCGAGCGCGACACCTCCAAGGCCTGCCCGCTGCCGTCCAGCCCGGACTCGGCCTCGGGCACCAAGACCGTCGCCCATGCCTCGGGCACCTCGGAGGTGCCGGCCGACCCCAAGCGCATCGTGGTGCTCTCCACGTCCGCCTTGGACGCCACCTGCGCGCTGGGGCTGTGGGAGCGCGTGGTCGGCGCGACCACGCTCGCCGGTCCCGCACCGCAGCCCGCCTATCTGGGCACCGGCGTCGTCGATATTCCTTCGGTCGGCCCGGTGGGCAACCCGGATCCGGCGAAGATCGCGGAGCTGAAGCCCGATCTGATCATCGGCCCGGCCGCCGACAGCTCGCGCTACGACGCACTGAAGGGCATCGCCCCGACGGTGCTGGTCGGTGAGGAGAACGGCTGGCAGGCCACCTTCACCGGTTTCGCGGAGGCGATGGACCGCAAGACCGCCGGGGCCCGAGCGCTCGACGACTACCGCACGGCCGCCAAGGACGCGGGCGTCGCCGCCAATGCCGCCCTCACCCAGGCGTCGGTGATCCGCTTCGAGCCCAATGTCATTCAGGTGCAGGGTGGCAACAGCTTCGCCGCGCAGGTGCTGGGCGACGCCGGCGTGCAGCGGCCGCAGCCGCAGCGCGGGGACTCCTTCGACGTGACGAGTTTGAGCTCCCAGGACGACCGCAACCGGATCGAGGGCGACCTCATCTTCCTCATGTTCGACGGCAAGGACGGCCTCGACTACGGCGAGTCGATCATGAAGGGCGACAACTGGAAACAGCTCGCCGCCGTGAGCGATCGCCGCGAGTTCGCCGTCGACGACACCATCTGGCACGGCAGCGGCATCACCGCCGCCCGGGCCCTGCTCGACGACGTCCGCAATAACCTCAATGGATACGTCACGGACTGAGCTCCGCCGCCTCCCCGGGCCTTCAGCGCACAGCTGAAGGCCCGGGGACGCGGGCTAGAACTCCCAGTCCTCGTCCTCGGTGTTGACGGCCTTGCCGATGACGTAGCTGGAGCCGGAGCCGGAGAAGAAGTCGTGGTTCTCGTCGGCGTTGGGTGAGAGGGCCGACAGGATGGCCGGGTTCACGTCGCACTCGTCCTTGGGGAACAGGCCCTCGTAGCCGAGGTTCATCAGCGCCTTGTTGGCGTTGTAGCGCAGGAACTTCTTGACGTCCTCGGTGAGGCCGACCTCGTCGTAGAGGTCCTGGGTGTACTCGACCTCGTTCTCGTACAGCTCGAACAGCAGCTCGAAGGTGTAGGCCTTGAGCTCCTCGCGCTCGGCCTCGGAGACCAGTTCGAGGCCCTTCTGGTACTTGTAGCCGATGTAATAGCCGTGCACGGCCTCGTCGCGAATGATCAGGCGGATCATGTCGGCGGTGTTGGTGAGCTTGGCCCGCGAGGACCAGTGCATGGGCAGGTAGAAGCCGGAGTAGAAGAGGAACGACTCCAGCAGGGTGGAGGCGACCTTGCGCTTGAGCGGATCCTCGCCGTTGTAGTAGTCCAGTACGATCTCGGCCTTGCGCTGCAGGTTCCGGTTCTCCTCGGACCAGCGGAAGGCCTCGTCGATCTCGCGTGTGGAGCACAGCGTGGAGAAGATGGAGCTGTAGCTCTTGGCGTGCACCGACTCCATGAAGGCGATATTGGTGAGCACCGCCTCCTCGTGCGGGGTCAGCGCATCCGGGATGAGGCTGACCGCGCCGACCGTGCCCTGGATGGTGTCGAGCAGGGTGAGGCCGGTGAAGACCCGCATGGTGAGTTGCTTCTCATTGGCGGTCAACGTGTTCCACGACGGGATGTCGTTGGAGACCGGGACCTTTTCCGGCAACCAGAAGTTGCCGGTGAGCCGATCCCAGACCTCGGCATCCTTCTCGTCCTGCACGCGGTTCCAGTTGATCGCCGTCACCCGATCGATCAGTTTCACGCCCGCTCACACACCCTTCTCAGCTCTCCGGACCCTGCGGAATTCCCTTACCCTGAACACTACTACTGGTAGGTGACATCCCCGTGCAGCACAAGAAGTTGTGTCTTCACGTGTCCTCACACTGTCCTGCGAGAATGCGAAAAGGGGATGGGCAAGCACGCCACCGACTGCAGAAAATTACAGCGATGCAATCCGTCACAGCGACCCGGGGTCGGCGTGCCCGAACCCGCCCCAGGTTTGCCGATCAGATGCCGAGCACCCGCGTCAGATCCCGGCACCACTTTCGCGGTCGTGAAGTAGATGACCGCCCGACGGCGTCCACCGGCGCGGTTCACCATGGGCGCGGAGACGACGGCCGGGTCGATGCGCAGTTTCTCGGCCGGCAGCGGCGTGGTTCCGGCGGTGGTGAGCAGGTCCACCAGACGGTCCTCGCTGTCCACCACCGGCAGGTTGATCAGCTTGGCGCCCCGCATGAGCGGGGCCGCCCGGCCCGCCGAGTCGGCGGTGCGCACCGAGACGGGTTCGGCCGCAACCAGATCCGCGATCATGGCGTCCGCTGAGTCGAACACCGGATCGCGCAGCTCGACCACGCCGATCAGGCGGCGGCCCGCGTCCACGACCGGCAGCGTATAGACGGTCTCGGCGGTGCCGCCCTGGTCCGGACGGTCTGCGGCGCCTCGGTGGCGGGCAGATTCCGCGGCAGCGCAACGACTTCCGGCGTCATATGGAACCCGACCGACCCATCCGGGTAGCCGAGCAGGTGGCGGTCACCGCGTCCATGCGGGCCGGCCGGTCGGCAATGCGGTGCGGCGGGCGGTTGTCCAGCCACTCCACGGCGGGGTGAGGTGGCGGCGGTCGACGTTGTCGCACAGCGAATCACACCCTCGACCCGGCGGGCGGTTTCGTGAGAGGGTCGGAAGCCGGTGGTAGCGAGCCGGTTTGCCATCGGATCATTTTCCGATCATTTTTCGCCGATCCGGTCGCCGCAACCGTTGGGCGCGCGTCCGGGATGCCCTACTCTCTGCCTCTGTGCGTGTTTTGGTGCTAGAGGACGATCACCAGCTCTGCCGTGAGGTGACCGATGGGTTGCGCTCGGCCGGGTTCGCGGTGGACCTCGCCCAGAGCATCGCCGACGCGGATTTCAAGATCGCCATCAATCGCTACGACTGCCTGGTGGTGGATCGCGGCCTGCCCGACGGCGACGGCCTGGACCTGATCGCCGGGGCGCGCAGCGCCGGGCACACGGTGCCCGCGCTCATGCTCACCGGCCGCGACGGGCTCGACGATCGGCTGGCCGGTTTCGAGCACGGCGCCGACGACTACCTGACCAAACCCTTCGCGCTGCCGGAGCTGGTGATGCGGGTGCGGGCGCTGTGCCGCCGCCGCGAACAGCCGACCGCCTCGCGAATCGCGGTGGCGGACATCGATATCGACCTGATGCGCCGCCGGGTCACCCGCGCCGGCATCATGCTGATGCTCACCCCCAAGGAGTTCGCGGTGCTCGAGCTCATGGCGACCCGGCGCGGCAGCGTGGTGACCCGCACCGATCTCATCGAATGCTGCTGGGACGAAATGGCAGAGCCCGCCTCGAATGTGGTGGACGCGGTGGTGGCGAAGCTGCGCCGCAAGCTCGGGGAGCCGAGCGTAATCGAGACCGTGCGGGGTACGGGATTCCTCATCGGCGGCGGGATCTCGTGAGCGCGCACCGCTCCCCCGCCGTGGCCCGGCTGAAACGGGCCCGCTGGATCATGACCGCGCTGGTCACCGTGATCACCGCGATGGCCGTGCTGGTGTTCGGCTTCGTGGCCGCCTCCATCGACGCGCACGCGCGCCAGACCCGGGCGCAGGATCAGGCCGACCAGGTGGCGGGCGGGCTGGCCCGGGCCATTCAGCACGACGACAAGCAGGTGCTGGACCTGTCCACCGTCATCGACGACGAGCTGGCCAAGGGTTCGACGGCGGTCGTGGTGGCGGTGCGCAAACCCGGCGAGCCGTGGAAGCAGGCGCACACCTTTCAACGGTCGCTCATGCCCGACGACAGCCAGATCTCCACGCTCGCAACGCAGACCGAGGATCACGCCGACGGTCTGCTCTATCAGGGCAGCCGGTTCGCGAGCACCGACATTACCGGCCGGTCGGTGACGGTGGCGGGCGCCCCGGTGTTCTGGAACGACTGGGACAGCATCGTGGTCATCCTGGCCGGGACCGAGTCCATGGCCGATGCCGGGGCGCATCGAATCCTGGTGTGGGAGTTGATCGGCGGCGGTGGCCTGCTGGTCCTGCTGTCGGCCGCGGCCACCTTCCTACTGTCGGGGCGCAGCCAGCGGCAGGCGTTGCGCATGCTGGACGAGCACGAGCAGTTCCTGGGCGATGCCGCGCACGAATTGCGTACGCCGCTCACCACATTGAAGCTGCTCACCGAATCCCGGCCCAAACCCGAGGAGGTGCAGCAGACGCTGGCCGAGGCGCGCCGGCTCGCGGATCGGATGGCGCGCCTGGTGACCGGGCTGCTGGCCCGTGCCCGCATGCAGTCCGGCATCGCCGAACCCGAGCGCACCCTGCTGCGGCTGGACCAGCTGGCCGAGACGGTGGCCGAGGAGGCCGCCGACGAGCGGATCGTGGTGACCGCGCACCCGAGCGTCGTGGTGGGCGATCCGCAGCTGCTGAGCCTGGCGATCCGGAACATGCTGGAGAACGGGCTGACCCACGGCGCGGTGAACCGGGCCGCGCCGGTCGAGGTGCATGTGGCCGAGGGCCGGGTCAGCATTCGCGACCACGGCCCTGGCGTCGATCCGGTCATGTCGGCCAGCCCGTTCAATCGCGGCGCGGCCGGGCGCAGCGGGCGCAATGGCATCGGGCTGGCGCTGGTCGCCTGGGTGGCGCAGGCGCACGGCGGCAATGCCTCCATCGAGCCCGCGGTCGGCGGCGGCACCATCGCCACGCTGTGGCTGCCGCCCGCCGACATCACGGAGGGCAGTCCGGTCGCCGCGCACCGGTAGCGAAACCCGGTGCGCGGCCGGAATTCACTCCGCGTCGAGCGACTTGCGGCCGCTGATCGGACCCCAGCGGCCGATGAGCACGACCATGATCACCAGGGCCACGGTGATGATCGTGAATACCGCGCCCGGCCCGCGGCGGTCCAGCAGCGGCAGCAGCAGGAACGGCTGCACGGCCGTGCTCAGCTTGGACAGTGAATAGGTGGTGCCCGACGCGGTACCGCGCACGCTGGTCGGGAAGGACTCCGGCAGATAGGCGTGGATGGCGTCGGAGACGACACTACTGGCCAGCGTGAACAGGCCACCCGACGCCAGGATCAGCGGCACCGCGGTGGCGAAACCGAAGACCAGGCCGGGCGTCACCGAATGTGGTCATTGCCCACACTTAACATTTCGCCGGGCGGACAGCCATGGTTGCGCGCACGATATATGGGTGGACGCGACGGGAGCGGGACTGGAATCACTGACCATGGTGCGGCACGGCCAGAGCACCGTCAACGCCGCGCCGTACACCGGGGCGGAGGAATTCATCATGGGCACACGGGATGCCGACGTGCCGCTGACCGAGCTGGGCGCGGCGCAGGCGGCGGCGGCCGGGAGACGACTGGCCGGGTTCGATCCGGGCTTCGATCTGGTGCTCTGCTCGCCGTACCTGCGCGCCCGCGAGACCGCCCGCATCGCGCTGGTTTTCCTGTCGACGCCGCCCGTGCATTTCGACGAGCGGATCCGGGACCGGGAGCCCGGAGTGCTGTTCGGGCTCACCAGAATCGGCATCCAGCGCCGCTACCCGGACGAATACCGGGAGATGCAGCGCTCGGGCGGCTTCTACCATCGCCCGCCGGGCGGCGAGTCCTGGCCCGACGTCGCGCTCCGGCTGCGGGCGGTGCTGCGCGAAATGCACGGCCACGTCCTGGTTTTCACCCATGACATCGCAATCGTGCTGACCCGCTACATCTTCGGGGATCTGGACGAGGCCGAGATCCGCGCACAGACCAGCGCCCAGGTGCGCAATGCGTCCATAACCCGTTGGGAGCGTGCGGATTCCGGCATGCGGCTCACCTCCTACAACGACACCAGTCACCTGGCCTGATCACTGTCTCTGGCATGTCCACCGGGGCTGACAGGATTTCGTTCCGAGGTGAAGTCGGATAGATCACCTCGGTGGCGCTCTCGCGCCTCGGGCGTGCGCCCGTTTCACCCGCGTGGCCGCGTGAATTGCCCCGCATCGACGCTGCCCGGCTGTCATGCGGCACCGGCCTGGCGCATGTGAGAAGTCACAAGAGCGCCGAAATCGCATTACTGTGCCTCACAGGAGAGATCGATCCGGCCGCTGCCGACTGCGGCATGCGTTAGCGTTTCAGGTCCCGGAAGGGCACAACCCGGGGGTGGAAGGGAGTCACGGATGTCCGTGGGGATTCCGGCCCGGGCGGGGCTCACCGTGTCGGGCAGCCCGATATCGTCGCCGCTCAAAGATGTGAGCGGGCTCGCGCAGCACATGGTGGGGCATTTCGTCGAAACCGTCGCGCCGTGCGGGACGCTGCCCGGCGACGCCATTCACGGCGACGTCACCACCGTCACCCGCACCTGCCTGGAGCTGGCGGTGGGCATGCTGGAGGGGCGCGACATTCCGGAGAAGACCAAGCGCCTGGAGGAGGCCGCCGCGCAGTGGGCGCAGGAGGGCATCCCGATCGACACCATCCACCACGCCATCCACGAGGGCTTCAAGATCGGGTCGGAGCTGGTGATGGCCAATGCCATGGCCGGGCACGTGCGCCGCGAGGACGACGACGGCGATGTCACGCTGGTCATCGCGGCCGCCGACATGGACACCATCATGGACGGGGCCAAACTCGTGGTGGAACTGCTGGACCGGATGACATCGGCGGTGGCCATGGCCTACGTCCGGGAGCTGCGGGCGGTGATGAGCGAACACCACACGGCCGTGCACACGCTCACCTCCGCGCTGCTGGGCGGGCACAGCACCTCCACCATGGCGCGCGAATGCGGGATCGAGATCGCCGAGACGTATCACGTGCTGGCGCTGGCCATTCCCGAACATCCCGAGGAGCACTCCCCCACCGTGGACGGCGCGGTGGTGGCGCGACGCAAGCTGCGCCGGGTGCAGGCCGAGCTGGCCCACCGGTACCCCGACCGGGTGCTGTCACTGCTGAGCGTGGACGGCGGCACGCTGCTGGTGCCGGTCACGGCGCTCGCGGACGAGCAGCTGGACGAACTGGTCGAGCAGCTGTCGCGAGCGGCCCGGGTGCCGATCACCGCGACGCTGGTTTCCGCTGCGCCGCACCAGATTCCGGATGCCGCAGACCAGGCGCACGAGCTCCTCGACATCGTGCACCGGCTGCGGCTGGTGCGCGGGCTGTTCCGGTTCGACGAACTGGCGCTGGAATATCAGCTCACCCGGCCCGGGCCGGGCCGGGATCATCTGGGGTCGCTGCTGGACCCGCTCGACGAACACGCCGAGCTGCTGGAGACGCTGCAGTCGCACATCAGCAACAACCTGAACCGGCAGCGCACCGCGCGCATGCTGCACGTGCACACCAATACGGTGGACTACCGGCTCAAGCGGATCGGGCAGCTGACCGGGTTCGATCCCACCCAGGCGTCGGGGCTGTGGTACCTGCGCTCGGCGCTGGTGGCCCGCACCTATCAGGCGGCGGGCTGACCCGCAGCGGTCGGCCGGCCCGCTGGCAATCAGCCGGCGATTCAGCCGGGCCGGAGGGGACAGCGAACCTTCCGAATAGTCACCATGGGCTCGGTGATCGTTTGTGAGCGCACGTCCAGTCCGGGACGCGCACGTTTCTGTTCCCACGAGTAACAACTACACTCGCGCGACGCTTGTGACATTTCCAAGCTCGAACCGGAACACGTTCCTGCGCAGGCCAATCCGGTTACTTTCGGTTACAGAGATGCGCAGCCGCCGAAGGGGTCGGCTCGCGCGTCTCCCCGCCACTATTCGAGGAGCAGCACGCATGGCCGGCATCACGGAAGGCAAGGGTCTGTTCGACAGCGTCGGGGAGGCACTCACCCATCGCGTCACCGTGTACCTGGGCGGGCCCGACGAAGGGGCAGAGCTCACCATGGAATACGCGGCCACCTGGAAAGAGGCGTCGGACTTCACCGTGGCGGCCGTGCACGCCGGACTGGCTGTGACGGTGGACAGCCGGATCCGGCCGGGGCTGCGCCGACTGCCCCGCTACGGATTCCGGCACTGAAATATCCTGTGCCCCAACCGCACTCTGGCGACGACTACCGCCCGGAGGCCGGGGCGAACGCGGTGGCGAGGGCATCCCAGGCCGGGCCCAGCTCGGCGGAGAAGTCCTCCCAGGCGTGAATTCCGGTCGGCTCGTAGCGCACGGTGGCGGGAATTCCCAAGTCGCTCAGTCGTTTCGCGAAATGCTCGGTGCAGACGCGGGCGCCGGCCTCCAGCACCACACCGCCCCCGGCGGCCTCCAGAGCGGCCGGAATATCGGGCGACTTCAGCACCTGGGTCAGATCGGGCAGGCCCGGGAGACCGGAGGCGGCCGACAGATAGATCACGGTGCCGCGCAGGGCTTCCGCCCAGACCGTGCTGTCGTGGATCAGCCAGTCGAAGGTGCCGGGCGGGCCCCACAGGTTCATGATGTTGCCGCCGCGCGAGGCGACGGTGAGCGCGGTGATCGCGCTGCCGGACGGGTCGATGGTCGAGTAGCAACCGCTCAATCCGGCGACGGCGCGGTAGAAGCCGGGGTGGCGGTGGGCGAGCATCATCGCGCCCTGCGCGCCCATGGAGACGCCTGCGATGGCCCGGCGGCCGTCCGAATGCAGATAGGGCTCGATGGCGCCGGGTAGCTCGGCGGTCAGGAAGGTCTCCCAGCGGTTCCAGCCGAGCGCGGCGTCGGCGTGCTGCCAGTCGGTGTACATGCTGCCGGTGGCGCCCGCGGGCAGGACCACGTCGACGGGCTTGTCCGAGAAGAATTCCGCCGCGTGCCCCTTCGTCAGCCAGTCGGACACGCCCTCGGCATCCACCCCGTCCAGCAGATAGAGGGTGGGCCGGGGACCCGCGCCGGAGCCGTGCAGCACATCGAGGGTGACGGTGCGGCCCATGGCGGCGGAGGTGACCTCGACCCGCTCCCAGTTCGGGCCGAACTGATCCACCCGGGTCACATCCGCCGGGGACGCGGCCCGGTACGGCATTCCGGCATGGGCGGTCGCGCCCGGCGGCGGGCACGCCAGCATCGTCAGCGCCACCGCGACCCCGGCGGCCGTCCGGGACCTCACGACTCTGCTCCCATATCGGGATTCATCTGAATCATGTTGTGCGACAATCTAACTCCTCACGCCGGGCGTGATATCCGAAGAACCCACCGAGCGGGTGCGAGGTTGGCCGCTCGATGGGTCTTCATCCGATGGGAGTGCAGTTGCGACTGCACCGGCAGTACATGTCTCGAACAAGCAGTCCTCGGCATGCGGGGGCAGGAGAGGACTTCTTACTCACCTCCAAAACGAGAGTCCTTGATGCGATTCCGATTCCGGCATCGACCGCGCAGTTCATTGATTCGATACCCGAATCACCGCGAGCCTAACCAGGCCCGAATCGTGATCGGCAGGGCGCGAGCCACCTTCTGGAGAGTTCACAACAATGGGCGGTGCGGCCGTGGGATCGACCACAGCAGCGGTTATCCCCGCCGCGTCGCCTGCTCGTCAATCCCCCGAAACCGCCTGTCAATCAACTGTTTTCACCTCGAGAATCACGTTGACCAGCACATTGCCGCCAGGATAGGTTCGTACCGGATTGTTTGGTCCAGACCATCCGTATCGGTGCGCCCCAGCCGGATGGACCCGCTGGCTGGGCGTGGCCTTCATCACCTCCGGCGTCCTCCGGATCGCCCGCTCCCGAGCCCGGCCAACGGCTCCGGGCATCACTGGGGGCCGCCGATCCGTCTTGTGGGGTCTCACAATCGGCTGCTGAGTAGCCTCCTACACGCTTTTCGACGGTGTGGGCGTTCATCACGCCGCGCCCATTCCCTACCTCGGATTACCGGCTCGAGAATGGGGCCTGGCGGTGGCCGAATTATATTGCGATACAGGACAATTACTTTGGTTCTTGGTTCTCCGGCTTTTGTCTTCTGGTCCTTTGCCTTTCAGCACTTCCCGAACCAGTCGAGGCTCTGCCCGTGCGGACGCGCATACGCCATCGGAACTCCATTCGACGCAAGTACCAGATGCACGTCCGCCGGTCCGGCCGGGAGAACGTCGGTGCCGAAATCAACGACTCCCGGCGGCTCATTGGTAATCCACTCACACGGAAGCTCTCGCATCATCGCCGGGAAGGTCGCACGATCGGCGCGCGCGAGATATAGCAGCACGGCACTACCGAAGACAATGACGGGTATATCGGAGGGAGCCTCGTGGATCAGGTCCGCCAGCGCATTGCTGAGATCGCCCCGAACCAGATGCGGCGGATTCTCCCGGGCGATGGCGGCGGCATTGCGCAAGCGGTCCAGGCGGTTTCGCTGTTCGGGCCAGACGAGAGATTCCAGCCAGCGCATGTCCTCGGGATCCCGGACATCGAGCGGGTTGAGGTCGATACCTGCGCGGTGCACGACGTTCGGTAATTCGGCGGGCAGTGGCGGGTTGCCGGTGGTGGCGCACGGCAGGACGACGGTGGAGCGCCCGTCTCGGGGGTCGAGGGCGGGGCCGTCGTCGTAGGTGTAGCTGTACCGATCGGGGTAGAGGCACAGTCCGGCAGAGGCGCCGAATTCTATGAGCGCCACCGGATCCGAACCGTGCCGGGCGAGCAGCGGGAGCAGGGTCGCGGTCCGGCCCACCTCGTTGGTCTGGGTGCGACGGGTCATGGCGACGTCCCGGACCTCGGGCCAGTTGGTGACGAGGAAGTCCTTGAACTCCTCGAATGGCCGCGCGGTCGCGCCCAGGTAGCGGGCCGCGCCGAGGATCAGATTGGGCTGGCGCTTGTGCACGGGCAGGGTGTCGATGAGGGCGAGAAGCTCTGTGTCCCTGGCGATTCCGAGGCACCAGCGCTCGTAGCAGGGCGAGTAGCCCCGTACCTCCCGCTCGGCGAATGCCCGGTATCGATCGGCGGTTTCCATCCTGCCTCCCCCACATCGGCTTTCACGAAAAAGGGCGTCCGCGGCAGTTGCCGGGGACGCCCTTATCGATAGCACCTGTCAGAGCATGCAGCTCACGCAGCCCTCGACTTCGGTTCCTTCCAGCGCCATCTGGCGGATGCGGATGTAGTAGAGGGTCTTGATGCCCTTGCGCCAGGCGTAGATCTGGGCCCGGTTGACGTCGCGGGTGGTGGCGCTGTCCTTGAAGAACAGGGTCAGGGACAGGCCCTGGTCGACGTGCTGCGTCGCCGCGGCGTAGGTGTCGATGATCTTCTCGTAGCCGATGTCGTAGGCGTCCTCGAAGTATTCGAGGTTGTCGTTGGTCAGGTAGGGGGCCGGGTAGTAGACGCGGCCGATCTTGCCTTCCTTGCGGATCTCGATCTTGGACGCCACCGGGTGGATGGAGCTGGTGGAGTGGTTGATGTACGAGATCGAGCCGGTCGGCGGCACCGCCTGCAGGTTCTGGTTGTAGATGCCGTGCTCCATGACCGATGCCTTCAGCGCGCGCCAGTCGTCCTGGGTGGGGATGTGGACACCGGCGTCGGCGAAGATCTGGGCGACGCGGTCGGTCTTGGGCTCCCACGCCTGGTCGGTGTACTTGTCGAAGAACTCGCCGGTGGCGTACTTCGAGTCGGGGAAGCCGCCGAACGCCGAACCCCGCTCCATCGCAATCAGATTCGAGGCGCGGATCGCGTGGTAGGCGATCGTGTAGAAGTAGATATTGGTGAAGTCCACGCCCTCTTCGGAGCCGTAGCGGACTCGCTCGCGCGCCAGGTAGCCGTGCAGGTTCATCTGGCCCAGGCCGATGGCGTGGGACTCGTTGTTGCCCTGTTCGATCGAGGGCACCGAATAGATGTGGGTCTGGTCCGACACCGCGGTCAACGCGCGAATCGCGACCTCGACCGACTTGCCGAGGTCCGGCGAGTCCATGGTCTTGGCGATGTTCAGCGAACCCAGGTTGCACGAGATGTCCTTGCCCACCTTGGCATAGGACAGGTCGTCGTTGAACTCCGACGCGGTGGAGACCTGCAGGATCTCCGAGCACAGGTTGGAGTGGGTGATCTTGCCCGCGATCGGATTGGCCCGGTTCACCGTGTCCTCGTACATGATGTACGGGTAGCCCGACTCGAACTGCAGCTCGGCGATGGTCTGGAAGAACTCGCGAGCCTTGATCTTGGACTTGCGGATCCGCTTGTCGTCGACCATCTCGTAGTACTTCTCGGTCACATTGATGTCGGCGAACGGCACGCCGTAGATGCGCTCTACGTCGTACGGCGAGAACAGGTACATGTCCTCGTTCTTCTTCGCCAGCTCGAAGGTGATATCCGGAATCACCACACCCAGCGACAGCGTCTTGATGCGGATCTTCTCGTCCGCGTTCTCCCGCTTGGTGTCCAGGAACCGGTAGATGTCGGGATGGTGGGCGTGCAGGTACACCGCACCCGCGCCCTGCCGCGCACCCAGCTGGTTGGCGTAGGAGAACGAGTCCTCCAGCAGCTTCATGATCGGGATGACACCGGAGGACTGGTTCTCGATCTTCTTGATCGGCGCGCCGGCCTCACGAATATTGCTGAGCAACAGGGCGACACCGCCGCCGCGCTTGGACAGCTGCAGGGCGGAGTTGATGGAGCGGCCGATCGACTCCATATTGTCTTCGATGCGGAGCAGGAAACAGGACACCGGCTCGCCGCGCTGCTGCTTGCCCGAATTGAGGAAGGTGGGGGTGGCCGGCTGAAAGCGGCCGTCCATGATCTCCTCGACCAGCTCGCGGGCCAGCTTCTCGTCACCGGCGGCCAGGGCCAGGGCCACCATGCACACGCGGTCCTCGAAACGCTCCAGGTAGCGCTTACCGTCGAAGGTCTTCAGCGTGTACGAGGTGTAGTACTTGAACGCGCCGAGGAAGGTCGGGAACCGGAACTTCTTGGCGTACGCCTGCTTGAACAGCTGCTTGACGAACTCACGGGAGTACTGGTCGAGAACCTCGGTCTCGTAGTAGTTCTCGCGCACCAGGTAGTCGAGCTTCTCCTCCAGATTGTGGAAGAAGACCGTGTTCTGGTTGACGTGCTGCAGGAAGTACTGGTGCGCGGCTTCCCGGTCCTTGTCGAACTGGATCTCGCCGTTGGGGCCGTACAGGTTCAGCATCGCGTTGAGGGCGTGATAGTCGAGTCCCTCGGTCGCGGAGTCGCCGCTGACAGGGCGCTCTACGCGGGCAGTTTTTCCGACCGGTGCTGTTGTCGTTGCCAAAACAATCCCAATCCCTCTCGGACGCGCTCGACGTCCTCGGCAGTTCCCATGAGTTCGAAGCGATACAGGTACGGGACCCCTGCCTTACGCGAGATCACTTCCCCCGCATAGCAGTACGTATCGCCGAAGTTCGTGTTGCCGCTCGCGATCACGCCGCGCAGCAGGGCGCGGTTGTGCGGGTCGTTGAGGAACTTGGCCACCTGGCGGGGGACGAATTCCTTGTCGGATCGCTGCCCACCCAAAACGTGCCGACCTCCCCCATAGGTGGGGACGATCAGCACGAAGGGTTGGTCGACGCGAAGCGAGTCGGCGGTGTGAAGCGGTATGCGAACGGCGGGCAGGCCCAGTCGTTCGACGAAGCGGTGCGTGTTCTCCGAAGCGCTCGAGAAGTAGACCAGATTCGGTGTCGCGCTGGACATCTCGGTCATCTCCCCTCCTTTCGATTCGGACGAACCTGCAGGAGGCCGCCGGCCCTGACCGGCGGCGCGGCGTCAGGCGACGGCGACGATGTCGGCCAGAGCCTTGATGCGGTCCGGGCGGAAGCCGGACCAGTGATCGTCACCGGCGACGACGATGGGGGCCTGCAGGTAGCCCAAGGCCATGACGTAGTCGCGGGCTTCGGGGTTCTCGGAGATGTCGATGACGCTGTAGTCGACACCAGCCTTGTCGAGGGCGCGGTACGTGGCGTTGCACTGGACACAAGCGGGCTTGGTGTAAACGGTGATGGTCATTGGTATCCCCTTCTCCTTAGCCTTTGATCTGTCTGCAGTGCACGGCTCAAACAAGATCCACGTAGTAAGTGCGCAAACCCCTGGAAGTGGAACCGAAGCCCCTGGTCGCTCGGTGAACTTCGAGGTCCTCACCTAGTGGCCTTCCAGCTCCCAAGACACTACACCTAGTGGCCGACAGATTCATACAACACGACATGTTGCGACTCACAAAGGTGAAATTCCGGTGTCGTAAGTACCTGGACACTCGATTCGCAACTCGACACGACTGCGACACACATCACAATTTCGACATTTAGTTCATTTCCAGCAAACACACCATCACCGCTGATCGACATCCACCCCACGAGTCACAGCAGACTCGAGCGACCACCCGGTTTGCCACCCCGCCGGGCCCTGCCCACAATTCCAGGGCCCCCGCTCAGCTCGGCGTGTCGCGGCGCGTGAGCCCGGACTACCGGATCGTGAAGGACGCGCCGTCGATCGGACCGGGCGTCAGCAACCGATTGGTGGCCGCGATCCCGTAGGCGTCGACGTCATAGGCCGCCAACGGCAGACCGTCGATGGTTATGTTCGTGAAGGTGATCGGATCGAAGCCGGGCAGCGCGCCGCTGAGATGACCCTCGACGACGATCTCCGCGGTGCGGGCGGGCACCGAGGCGGCGGCGACCGTGGTGCGGGACCAGTTCGCGGTGCGATTCTCCAGCGTCATGACGTAGCGCCCGTCACCCCAGCTGACCACCGAATGCATGGTGTCGCCCGGCCGGACCACGACGTCGTCGTAGCTCACCGGCGCATCGGGGTAGCGCTCCCACCAGCCGTCGACCTGCGTGTCGGGGGTGCAGAGACCACCGAAGAGACCGAGCGAGCACAGGCCGTCCGCGGCCGCGCCCAGCAGGTCGGACAGTTTGCCCCCGGCGTTCATGACCGTCCCGGCCAGGTCCGGATCGACGTACGCCAGATCCGCGGCGGCGGATTCGACCTGCAGACCCGGCAGCGCCGCGTACACGGCCACGTCACTGGCGCACAGGGATTCGACGCCGGTCTGCACGAGCGGGAGCGCGATCTGACCGTTGAGCCCGACGGCGCCGTTCAATCCCACCCAGGGCACCACGCGCTGCAGAATGCCCGGATTGCGGCAGTCCACGTGCGGCTGCACCCAGGTGGCGCTGATCTCCCGGAAATCCCCCCGCACCACGTACCCGGCCCAGTTGCCCAGATAGAGGCGGACATACGACTCGGCCGCCGCGTCAGCCGCATTGACCACCACCGAGGCGGCGGAGACGGCCAGGGTAACCGCCATGAAACAACGGCCTAACAAAGTGTTGCCCGTTGATAGCTTCATGGTGTGACGGTAGCCCGATTTGTCCGGGAAAAGCTAGGGGCCACGGCTCAAAAGCCGTGGCCTTGCGCTGAATTCAACGAGTAATCACTGCATGTGCCGGACGTTAGCCCAAGCTGTCAGGCGTTCGCCCGCGCGTCGGCGGTCTCCGCCAGCAGGTGCACGGTGGCGGCCAGCTGGGTCAGGGCCTCCGCATCGTCGACCGGGTGGGTCTCAGCGAAGCGCTGGCCGATGACGCCGAAGTTCAGCGATGCCTCCTCGACGACCTTCGCGCCGGCCACGCCGAGCGCCTTGACGGCGTCGTCGTGCGACCACTTGGCGGCGTTCGGGCTGATGGAAGCGGAGATGACCGCGGCCGGGAGATCCTTGAGCGCACCCGCACCGTACGGACGGGAGGCCCAGTCGATGCCGTTCTTCAGCACGGCCGGCAGGGTGCCGTTGTATTCGGGGGTCACCAGCAGCACGGCGTCGGCGGCGGCGACGGCGTCACGCAGCGCCTGCGCGGCGGCCGGGACCTTGCCCTCGGCGTCGATGTCCTCGTTGTAGAAAGGAATCTCACCGAGGCCCTCGTAGATCGCGAGCTCGACGCCCTCCGGTGCGGTCTTCGCGGCAGCCTCGGCGAGGCGGCGGTTGATCGACGCGGCGCGGAGGCTGCCGACCAGAACGAGAATGCGGGTCTGCGACATGATGATCACTCCAAGGGTTACTGATTCAGCAGCGGAACTTTCGATAGACTGTAACCGGACTGCAGTCCGCTTACATTCCCGGGTAGGAGCACACAGCCTGTGACACGCGACACCTCACCGGATGAGGTCGTTCCGGCCCTGCCGAGCATCGCGCTGCCGATCGAACCCGTCGGCACCCAACGGGCCCCCGCGCACTCGGTGCCGCTGCTCATGCCCGGCAGCAGCCATGAGCGCAGCGACGCCGCCCGCAACCGGCAGCTGCTGCTCGACGCCGCCGAACAGCTGGTCCGCGAGTGCGGCGCGGACGCGGTCACCATGGACGCCGTCGCCAAGCTGGCCGGTGTCGGCAAGGGCACGGTGTTCCGGCGCTTCGGCAATCGGGCCGGGCTGATGCTGGCGCTGCTCGACCAATCCGATCAGAAACTCCAGTGGGCCTACATGTTCGGGCCGCCGCCGCTGGGCCCGGGCGCGCCGCCCGTGGAGCGGCTGATCGCCTTCGGGCGGGCGCGCCTGGCCCTGGTCGAGGTGGAGGGCGACGTGCGTAAGAACGCCGACATCGGCGGGCAGTACTCCGGCCCGCCCTACAACATCGCGAAAACCCATGTCGCCCTGCTGCTCCGGCAGGCGGGCGCACCCGGCGACATCTCGCTGACCGCCGACACGCTGCTGGCCAGCCTGGACGCCGGCCTGGTGCTGCATCAGATCCGCGAACTGCGCTACACCCCGGACCAGGTGGGCGATCACTGGGAGCATCTGGTCCGGCAGGTGACCGCGCCCGCCGGTCAGTAGGGTCGCCGGCCGTTCAGTAGAGTGTGGCCATGGGGAACCTGCGCGAACAGATCATCGCCGAATTGGGCGTCCTGCCGGACATCGAACCGAAAACCGAAGTGCGGCGGCGCATCGACTTCCTCAAGGATTATCTGCGCTCCACGCCCGCAACCGGTTTCGTGCTCGGCATCAGCGGCGGCCAGGACTCCACTCTCACCGGCCGCCTGTGCCAGCTCGCCGCCGAGGAGTTGCGCGCCGAGGGCCACGACGCCATTTTCGTGGCCGCGCGCCTGCCCTATGGTGTCCAGTTCGACGAGGAAGACGCCCAGATCGCCCTGCGGTTCATTCAGCCCGATCGGTCGGTCGTGGTGAACGTCAAGCCCAGCGCGGACGCCGCCGCCGGAGAGGCCGCCCTCGGCATCATGGAACTGCACGAGGAGCCCCGCCTGCGAGACTTCGTGCGCGGCAATATCAAGGCCCGCGAGCGCATGCTGCTGCAATACGCCATCGCGGGTCAGCTCAATATGCTGGTCGTCGGCACCGACCATGCCGCCGAAGCGGTCACCGGCTTCTTCACCAAGTACGGTGACGGCGGCGTCGACATCACCCCGCTGACCGGGCTCAGCAAGCGTCAGGGCGCGGCACTGCTGCAGGAACTCGGCGCGCCGCCGAGCGTCTGGCAGAAGGTCCCGACCGCCGACCTCGAGGACGATCGCCCCTCCCTTCCCGACGAGGAAGCGCTGGGCCTGAAGTACTCCCAGATCGACGACTACCTCGAAGGCAAGCCGGTCGCCCCCGAGGTCGCTGAACGCGTCGAGACCATCTTCCAGAACACCCGCCACAAGCGAACCGTCCCGGTGACCCCGCTCGACACCTGGTGGAAATAACCCCCCAGACCCCGTGCCCGCCGCGCTCACGCGCGGCGGGCACGGCTGTGAATTGTGCAGCGACAGCTGCTCATTTCTGATCCGCGTCCGCGATGAGGCGGCGGTGCAGCTCGGCCGTCATGGCGTGAATGGCCCGGGTCAGTTCGGTATTGGTCTTGAGCTCGAGTTCCTGTTCCTGGAAATCGTGATCGGCCTTGGCCTGCTGGAAATCGGCCTGGCGGTTCTGGCCGATCATGACGAAGGTGGACAGGAAGATCGCTTCCAGGGACACCACCAGGGTCAGGGTCGGCCAGGGGCTCTTCTCGACGACGATCATCCACACGGCGAAACCGACGGCGTGTATGTAGACGAAGGTCATCGACCCTGCGAACTTCGTGATCCAGTCGGCCACGCGCAGCTGGAAACTGGCGGCACGCTGCTGCCGCACTTTCGCGACGGCGGGGTGCTGGGGCCGGGGGGCGTGCGTCATTCGGGTCGGTCTCCTGACGATGGCGTGCGGGGACCGGCGAATGTTAGCGCCCGACAGTGAAATTCGGGCACCGAGCGCCGCGCCGGGGCTAGCCGCCCGCGAACGGGGGCAGCACGTCTACGCGCGAGGACAGCGGGGTGGCCGCGTCGCGGGTGAGTTCGTCGCCGATGAGATAGGCGCAGACCTTCAGCATGGGGTCCAGCTTCGGGCCGTAGACCGCCGAGAGGGTGGCGCGCAGGTCGGCGACGGTGGCCCCGGACGGCAGGTCCAGGGTCTCCTTCTCCTTACCGACCGCATCGGCGATCGCGGCGAAATAGCGGACCTCAACCACCGATGGCTCCCATCGTTCGTTCGGGCGGGACGAAGCCGGCGGCGTCGATGCCGTGCCCGGCCGATTTGTTCCACATGGCGCCGCGCCACAGTCCGGCGATATCGGCGTCGGTCGCGCCGGACCGCAGCGCGGCGCGAATGTCGTACTCCTGATCGCTGAACAGGCAGGAGCGGATCCGGCCGTCGGCGGTCAGGCGGGTGCGGTCGCAGTCGGCGCAGAACTTGCGGGTCACCGAGGCGATGATGCCGACGGTGGCCGGGCCGCCGTCGACCAGCCAGCGTTCAGCGGGCGCGGAGGGATCCTCACGGCGGGTCTCGGTGAGGCCGAAGCGGGCACCGAGCACGTCCAGGAGTTCGGCGGCGGTGATCATATTGGCGCGCGCCCACTCGTGGTCCGCGTCGAGCGGCATCTCCTCGATGAACCGCAGCTCCGCGCCCGCGTCCAGGCACCACTGCAGCAGATCGGCTGCGCCGTCCAGGGTTTCGCGCATGAGCACCGCGTTCACCTTGAGCGGGGTGAGCCCGGCCGCGATGGCGGCGCGAATCCCGGCCAGCACCGAATCGAGGCGATCCCGCCGGGTGAGCCGGTGGAAGCCGTCGCGGTCCACGGTGTCGAGCGAGACATTGATGCGCCGCAGCCCGGCCGCAGCCAGTCCGCGCGCCCGATGCTCGAGCCCGACGCCATTGGTGGTCATGGCGAGCGGCGTATCCGGCAGCGCCGCATGGCAACCGGCGATGATGCCTTCCAGATCGCGGCGCATGAGCGGTTCGCCGCCGGTGAATCGCACCTCGTGCACACCCAGTTCGCGGACCGCGAGCGTCACCAGCCGCACGATCTCCTCGGTCGAGAGCAGCTCGTCGGCGGGGATGGGCGGCAGGCCCTCCTCCGGCATGCAGTACGTGCAGCGCAGCGAGCATTTCTCGGTGATGGAAACCCGCAGGTCCCGCGCGACCCGGCCGAAGCGGTCCAGCAACAGGGGCGTATCCGGGCGTCCGTCCATCGCGGGTCGCCCGGTTCGCACAGCGGGCATACCCATCGCGACCACGGTCATTGCACCATTATTGCCGGGACCGCAAGTATTCGTAGATTCCTACGAGGCGAGCCCGCCGAACAGCCGGTCACGGCCTGGAGGATCCACCCGCGTATAGGCTCACCGACATGAGTTCCCGGCACGCGCTAGCCCCGGCCCGACCCGTCGACGACCACCGCCGACGCATCGAGGATGTGCTCCGGCCGCTGGCCGGACGCGTCGCCGAGACCGTCCCGATGGACCGCGCGCTGGGGCGGCGGCTGGCCGTGGATGTGTACGCACCCCTGGATCTGCCGGTGTTCCGGAACTCGGCCATGGACGGGTACGCGGTGCGCGCGGAGTCGGTGGCCATCGTCCCCGCGACCCTGCCGCTGGTCGGCGTGGTGGCGGCCGGGAACACCGAGCAGCTGACGCTGCCGGCGGGCACCGCCGTCAAGGTGATGACCGGCGCACCCGTGCCGCCCGGGGCGGACTGCGTAGTGCCGGTGGAGCACACCGAGTCCGATGGCGTCACCGTGACGATCCGAACCAGCCGTGCCAGTGGCGATTTCGTGCGCGAGCCCGGCACCGATGTGCGTGCCGGGCAGTTGCTGGCGGCCGCGGGCACCCTGCTGCGGCCCCGGCACATAGCGGCGCTGGCGGCGGTCGGGCTGGGCGAGCTGTCGGTGCGGCGTCCCGTGTACGCCGCGGTCCTCACCACCGGTGACGAACTGCGGCCCGCCGGGGCGACCCTGCTGCCCGGCCAGATCTTCAACTCGAACGGCATCGCACTGGCCGCGGCCCTCACCGACAACGGTGTCGAGGTGGTGTCGGTGGCGCATTCGACCGACGACCACGAGGAGTTCCGGGCCCGGCTGGCCGAGGCCGTGGCGCAGGCCGACGTGGTGTTCACCTCCGGCGGCGTCTCCATGGGCGACTTCGAGGTCGTCAAGGAGGTGCTGTCGGCGCGGGGCGGCGAATTCGGCGCGGTGGCAATGCAACCCGGCGGCCCGCAGGGGCTGAGCATGGTGGACGGGGTGCCGGTGCTGAGCTTCCCGGGCAATCCGGTGAGCACCATGGTGTCCTTCGAGGTCTTCGCCCGGCCCATCCTGCGCGAGCTGGCGGGCCTGCCCGCGCTGCCGATTTCCGAACTGCCGCTGCTGCAACCGGTCCGCTCCCCCGCCGGGAAGCGGCAGTTCCTGCGCGGCACGCTCGCCGAGGGCGGGGTGGCGCTGGTGTCCGGTCAGGGCTCGCATCTGATCGCCGCCATGGCCCGGGCCGATGTCCTCATCGATGTTCCGGCCACCGCGACCGAGCTGCCGGCGGGCACGATTGTCGAGGTCCGGCCGCTGTGAACGCCCCGCTTTCGCTGTGCCAAGGTGGTTGTCATGAGTGAGTTGTCGCATGTCGACCGTGAAGGTCGCGCCCGCATGGTCGATGTGAGCGCGAAGGCCGACACCGCGCGCATCGCGGTCGCCGCGGGCGAACTGCACACCACCGCCGAGGTCATCCGCCTGGTCCGCGCCGACGACATGCCCAAGGCCGATGTGCTCAGCACCGCGCGCATCGCCGGGATCAATGGCGCGAAGAAGACCTCCGAGCTGATTCCGCTGTGCCATCAGCTGGCGCTGTCGTCGGTGACCGTGAACTTCGGCTTCACCGACACCACCATCACCATCGAGGCGAGCGCCAAGACCAAGGGGCCGACCGGCGTCGAGATGGAGGCGCTGACCGCGGTCGCGGTCGCGGGCCTCACACTGCACGACATGGTGAAGGCGGTGGATCCGGCCGCCACCCTGAACGGGGTGCGGCTGATCACCAAAGAGGGTGGAAAGCACGGACATTGGGTGCGGCCGGAGGCCGAGGGACACCACGGCGAGCACCACCACCGGCACGAGAAGCACGAAAAGGCCGCTGCCGCAACGGCTCCGCTCGCGGGCGCGGGCCGGACAGCCGCCGTCGTGGTCGCTTCGACCGGGGTCGCCGCCGGTAGCCGCCAGGACACCACCGGCCCGCTCTTGACCGAATGGCTCGGCGCGCAGGGCTTCTCGGTGCGCGGGCCGCTGGTGTTCGCGGATGCGGATATCGCCTTCGGCCTCGCGGATGCACTGTCCACCGAGCCGGATCTGGTCATCAGCACGGGCGGCACGGGAGCCTCCCCCTCCGATGGCACCCCGGAGGCGACGCTCGCCCTGCTCGATCGGGAGTTGCCGGGCGTGGCCGACGCCATCCGCCAGGCGGGCACCGCCAAGTTCCCGCTCGCCGCGCTCAGCCGGGGCGTGGCGGGTCTGGCCGGGCGCACCGTGATCGTCAATCTGCCCGGTTCGCCGGGCGGGGTGAAGGACGGTATGGCCGTACTGACACCGCTTCTCGAACATCTGCTGGCCCAGGTGGCCGGAGGAGGCAGCCATGAGTGAACTGCTGGCCCGGATCAGCGATCAGCCGCTCGATCCGGCCGAGGTGGAGCAGGCGGTGAGCGGACCGGAGCACGGCGGCATCGTGGTGTTCACCGGCAAGGTGCGCGATCACGATGGCGGACAATCGGTTTCGGCGCTGGAGTACTCGGCGCACCCACAGGCCGAGGAGTTCCTGCGCAAGGTGTGCACGGAGGTCGCCGAGTCCTCCGGGCTGCCGGTGGCGGCCGTGCATCGCATCGGCCCCCTGGCCATCGGCGACCTCGCGATCGCCGTCGCCGTCGCCGCGCCCCACCGCGCCGAAGCCTTCACCACCTGCGCCGAACTGGTCGACCGCATCAAGCACGAGGTCCCCATCTGGAAGCGTCAGATGTTCACCGACGGCCTCTCGGAATGGGTCAACGCCTGCGGGTGATCCGGCCGACGAACCGAAGCCGCGGATCCGGACGGAATCTACGGCTTCGGTCTCCCCGATGAGGAGGGGCTCAGGTGGCGGGTACCGGGTCAGGGGCATCGGGGTCGGCGATCGCCGACGCGGGATTCCATGCACCCCTCGCTATTTCGCCGAGTCCGGTGTGGTTGAAGACGAGGTTCAGGGTGAAAGCCGTTGCGGCGGCAAGGCTGATGCCGCTGTTGAGCAGGATCTGGGCCGAGGACGGGAATTTGTCGAACATTCCCTTGGTCAGGACCGGGACCAGGCCGACGCCGATCGAGACGGCAATGAGGGTGAGGTTCACGCGATCCGAGAGGTCGGCCTTGCGAAGGGTGTCCACGCCGATCACCGCGATGGTCGCGAACAGCACCAGGCCGACGCCGCCGACGACCGGCTGGGGGACGGCGGCGACCAGCGCGCCGAAGCGCGGAACCAGACCCAGGACAACCAGGATGGCGCCGCTGACCGCCGTCACATAGCGGCTGTACACGCGGGTGTTGGCGACCGCACCGACATTCTGGTTGAAGATGGTGTCCACGAACGAGTTCAGGACACCGGCCAGCACCGCCGAGAGTCCGTCGCCGACCAGTCCGCGCGCCAGATCCGCTCGGGTCGAAGGCTTTCCGGTGATCTCGCCGATGGCCAGCATGCTCGCGGTGGATTCGGCGAAGACGACGGCCATCACGATGGTCATGGCCACCACCGCCGTGACCGGGAACTGCGGAGCGCCGAAGTGGAACGGGTGGGGTGCGCCGAGCCATGCCGCCCGGGAGACGCCGTCGAGGTTGATCAGGCCCATGGGGACGGCGATGACGATGCCGACGATCAGCGCGATCAGCACGCCCAGCTGCGACCACACGCCCCGGCCGAGTACCGTGCACACCAGCGCGACGATCAGCACCGCCGCGGCCAGCGCGATGTGTGAGGGCGCGGCGAAGGTGGACGCCTCGGGATCGCTGCCCACGATCAGGCCGCCCGCCACGCCGATCAGCGAAATGCCGACCACGGTCAGCACGGTCCCGCTCACCAGCGGCGGGAAGAACCGCACGATCGAGGCGAACGGCCACGCCAGCGCGATGCCGATCACGCCGCCCAGCAGCATGGATCCGTACATCGCCTGGAGCCCGTAGTCCTTGGCGATCAGGATCATCGGGCTCATGGCCACGAAGGTCGCGCCGGTGACGATCGGCAGCCGCGCACCGGCGAACCGGCCCAGCCCGAGGCTCTGCACCATGGTGATGACGCCCGCCACCAGCAGGTCCGAGCTGATCAGCAGGGCGACGGTGGACGTGCCGAGCCCGGCGGCCGCGCCGAAAACCAAAGGCACCGTGACACATCCGGTGTACATGATCAGCACGTGCTGAATTCCGAACACCAGCAGCCGATGCCACGGCAGCCGCGTGTCGACGGCAAGGGGCGACGTCGTGTCGACGGGATCGAGCGAAGGCATGGCCTGTCTTTCCTTCCTGGTCGGTTGATCGTCAGGCTAGGCAGCGCCGGCACCGCGGGGCTTTGTCCAATTCGCCCAAACGTCGCGGTGGCGGAGTACGGCGTTTTGTCCTCGGAACCAGCGTGTGCGGCGGCTCCCGTACGTCACAGTGGGGCACAGTCATCAGCGACGACGGGAGGCGACCATGAGCGACACCGGCGGCCGGATCGTGCTCGGCCGGCACCAGTACGGCAAGGCCGAGAATCGGGTGGTGCGCATCTACCGCGACACCGCCCGGCACGAGATCCGGGACCTGAACGTGTCCTCGTGCCTGCGCGGCGCGTTCGACGACGCGCATACCGTCGGCGATCAGGGCACGGTGCTGCCGACGGATTCGCAGAAGCAGACCATCTACACCTACGCCAAGAGCCACGGCGACGGCAGCATCGAGGAGTACGGGCTGGCCCTGGCCCGGCACTTCGTCGACGACATCGAGCCCGTCGATTCGGCGCGCCTCGAGATCGAAGAGTATGCGTGGCAACGGGTTCCGGTCGGCGGCAGCGGGCACGACCACACCTGGACACGGGTGGGGCCGGAGGTGCGGGTCGCGGCGATCACCGTGAGCGGGACCGGTACGGACCGCCGCGAATGGGTGATCGGGGGCGTCAAGGATCTGGTGATCCTCAAGTCCACGGGTTCGGAGTTCGCGGGTTTCCTCGAAGACCCGTTCACCGTCCTCGAACCCGCCCACGACCGGATCCTGGCCACCAGCCTGATCGCCCGCTGGCGCTTCGCCACCCCGCCCCAGGACTGGGATGCCGCCTACCACGGGATCCGCGCCGCCATGGTCGAGACCTTCGCGACCCTGCACTCGAAGGCCTTGCAGCAGACCCTGTTCGAGATGGGCCGGGCCGCGCTGGCGGCGTATCCGTGTCTTGCGGAGATCCGCATGTCGGCCCCCAACAAGCATCACTTCGCTTACGACACAGACCGTTTCGGCGTCCCGAACAAGGGCGAGGTCTTCCACGCCGACGACCGCCCCTACGGCCTGATCCAGGCGAGTGTGCTGCGCGAGGACGCCCCGGACGCCGGAACCGCCTGGGATCCCTACACGGGCGCGGTCTGACCGGCCAGCGTGCGCACCGCCAGATACAGATCCAGTCGATCGTCCAGCCGCCCGAGATCGCGCCCGGTGAGCTCCTCGATCCGGCCGATGCGGTAGCGAACGGTATTGAGGTGCAGGTGCATTCGATCGGCCGCCTGCCGCCACGAGCCTTCGCACCCGAGAAACACCTCCAGCGTCTCCAGCAGTCCGGCCCCGTGCCGCCGGTCGTAGTCCAGCACCGGACCCAGCACGCGTTCGGCGAATCGTCGCTGGAGGCCGCCGGGCACCGCGGTGAGCAGGCCGACGGCCGAATCGATATCGGCCACCCGCAGGCTGACCGGGGCCGCATCGTCGCGGGCCGCGGTGGCGGCGGCCGCCGCCGCGCCGATCACACCCGCCAGGGTTTCCTCCGGCTGCCGGGCGCTCACGCCGACCGCGAGCCGAATCTCGGTGAGCGCCGGTGCGATTCGCCCGAGACGCCGGACCACCGCGGCCGCGATCCCGTCCTGGGTTCCGGCCGTCACGCCGACCAGCCGGCCTTCGCGGTCGATCGACGTGGCGATATCCGGCAGGGCGTCGTGCAGGGCCGCGCGTACGGCCAGCAACCCGGCGGACGAATCGGCCCAGCTCGAAACCTGCTGCGGCGCCACAGGTCCCGCACTGCGAGCCGGTGCTCCCGCCCGTTCGATGGCGCCCGCGACACCCCCGGGCAGCGAGCGGCGCTGCGGCTCGCCCGGTTTGCGCACCGGGCCGGTCAGGCCGTCGGCGGCATGGACCTCGCAGACGAGGGCCGCCTCACACCGGTCCGCCCGTTCGGAGAACGGCACCGGGAAGCGGTCGGCCAGTTCCCAATCCAGGTGCTGTCGGTCGGCGCGACGCTGCCGGTACAGCTCCGCCACGGCCGCCAGATCCGCGCCGAACGGGTCCAGTTCCGGACCCGACGGGCGGATCACCAGGTACCAGGCGGTTATGCGGTCGCCCGCACCGACCTGGAGGACTCGCATCGCGCCGGTGGTGACCGCGGGCAGGCGTGGCGCGGTGAGCGCGGTGGCGACGATGCGATCGATATCCGGCTCGGCCAGGTCCTCGGTGCCGGCGATGACCGTCCCGGTCGAGGTCAGAATCCAGGCCGAAACCCGCTGTTCCGCCGCGAAATCCGCGACCAGGGTCTCGATACCGGTCCCGGCGGCGACCGCGGCCAGCAGCCGGCGTTGCCGGTCGGCGCGCGATTGCACCCGACGCCAGCGCACCTCGGCCGCCTGCTCGGCCAGGTATTCGATGATCCGGCTGAACGGCACGCTCTGAGGTGCGGACAGCAGCGGCAACCCGTGCCGGCGACAGGCCTCGACCACATCCTCGGGCACGTGCCCGTGCAGCGCCTGCCCGGCCACCACGCCGACGACCCCGGCTCCCGCCAGCAGGCCCACATAGCGGTCCGCATCCGCGGCCTGCTGCCGCCACACCAATCCGGTGCACACCAGCGCACCCGGTGTCACGAAGGGCCGGGGATCGGGCATATCCGTCGCACAGATCCTGGCGACCGGCCGATCCAGTTCCCCCGCGTCCCCGTGCAGCAGCCGCATCCGCAACTGCGGCGCATCGAGAATGTCGCGCACCCGCACAGCGCACCTCCCGTGGTCGGTCCGGATAGTCCGTCACGGTAGGAGGCTGTTATTTCCACGCGGTTTCCGGCGTGCTGCGGCGGGCTCACACCCGGTCGGTAGGGTGGTCGCCGTGACCCGCCGCATTCCAGTCCTGATCGTGGCCGGATTCCTCGGCGCCGGGAAGACGACGCTGCTCAACCGGCTGCTGCGGACCCGGAGCACGCGAATCGGGGTGGTGGTCAACGACTTCGGCGCGGTCAATATCGATGCCATGCTGGTGGCCGGGCAGGTCGACGCCATGGTGTCGCTGGGCAACGGGTGCGTGTGCTGCGCGGTGGATGTCAGCGAGCTGGACGACCTGTTCGACCGGCTGGCGCATCCCAGGCAGAAGATCGACGTCATCGTGGTGGAGGCCAGCGGACTGGCGGAGCCGCGCAATCTCATTCGCATGGTGGTCAACAGCGACAATCCGCGCATTCGCTACGGCGGGCTGGTCGAGGTGGTCGATGCCGAGCACTTCCCCGCGAGCCGCGAACTGCACCCGGAACTCGCGACGCACCTGCGCATGGCGGATCTGGTGGTGCTCAACAAGGCCGACCGCGTCGAGCCGACCGCGCTGGAGCGGCTGCGGTCGGAGATCACCGGGCTGGTCGGTCAGGTCCCGGTGTATCCGACCAGCCACGGGCGCGTCGACCCGGGCCTGCTGTTCGACGTCCCCACCCGCGAACCGCACCGGCCACGCGTCGGTGAACAGCTCAGCTTCGACGAGCTGCTGCTCGACGAGCACACCGATGACAGGCAGGGAGACCACTGCCACGAGCATGGCCAGGACTGCCGCGACCACCGGCACCTGCACGACGCCTACGACAGCGTCTCCTTCACCTCCGACACGGATCTGAATCCGCGCGAACTCATTGCGCTACTGGAGGATCCGCCCGCCGGCCTGTTCCGCGCCAAGGGCGTGCTGGCCTTCGCCGTCCCCGACGACCCGCGAAAGTTCGTGCTGCACATGGTGGGCCGCCACATCACCATCGAGCCCACCGCCTGGACCCGCCATGAACCCCGGCTCAGCAACCTGGTCCTCATCGGCTCCGGCCTCGACGCCGACGACGTCACCGCCCGCCTCCGCGCGACCGCCCATCTCGCCGGCGACCCCCTCGACGACCACGCCCTCCTCCCCGTCTGGCGCTATGTCGCCGACGACGACGCGCTTGTCGGCGAGGGCTGATTCCGCCTCGAGTTCCGCCCGCAGCTCCGCGGCTTCGGCGGCCAGCTCGTCCCGCATCTGCTCGCGTTCGGCGAGGGCGGCCCGCATGGTCTCGACACTGTCGTTCATGGCGGCCAGCCGCTGGTCGGCGCCCCGGAGCAGCCACTCCACCACGTCCCGCCGGCCGACGGCGGCGCTGGCGGCCCGGACCCACCCGACCACGTAGTCCACCCACTCCTGCGGCCTGGGCATGTCCTTGGGCACGTCCCAGCCCTTGCGCTGGGCGGCCTTGGTGGACAGCACCAGCTCCGCCCGCTTCCCGCGCCCGGGCGAATTCAGTTCCGCCAGTGACAGTTTCCCGGCACTCGTCACCACCACCGTGAACCGGTACTTCCCCGCCAGGTGCATGCGCAGCTCGGCGGTCCCCCGCCCATCGGAATCCATGGCCCCCAGCCACGGCCCGTCCGCCGCCTCGATGATGGTCGCCAGGATTTCCAGCTGCCCCACCCCGCGCCGCAGCCGCGCCGCAGCCGTCCGCAGCGCACCCGGCGTGGCCGTCATCTGATCCCAATGCATGCCCCGAACATAGCCCCCACCGCACCCGCCGCCGTGTTCGACTGGCCCGGTGAGTGATATGCCCGACCATCCGAATATCGAACTGGCCGTCCGTTACCACCGAGCCGTCGCGGCCGGCGCCACCGGAACGAGCCTGGCCGCCTACTTCCACCCCGACGTCGTGCAACGGGAGCTGCCGAACGCGCTGGTCCCGCAAGGCGCGACACGGAATCTGGACGAGATCCTGGCCGCGGCCGAACGCGGGCGGCAGGTGATTCGCGAGCAGCGGTTCGAGTTTCACCACGCCGCCGCCACCGGCGATCAGGTGGCCCTGGAGGTCACCTGGATCGGGGTACTGGCCGTGCCCGTCGGCGCTCTCGCCGCGGGTTCGGAGATGCGGGCGGAGATCGCCACCTTCCTCACCATCCGGGACGGATTGATCGTCGAGCAACGCAACTACGACTGCTACGTCACGAAGTTCTGAGCGTTCCGGGTGATTCGTGCCATAGCCTGGCGGCGTGCGAGTTGTGGAGCCTGGCGGCGTGCGAGTGGTAGTGGCGAATCGTGGTGAGGTCGCGGTCCGGGTGGTGCGGACGGCCCGGGAGCTCGGGTATGTGACGGAGGTGCTGCACACCGCCGAGGACAGCGGAAGTCTGGCGGTCCGGCTAGCCGACCGGGCGCTCGTACTGCCCGGCAGCGGCGCGGCGAGCTACCTCGATGTCGAATCCGTGGTGTGTGCCGCGGCGGCCTGCGGACCGGGCGCGCTCGTACACCCGGGGTACGGATTCCTCAGCGAGAGTGCGGAGTTCGCGGCGGCCTGCGCGGCGGCGGGACTGACCTTCGTCGGGCCCGCACCGGACGCGCTGCGGATTTTCGGGGACAAGGTCGCGGCGCGCGAGGCGGCCGCGCGCGCCGGGGCAGCGGTGCTGCCCGCGACCCGGGCCGGAGCCGGAGTAGACGAGATCGCCGCGCTGCTCGCCGAACATCCCGGCGGCGTCATGGTGAAGGCCGCGGCGGGCGGCGGCGGCCGGGGCATGCGGCCCGTGACCGAGGCGGCGCTGCTGGCGGAGGCCGTCGAACGCTGCCGGGCCGAGGCCCTCGCCGGATTCGGCGACGACAGCGTCTACGCCGAAGCCCTGGTCGACCGGGCACGGCACATCGAGGTGCAGGTGGTGGCCGACGGGCTCGGCGCGGTGGCGCTGGGCGACCGCGATTGCAGCGTGCAGCGGCGGCGGCAGAAGGTCATCGAGATCGCGCCCGCGCCGGAACTGCCCGCGGCCGTGCGGGATCGGGTGCAGCGGGAGGCGGTACTCATCGCCGAGGCGGTGGGCTGCCGGGGCGTCATCACCGTGGAGTTCCTGGTGGACGGCACGAATGTCTGGTTCCTGGAGGTGAATCCGCGCCTGCAGGTCGAGCACACCGTGACCGAGGCGGTGACCGGTGTGGATCTGGTCGCGCTGCAACTGGACCTGGCACAGGGCCGCACGCTGGCCGAACTCGATCTGCCCAAGAACGAGACCCGCGGCTACGCCGTGCAGGCGCGGGTCAATGCCGAACTGCTCGCGGCCGACAGCACGGTGCTGCCGAGCACCGGCGTGATCAGCCGCTTCGACGTCCCGACCGGCATGGGCGTGCGGGTCGACACCGCCGCCCAGGTGGGGATGCGGCAAGGGGTGCAGTTCGATTCGCTGCTCGCGAAGATCATCACGTCCGCGCCGTCGTACCGCGCCGCGCTGCAACGGTGTTCGGACGCGCTGGCCGAGACCGTGATCGGCGGTGTCGACACCAACCTGCACCTGCTGCGCGCCGTGCTCGCCGAACTCGGCGACGCGGGCCCGGTGACCACGGCCTGGTTCGAACGGCGCCTCGACGACCTGCGCTCCCGGGCAGAGGGTTTCGAGGATCCGACCGGGCCGCAGCCGGTACTGCAGGCCGCTGCCGCCGAGCTCGATCTGGACGAAGGCGAACAGGCCCTGCGCTCACCGATGGGCGCCACCGTCGTCTCGCTGGCCGAGCCCGGAACGGTTCTCGCCGCGGGAGCCGAGGTCGCGGTCCTGGAGGCCATGAAGATGCAGCACGTGCTGCGCGCGACCGAACCGCTGCGGGTGCTGCGGCACGCGGTCGCACCGGGTGCCGTGGTCGACCCGCACGCCATCCTGGTCACCTGGGTGGGCGCCGACCACGACGGCCCGGCCGCGGAATCGACCGTGGTGGACCTGGATTCGGTACGCGCCGACCTCGCCGAGGTGCTGGACCGCCACGACACCACCCTCGACGCCCGGCGCGAGACCGCGGTCGCCAAGCGGCATCGACTCGGCCGCCGCACCGCCCGCGAGAACATCACCGACCTGGTCGACCCCGACAGCTTCGTCGAATACGGCGCGCTGGCGGTCGCCGCCCAGCGCAGCCGCCGCAGCCTCGAGGACCTGATCGCCAACACCCCCGCCGACGGCCTGATCGCAGGCGTGGCGACCATCAATGCCGGCCGCTTCGGACCGGACCGCACCCGCGCGCTGGTCATGTCCTACGACTACACCGTGCTCGCCGGCACCCAGGGCATGCGCAATCACGCCAAGACCGACCGCATGCTGGAACTGGCTCGCGAGCAACGGCTTCCGGTGGTCTTCTTCACCGAGGGCGGCGGCGGCCGCCCCGGCGACACCGACCACGGCGGCATCTCCGGACTGGACGTCACCACCTTCCGCGCCATGGGCGCGCTGTCGGGCACGGTGCCGCTCATCGGCATCGTCTCCGGCCGCTGCTTCGCCGGCAATGCCGCCCTGCTCGGCATGTGCGATGTCGTGATCGCCACCCCCGACGCCAATATCGGCATGGGCGGCCCCGCCATGATCGAGGGCGGCGGACTGGGCGTGTACGCGCCCGAGGACATCGGCCCGATCGAGGTGCAGCGCCGCAATGGCGTCGTCCACATCGTCGCCGCCGACGAGGCCGAGGCGGTCGATCTGGCCCGCCGCTACCTGTCGTACTTCCAAGGGGCGGAAGCGGAGTGGGAAGCGCCCGACCCGCGCCTGGCCCGCCACGTGGTGCCCGAGAACCGGCTGCGCGCCTTCGACATTCGCGCGGCCATCGACGCCATCGTGGATATCGGGTCGGTGCTGGAACTGCGCCGGGACTGGGGCGTCGGCATCGTCACGGCCCTGGTCCGGGTCGAGGGCCACCCCTTCGGCCTCATCGCCAACGACTGCCACCACCTGGGCGGCGCCATCGACGCACCGGCGGCCGACAAACTGTCCGCCTTCCTGCAGCTCTGCGGCGCCCACGGCCTGCCCATCGTGTCCCTCTGCGACACACCGGGTTTCATGGTCGGCCCCGAGGCCGAGGAGCACGCCACCGTCACCAAGTTCAGCCGCCTGTTCATCGACGCCGCCGCCCTCGACGTGCCCTTCGGCACCGTCATCCTGCGCAAGGGCTACGGCCTGGGCGCGCAGGCCATGGCGGCGGGCTCCTTCCGCGCACCCCGCTTCGTGATCGCCTGGCCCACCGGCGAGATCGGCGGCATGGGCCTGGAGGGCGCGGTCCGCCTGGGCTTCGCCAAGGAGCTGGCCGCCATCGAGGATCCGGTGCAGCGGCAGGCCGCCTTCGATGCACTGGTCCAGGCCGCCTACGACAGCGGCAAGGCCCTCACCGCCGCAACGGTTCTCGAACTCGACGACGTCATCGACCCGGCCGACACCCGCCGCTGGGTACGGACCCTGCGCTGAGAGAACTCCGCGCCGTGAACCGGCATCGCTACACCGACCGGCCCCGGATCTTCCGGTAGGAGGCATAGGCCATGGTGAGCGCCGCGACTCCCCCGAGGGAAGAGCCGACGCTCACATACCTGCGACGCCGCGACCCGGATATCCGGGCCCGCAGGCGTTCCTCGGTGAGATCTGCGTACCGGCCGGGCAACACTGTGTCGAAGTACTCGGTGACGAAGTTGTCGGTGCGCCGGGTGGGCAGACCCATGTCGCCCATCAGCTCGTCGATGTGGTGGGTCAGGTACGGGCCGAGGTAGTAGCCCTCCCTGCGTTCGGGCATGACCTCGCCCAGCCACGTCCCGACACGCGCTATCTCCCTGTGCATGCCGTCGACGCCGGGCAGGGCGAGCTCACCCAGAAAATGCTGGGAAAGCCAGTGCGCGGACACCTCCGCGGTGAGCTGGCAGGCGTCGGACGAGCCGTATCCGATGAAGCCGAGCCGCGGCAGCGTCGGCGGCAGAATGTGCCGGTAGAGCTGGAACCGGCCCTCGACCCGGACGGTCTTGGCCAGCTCGGGCGCCAGGAATTCCAGCTCCTGCCGCCAGCCGGTGGCGAAGACGACGACATCGGCGTCGAGCTGATCGCCCCCGGCCAGTTGGACCGCGGTTCCGCCGGGAAAGGCCATGATGGTGTCGCGCCGCAAGGAGATTCGCCCGCGCCGGGCCATCCGGAAGAACTCGTCGCTGACACCCAGATTCTCGATCCCCGCCGGCAGCGGCGCGTCCGGCACCATGACCTTCGGCGACCGCAGTAGCAACCGCATCGAAGCCGAGATCACCCGCCAATACCGTTCGGTGAACTTCTTGCCCGGCCCGTGCAGGAATCGCTCGATCAGGGTCTGCCGGTGATAGCGGAAGAACGCTTCGGTGCTGCGGTTCAGGATGATCCGGTCCGAGGGCACCCGGCCCGGCAGGAACCGCGGCAGCATCGGATGGGCCCGGCGGAACACCAGCGTGCACTCCCGCGCGTGCTCCCCCGCCCAGGCCGCGCAATCCAGCGCCGACTTCCCGGCCCCGACCACCACCACCCGCCGGCCGGTGAACAGCCTCGGATCGGTGGCCCGGCTGGAATGCAGCCGCACGCCGCCGAACTCCTCCTCGCCCTCGATGACCGGGAGCTGCGGGTTGGAGAACACGCCCGCGCACACCACCACGAAGTCGAACCGCAGCTCCTCGACCCCGTCCGGGCCGCAGACTTTCAGCACGAAGCCCTCGCCCGCCTCGGACACCCGGATCACCTCGGTCGACAGCCGCAGCAGCGGCGACAGCCCGAAGCGCTCCACGTAGGACGCCAGGTAGTCCCGCACCTGCGCAGCCGTCGGGAACACCTCGGCCGACTCCGGATATGGGTGATCGGAGTAGGCGTAGGTATCACGGGAATTGTTGGTGCGCAGGCCCGGATAGGTCCGGGCCTCGATCCATACCCCGCCTGCCGCGCCCTCCTTGTCGAAGACGACGACCTCGAATCCGTCGTCTCGCAGCACTTTCGCGGTGACCAGCCCCGCGATACCGGCCCCGATGATCCCGGCCCGTTTTCCACCCGCACTCGTCACGTCCGCTGTTTCCCCTCTGGACCTGCACGTTTCGAGGCTCACGCTACGGCAGAGCGAGATCCGGCGTGCCGGCGTCGGGGCAATTCGCCAATCGGTAGATCAATTGGGAGTGTCGTGACTTCTCGCTGAAATCGCTTAAACGGGACTAATTTACGAGACCGGAAGCTCCGGGATCCGGGTGGCGCGGGCATACACGGTCTCGCCCTCCGCCAGGTGCAGCGCGGCGGCGTCACCACGAGTCACCTGCGCGGTGAACAGATCACCGGTGGCCGCGTTGCGCAGCTCCACCCGCACCTCGAACCCGAGCTGCACGACCCGCTCCACCGTCGCGCGGGTGACACCGGCGGATTGCGCGGTGCCCTCGTGCGCGGCCAGCGCCATGCTCGGATCCCGGCCGACGCGAATATCGTGCGGCCGCACCAGATGCCCGTTCAGCTTGGCCACCGCGCCCAGGAACGACATGACGAATTCATTGGCGGGCCGGTCGTACACGTCCTCCGGAGTGCCGACCTGCTCGATGCGGCCCTTGTTCATGACCGCGATGCGATCGGCCACATCCAGGGCCTCCTCCTGATCGTGGGTGACCAGCACGGTGGTGACGTGCACCTCCTCGTGCAGCCGCCGCAGCCAGGTACGCAGGTCCGCACGGACTTTCGCGTCCAGCGCGCCGAACGGCTCGTCCAGCAGCAGCACCTGCGGATCCACCGCGAGCGCCCGGGCCAGGGCCATGCGCTGACGCTGACCACCCGACAGCTGCGCCGGATACCGGTGCTGGAAGCCGTCCAGGCCGACGATCTCGAGCAGGTCGTCGACCTTCTTCTTGATCTCGGCCTTGGGCCGCTTGCGGATCTTGAGCCCGAAGGCCACATTGTCGCGCACGGTCATGTGCTTGAACGCGGCGTAATGCTGGAAGACGAAGCCGATATCGCGCTTCTGCGGCGACACATTGGTGACATCGCGGCCCGCAATGGTGACCAGGCCGTTGTCGAGCGTCTCCAGTCCCGCGATCGAGCGCAGCAGCGTCGACTTGCCCGAACCGGACGGGCCCAGCAGCGCGGTCAGCTCACCCGACGGGATGTCGATGCTGACATCATCGAGCGCGGCGAAGGTGCCGTACCGCTTGTTCGCATTGGTCACGGTGATCATTTGGCAGTGCCCCGCTTGCGTTCGAGGAGGGTCATGAGCAGAAGGACGACGAGGGCGATGCCCATCAGCAGCGTCGCCGCGCAGTACGCGCCGAAGGTGTTGTGATCGTTCACGTATCGCCCGTTCACCAGCAGCGTGAGCGTCTGTGACTTTCCGGGCAGGCCGGTGGACACCATGATCACCGCGCCGAACTCACCCAGCGCCCGCGCCACGGTCAGCACGATGCCGTAGGTCAGGCCCCAGCGGATGGCCGGCAGCGTGATGCGCCAGAACGTCTGCCAGCCCGACGCGCCCAGGGTGGCCGCGGCCTGCTCCTGATCGTCGCCGATCTCGTGCAGCACCGGTTCCACCTCGCGCACCACGAACGGCAGCGTCACGAAGATGGTGGCGATCACCATGCCCGGCAGATTGAAGATGATCTTCAAGCCGTGGTGGTCCAGCCCGCCGAACCAGCCGTTGGCGCCCCACAGCAGGATCAGCGAAACACCCACCACCACCGGCGAAGTCGCCATCGGCAGATCCACCACGGCCTGCAGCAGATTGCGGCCGGGGAACTTCCCGCGCACCAGGGCGAGCGCGATGATCACACCGAAGATCACATTCACCGGCACCACGATCGCCACGATCGTCAGGGTCAGGTTGAACGCCGAGATCGCCGCGGGCGTGGAGATCGAGTCGTAGAACGCGCCGAAACCGCGTTCGAAGGTGCGCCACAGGATGATGCCCAGCGGCACCAGCAACAGCACGAACAGATACGCCAGCGCCACCGTGCGCAGCGAGATCTTCGTCCAGAAACCGAGCTTCATCAGGACTCCCGTTCCCGGCGCGCCAAACGGTCCGACGCGACCCGCAGGACGAACAGGGTGAGCAGCGAGATTGCCAGCAGCGCCACCGAGACCGCGGCGGCGTTCACCGGGCGGTCCACCTCGATCTGCTGCTGGATGTACTGCGAGGCCATCTGCGTCTTCTTCGGGATGCCGCCGCCGATCAGCACCACCGACCCGTACTCGCCGATGGCGCGCGCGAACGCGAGGCCCGAGCCGCTCACGATGGCGGGCGCCAGCGTCGGCAGGATGATGGTCCGGAAGGTGGTCCAGTTGTCCGCGCCCAGCGACGCGGCCGCCTGCTCCACATCCTGGTCGGCCTCGATGAGCACCGGCTGCACCGACCGCACCACGAACGGCAGCGTCACGAACGCCAGCGCCACCACCAGGCCCGGCTGGGTCGCATTGAGGTGGATGTCGAACGGCGACTGCGGCCCGTACAGCGCCAGCAGCACGATGCTGGCCACGATGGTGGGCAGGGCGAACGGCAGATCGATGAGCCCGTTCACGAAGCCCTTGCCCGGGAACTCGTCGCGCACCAGCACCCAGGCGATGAGCGTGCCCATCACCACATTGATCAGCGTCACGATGACCGACACGAACACGGTCACCTGCAGGGCGTCCAGCGCGCCGGGAGCGGTGACCGCGTCCCAGAACCCGGACCAGCCGTCCTCGAAGGACTTGACGGTCAGCGCGGCCAGCGGCAGCAGCACGATGATGCTGAGCCACAGCACGGAGGTGCCGATGCCGAGCGGGCCCACCGACCCGCTCACCCGGAACCAGGAACGGATCCGGCCCGGACCCGCCGACCGACGCGGGTTGTCGTCTACCGAAACGCCGGAACCAGGATCGGCTCCGGCGGTCGAGCTGCTGTCACTCACGGTTTCGAGTATCACTTGTGTCGCAGGTCACCCGGCTACTTGGTGGCCTTGTCGTAGATCTGGGCCACCGAGCCGGTGTTCGGTGTGAACAGATCCTTGTCCACGGTCTTCCAGCCACCCAGATCGTCGATGGTGTACAGCTTCTGCGGGGTCGGGAAGTCCTTGGCGTGGTCCGCGCGCACCTGCGGATCGACCGGGCGGAAGCCCGCCTCGGCGAACGCCTGCTGCGCGTCCTTGGTGTAGAGGAAGTCGCGGAAGGCGATGGCCTGCTTGAGGTTCTTGGCGTTCTTCAGCACCGCCACCGGGTTGTCGATGCGGAAGGTGGTGTCGGGCACGATGTGCTCGATCGGATCGCCCTTGGCCTCGGAGAAGATGGCCTCGTTCTCGTAGCTGATCAGCACGTCACCGGTGCCCTGCAGGAAGGCGTCGGTGGCCTCGCGGCCCGACTTCGGCTGCACGTGCACATGGGTGAGCAGCTGGCTCAGGTAGTCCAGACCGGCCTGCGGGTTCTTGCCGCCATCGCTCTTGGCGGCGTACGGGGCCAGCAGGTTCCACTTGGCCGAGCCCGAGCTGAACGGGTTGGGGGTGACCACCTCGGTGCCCGGCTTGAGCAGGTCGTCCCAGTTCTTGATGCCCTTCGGATTGCCCTTGCGGACCGCGATGGCCACCACCGAACCGAACGGAACACCCTTGTTGGCGTCGGAGTTCCAGCCCGCGTCGATCTGACCGGAGTCCACCAGGCGGGTGATATCGGGCTCGACCGAGAAGCTCACCACATCCGCCTCGGCGCCGTCCTTCACCTTGCGGGACTGATCGCCCGAGGGACCGTAGGAGGCCTGGAACTGGGTGCCCTTGCCGGGATCGGTCTTGTTGAAGACCGGAATCACCTTGTCGTAGGCGGCCTTCGCCACCGAATAGGCGTAGAGGTTGATATTGCCGCCGCCTCCGCTGGCCGGACCGCTGTCCTTGGTGTCGCTCGCGCCGCCGCTGCAGGCTGTGAGCACGGTGGCCGCGACCGCGGTGAGCGCGACGGCGAAGGTAGATCGGCGGGAGAGACGAATATTGCGCGACATCGGCGTGGACCTTTCGGGGCACCCGCCGGTGGGACGTCGGCCGGCGGGAATGACGTACTGCCGTAGACCCGTCGCTCGGGAATGCCGCGACGGTGGCGCTCCGGCCCGAGGGCCGCCGGGGGACGAACACGAACTGCGAAAAATGCGCGCGCCAAGTCTACTCAGACGTGCAGCAGTGCCCGATCGGCCATCAGCGACAGTGAATGTCCGCGACCGCGAGGCAACCCACAGCGATCAACGCCAATTCATGGCGGACCTGGGGCACAACACTCGAAGACACCCGGCGACTTTAGCAGAGCAGCACGTCAGGTCGCGAGTTTCGGACGGCGGTGGAATCGACTCGAGCGCAACCCTGGACGGACGCGGCAGACTGTATCGAGCGGCCCGATACCGCGTCGCCTGCCGAACACACACGGGGGAATCGATGACTACACCCGCTCGTATCCGCCGGGAGTTCCCCGGCATCTCCACTCGCGCCTGGGAGCATCCCGCCGACCGCACCGCACTGGTCGGGCTGCGGCAGTTGAGTGGATTCGACACCCTGCTGCGCACGCTGTCCGGGTTGTTGCAGGAGCGGCAGCACCGGCTCATGTACCTGGCGACCGCGGTGCGGGTCGACGAGCGGCAGTTCAAGAACATCCATCAGCTGCGCGAGGACGCGGTCAAGATCCTCGACGCGCAGCGCACGCCGGAGATGTTCGTATTGCAGCAGCCGGAGGCCAATGCCTTCACCATCGGCATGGACCGGCCGTTCATCGTGCTGACCACCGGGCTGCTGGATCTGCTCGATCCCGAGGAACTGCGGTTCGTGGTCGGCCACGAGCTCGGGCACGCCCTGTCGGGGCACGCGGTCTATCGGACCATGCTCATGCACCTGATGCGGCTGGCGGCCAATGTCGGCTGGATGCCGGTGGGCGGCTGGGCTTTACGCGCCATCGTGGCGGCACTGCTGGAGTGGAGCCGCAAGTCCGAACTGTCCGGCGACCGGGCCGGGCTGCTGGTCGGACAGGATGTGGAGGCGTCGGTCCGGGTGCACATGAAGCTGGCGGGCGGATCGCGGGTGGACCAGATGAGCCATGCCGCCTTCCTGGCCCAGGCCGATGACTACGACCGGGCCGGCGACCTGCGCGACGGCGTGCTCAAACTCCTCAATCTGGAGCTGCAGACCCATCCGTTCTCGGTGCTGCGGGCGGCCGAACTGCGGCGCTGGATCGCGAGCGGCGACTACGACCGGATTCTCGACGGCCAGTACCCGCGCCGGGATCAGGACAAGAACGTCCGCATCAGCGAGGAGATCAAACACGCCGCCCGGTCCTACCGGGAGAACTTCGACCAGTCCGAGGACCCCCTCATCCGCACCGTGCGCAACCTCGGCCGCGATGTCGGGGCCGCGGTCGGCACGGTGGGCCAGGAAGTGAGCGACACACTGTCGAAGCTGGGCAAGCGAATCCGCGGATCCGACGACTGACAGGGAAATGAGGGTGCGGGGGCCAGGCCCCCGCATCCCCATTCGATTCGAAGCTCGGTAACCCGCAGGGCTACTCGTCGCCCTCGACCACGGGCGGGGTCTCGAGGATGTCGAGGATCCACTCCTCGGTAGCGCTCTCGGCATCCTCCTCGTCGGGGCGGATGCGGTTGGTGAGGCGCACGCCCAGGCCCAGCAGCTGGGCGGCCTTCACCATGTCGATGGCCTCGTCGGGGCCGCAGTAGTGGGTAGCGATCAGACGGGGCTCGTCCTCGAAGTCTTCTTCGGACAGCACCAGTTCCAGGCCTTCATCGGTTGACATGGGTCTGCACAGTACGCCGAGAATTCGCCCGAGCGGTACCGAAACTCGCTCAGCGAGTGAACAACCAGGCGACGACTACGAGAACAAGCAGTGCGATCAGGGCGAGCTGGACACGGGAGCGAGGCATCTCAGGCGGCTTCCTTCCGGATGCGGCGCGGCGGCGTGGCGGGGACAGTCGCCTCCCGCGTGGCGATCCGATCACGACCGAGGACCCGCAGCACCACCCGCAACGTCCGGTCGAGCAGGTAGGCGATGGCCAGGCAGACCGGCACCATGGCCGCCAGCACCACCGCGAACTGGGGAACGAAGGGCAGGCCGGCCACCCAGAGTTCGACGCCGTCCCACCATCCTGCAATCGCATGCACGACCCCAGCCTAGGCCGACTGGTCAGTGGTGGACGATTCGGGCCGTTCAGACCGATCATGGTGGGTATGGATGCGTACGACGAACCGGAATCCGCCGACCGTCCGCTGGGCAGCGAGACAGGCATCGATCCCGACGCGAACTATGACGAGCCGTCCGAGGTGGACGCCCCGCAGGACCCCCTCTCGCCCGCGGACCCCACCCTGGCGGACGCCTTCCTGCCCACCGCGACCGGCGCGATGCATCATTCGGTGTTTCCCCCCATCGACGACTACGCCTTCCTGTCCGACTGCGAGACCAACTGCCTCATCGCCCGCAACGGCTCGGTGGAGTGGATGTGTATCCCGCGGCCGGACTCCCCGAGCATCTTCGGGGCCATGCTGGACCGCAGCGCGGGCCACTTCCGCATCGGCCCCTACGGCCGCAAGGTGCCGGCCGCCCGCCGGTATCTGCCCGGCGGGCTGATCGTGGAAACCACCTGGCAGACCGAGACCGGCTGGCTCATCGTGCGTGACGCGCTGGTGCTGGGTGCGTGGCACAACAACCGGTCCCGCAGCCGCAGCCACAAGCGCACGCCCATGGACTGGGATGCCGAGCACATGCTGCTGCGCACGGTGAAGTGCGTGAACGGCGTGGTCGAGCTGGAGATGAGCTGCGAACCCGCCTTCGACTACCACCGCGGCCCGGCCACCTGGCACTACAGCGGCGACGTGTACGAAAGGGCCAGTGCCACCTGCGATATCGAAGGCGCCCCGGGCCTCACTCTGACCACGGATCTGCGGCTGGGGATCGAGGGCCGCGAGGCCCGCGCCCGCACCCGCATGAAGGAGGGCGACGAGGTGTTCGTGGCCCTGTCCTGGTCGGACCTGCCGCCGCCGCGCACCTTCGCCGAGGCGGCGGAGAAGATGTGGCAGACCACCGAATGCTGGCGGCAGTGGATCACGCTGGGGCGCTTCCCCGATCACCCGTGGCGCGGCTACCTGCAGCGCAGCGCGCTGACATTGAAGGGCCTCACCTACGCGCCCACCGGCGCGCTGCTGGCGGCGGCCACCACATCGCTGCCGGAAACCCCCGGCGGCGAACGCAACTGGGACTACCGCTACACCTGGGTGCGCGATTCCACCTTCGCCCTGTGGGGTCTGTACACCCTCGGCCTGGATCGGGAGGCCGACGACTTCTTCGCCTTCCTGCACGATGTCGCGACCGACGACAACAGCAAACCGGTGGCGCTGCAGGTGCTCTACGGCATCGGCGGGGAACGCCAGATCACCGAGTCCGAACTCCCGCACCTGTCCGGTTACGACGGGGCGCGACCGGTGCGCGTCGGCAACGGCGCCTACAACCAGGACCAGCACGACATCTGGGGCACCATACTGGATTCCGTGTACCTGCACGTGAAGTCGCGTCAGCAGGTGCCGGAAACGTTGTGGCCCATGCTCGAACGACAGGTGCAGGCGGCAATCGAGAACTGGCGCAGCCCCGATCGCGGTATCTGGGAGGTCCGCGGCGAGCCGCAGCACTTCACCTCCTCGAAGGTCATGTGCTGGGTGGCGTTGGACCGCGGCGCGAAACTGGCGGAGCTGCACGGGGAATTCGACTATGCCCGGAAGTGGCACGAGATCGGCGAGGAGATCCGCGCCGACATCCTCGACAACGGCGTCAACTCCGAGGGCGTGTTCACCCAGAGCTACGGCAGCGACACCCTGGATGCCTCACTGTTGCTGGTGGTGCTGCTCCGCTTCCTGCCGCCCACCGATCACCGGGTGCGGGCCACCGTGCTGGCCATCGCCGACGACCTGACCGAGAACGGCCTGGTGCTGCGCTACCGCACCGAGACCACCGACGACGGCCTGTCCGGCGAGGAGGGCTCGTTCACCATCTGCTCGTTCTGGCTGGTGTCGGCGCTGGTGGAAATCGGTGAGCTGCACCGCGCCCGGCAGCTGTGCGAGCGGCTACTCGGCTATGCCAGCCCGCTCAAGCTGTACGCCGAGGAGATCGACTCGCGGACCGGACGACACCTGGGCAACTTCCCGCAGGCCTTCACCCACCTGGCCCTGATCAACGCGGTCATGCACGTGATCCGGGCCGAGGAATCCCATCACGTGGGCCAGTTCCATCCGGCCCACTTTGGGCGCTGAAAAGACCACCGGGAAAAAGTAATCGGCCGCTCTCGCGGCCGATTCCTTTCGGTACCAGGGATTCTCGTCAGTACGAGGGGTTCTCGCCGATGGCGTCGGCGTGCTCCCGGATATCGCGCAACCGGACCAGCGAACGCTCGATCTCGGTCAGCCGGGCCTCCCGCCCCGCGCCCGAGTGCACGGTGGCCGCCTCCTCGGCGGCGCGCAGCGACGCGTCCACCGAACGCAGTGTGGCCGTAGCGATCTCGGTGAAGTGATCGCGCAGGCTGCGCTGCACCGCGCGCAGCCGGTAGCGGGACTCCTTGCTCACCTGGAAGATCACATCGTCCATGAGCCGGGCCACCGCCATCTTGGCCTCGGCCTGTCGGCGCTGGCGGCGAGCCTTGCGGTCGTCCCACAGCGCGTTCACGCCCAGCAGCACCGCCGCGCCGCCGGAGTACCAGTTCACCAGCGACATGTGCAGCAGGCTGGTGATCAGGCCGACCATGAGCAGGCCGCCATAGGAGCCGCGCAGCGCGGTCAGCACCTGCTGGGTGATGCCGTGCTTGGCGCTGTCCAGATTGTCCAGCGCGGCAACGGGTTCCAGCACCGCGCCGACATCGCCAGGATTGTCGAGCTTGAGATCGGGGGTGGGGATGCCGCTGTCGGGGAACTTCGCCGCCACCTGCTCGGCCAGCTCCACCGACCGGTAGTGGGCGATGACGAAGTTCTCCTCCACCGCCTCACAGATCTTGGCGTCCAGATCCGCGCCGAAATCCGCCCAGCGCCGAACCGGATCGGCCTTCATGATGTCGGCCTCGGCGTCGCGGATCAGGCTGCGCAGCCGGTGCCGCAGATCGTGTTCGGTGTCGGCCATCAGCTCGCCCGCGCCGTCGGCCAGGGTGACCTGCCAGTTGGCGGAGCGCTGGCGGAGCTGCTCGGCCTCCTCGCGGGTGCGGCGCAGCTGCTCGGTGATGACGGTCAGCCGGCGCGGATCCCGCAGCGTCTCGGCCTCACTGCGCAGAGCCAGCGACAGATGGTCGGTGATGAGCCGGATGTCGCGCACCGCGGCCTCCACCGCGACGGCGTCCGCGCGGCCCAGCACATAGGAGCGCAGATGGTCGAGCAGTTGCGGCACACCGGATTCCAGATCCAGCTGCCCGTCCCCCGAGGCGGCCGCGTGCTCGTGCAGCCGCGCCGAGGCCGGGGCCACCGCGAAGGCCAGCCCGGCGTCGTCGAGCAGCTGCCGGTCGTGCTGCTGCACCTGTGGCCACTGCGGATACTGGTCGATCTTGTTGAGCACGCAGACGACTGTCGGGCACACCTGTTGAATCCGCTGCAGCTGCTCGATCTGCGCCGGGGTGAACGGCGCCCGGGCATCGGCCACGTACAGCACCGCGTCCGCGGCGGCGATCAGCGACCAGGTGGCCGGCGCCTCGGCGGGCGCGCCGGGCGCGTCCAGCACCACGAAGCCCTCCGCCAGCAGCGGGCTGGGCTGAGTGAACTCGGCCCGGATGACGTCACCGGAATCCAGCTCGGCCAGCGCCGCCTGCGGATCCACGGCGGTGCGCTGGGCGGTGCCGCCCGGGCTCGCCTTCACCAGGGTGGCGCTGGGCTGCGGACCGTACTCGGCGATCACCGGGACGCTGGCCTGGCCCTCGGTGGCACTCACCGCGGCCCCGACCAGGCTGTTGACCAGCGTGCTCATCCCGCTCTTGGATTCGCCCACCACGACCAGCCGCACCCGCGGGTCGGCCAGGCGCGCACGCGCGATGCCCAGCCGCCCGGACAGATCGAGCCGGCCGGAGGCGTGGGTCAGTTCGAGTAGCCGGTCGAGCAGATCGACCAGCGGACCCAGCGCATCGGGATTCTTCACCGCTACCTGATGACCGGGGGCGATCACAGCAGCAGCATGTGATCGCCCGGACCCTGTACCGGGGAGTGGGCGTCGACGAACGAGGCATCGGGACCGAGGCCGGAGAACAGCCCGGCATCGTGCACCAGCAGACCGCCGTCGTGCACCGAGAGCGGGTGCAGCGCGGAGTCGTCGGCGATCGGCAGCACGTGTTTACCCGAATCGAACTGATCCGCTATGGGTTTCACCGGCTGCGGCGGGTCGATGTGCGGCGGCGTGGTGATCGGCTGCTGCACGGTCGGCGCCGGGGCGACGGTCGGCACGGGCGCGACCGAAACACTGGGCTGCCCACTGTGATCGGGCACGGTCGGCACGGTCGGCTGCGCCGTCGGGGCGGTCGGGTGCGGCGGGTTGGTGACGGTCGGCTGATGGGTCGGTACGGGATCGTCGGTGGGTACCGTGACGGTCGGCGTGCTGCCGTGGGTCCCGGAATCGTCCACCGGCTTCTGCGGCTTGACGGTGATGTCGGTGTCGCCACCGGGGGTCACCGGCGCGGTCGCGACCGGGGTGCTGCCGCCCTTGGTGAGATCGGGGTCCAGGCCCGGGATCTTGGTGGTCGGAATCGGCGGCACGGTGGTGAGCACCGGCGCGGGATCGGTCTTGACCGGCACGCTGACGTGCGGGGCGGGCGTCGGCGTGGCCTCCGACGGGAGCGGCTTGTCCGCCAGCGTCACCGGGTGGCCGGGCGCGGTGGGCTCACCGCTGGCCAGCACGGGCTGGCGACCATGATCGAACAGTGCGGGGGCCACGGCCGCGGGCGCGGTCAGCGGCGACGGACCGCCGTGCGTCGACAGCAGATTCGCGATCGGCTGGTTGGCGGCATCGGGCTGGATGGTGGTCTGCAACGGCGTCACCGCGAGCGGCTGCACCACCGCGACCGGCGCGGCCACGACCGGGGCGACGGCGGCGGTCGCCACGGGCGCGGCGACCGGCGCGTTCGCCGGCGGGAACGTCACGGGCGCAGCCGACGCCGACGGCGTGACCGGGGTGGTCCCGAGGGAGAGCGGACCCGACGGCGCGGCGGTGGTCGGCGCACCGACCGGCGATCCGGACAGATTCAGCGACGAGCCGCTCGCGACCCCGGGCGAATTCGAGCCCGGCACAGCGGAAGTGGACGCGGAACCCGTCGGTGCCTCGGACATGCCCTGGCCCGGAACGGAATTCGCCGCAGCGGGCGTGGCCGACCCCTGCGACGGGAACGGTTGCCCCAGGTTGTTGGGCGTCGATGCGCCCGGCAGGCTCGGCGCACCACCGTTGTTCGGCAACGTGGTATTCGCCGGGATGTGCGAAATCCCCTGTCCCAGCTGCTGACCGTAGGCATCGAGCTGGTGCCCGACCGCACCGACACCCACATCCATCGACAGATTCGAGTGGATCCACGCGCCGTCCAGCCCGACATGGGCGTCGAACGACCAGTCGGTGCCGACGAAGAGACCGGTCCCCTGGCCGGCAGTGCTGCCGACGCCGTCGAACGCGCCGGAGTGGTCGGCGAGACCGGTGTCGGCGCCGGGCGCGAAGGACGCGCCGTTCATCCCGGGCAGGTGCATCCCGGTGGCGCCGGGCAGCCCGAAACCGGGCAGGCCCTGCTGGAAGCCGGGCAGACCCTGCAGGAAGTTCGGCTGCTGCTGGTCGAGGGTCGGCAGATGCGGCTGGGCCGGAGCCGAATCCGCCTGCTGGTCAGTGGAATTGTCGAGCGGCAGACCCCAGCCGGGGCGCGGCCCGTAGGTCGGCAGGCCGGACGCACCGGTGTCGGTGTCGGGCAGGCCGAGGCCGTGGAAGCCGGAGATCGCCGGGTCGTTGGCCGGGATCGCGTCGAGCGACGGGAACAGTCCCGCGTCGGTGCCGTGCTGGTAGTCGCCGAGCGGGCCGAAGTGCCCGTTCACCGGCGCGGCGGCCGCCGGACCGTGGTGCGGGCGCACCGAATCCGCGGTCAGGTCCGGGAAGGTGACGGTCGGGCTCGGCACATTCGGCTGCGGGTCGTCGACCTGCGACCAGCCCACATTCTTGCTGTCGTGGTTGATGGCCGGGGTACCGCCGTGATTGCCACCGGCGGCGATGAGCGCGCCACCGGTGACGTACGCGCCTGCCCTGGCCACGCGCGCGACTCCGTTGGCAATGCGGTAGGCGGCGTCTCCGCCGTTGTCACCGGTATCGGCAGCGTCGTCGAAGGGCAGATCACGCGTCATCTGGGCTCCGCTCTCAGGGCTTCGGCGACCCGCCGCGCGGGCCGCCGAACCAAACTCGTTTCACACCCTATTTCCGGATAACCGGTCTGTCACATCCACCAGGTCGGAGGCGGTGCGCTCAGCGGTGCGTCACATAGCTTGTCACCCGGCATATCAGTACGGAAGACCCATTTTTCAGCTGCATACCGAACCTTGCGCCTGACCGGCCGACCGGGAGTCCGCTACTTCTTCTTGTCCGTGGCGGAATCGGTGGACAGCGCGGCCACGAAGGCTTCCTGCGGCACGTCGACGCGACCGATCGTCTTCATGCGCTTCTTGCCTTCCTTCTGCTTCTCGAGCAGCTTGCGCTTACGGCTGATGTCACCGCCGTAGCACTTGGCGAGTACGTCCTTGCGGATCGCCCGGATGTTCTCGCGCGCAATGATCTTCGAGCCGATGGCCGCCTGGATCGGCACCTCGAACTGCTGCCGGGGAATGAGCTCGCGCAGCTTGGTGGTCATCTTGTGCCCGTAGGCCTGGGCGGCATCCCGGTGCACGATGGCCGAGAACGCGTCGACGGCCTCGCCCTGCAGCAGGATGTCCACCTTGACCAGATCGGCCTGCTGCTCGCCGACCTCCTCGTAATCGAGCGAGGCGTAGCCGCGGGTGCGCGACTTCAGCGAGTCGAAAAAGTCGAAGATGATCTCCGCCATGGGCAGCGTGTACCGCATCTCCACGCGGGTCTCGGACAGATAGTCCATGCCGAGCAGCTCGCCGCGCCGGGATTGGCACAGTTCCATGATGGTGCCGATGAATTCGCTGGGCGCGATCACCGTGCACTTGGTGATCGGCTCGTAGATCTCCCGCACCTTGCCCTCTGGCCAGAACGACGGGTTGGTGACCACGTGCTCGGTGCCGTCCTCCATGACCACGCGGTAGATCACGTTGGGCGCGGTGGAGATCAAGTCCAGGCCGAATTCCCGCTGCAGGCGCTCACGGGTGATCTCCATGTGCAGCAGTCCCAGGAAGCCGCATCGGAAGCCGAAGCCCAGCGCCACAGAGGTTTCCGGCACGTACGTCAGCGCGGCGTCGTTGAGCTGCAGCTTGTCCAGGGCGTCGCGCAGGTCCGGGTAGTCGGAGCCGTCGACCGGGTAGAGACCCGAGTACACCATCGGCCGCGGTTCCTGGTACCCGGCCAAGGCCTCGGTCGCGCCGTCGCGCGCGGAGGTGACGGTGTCACCGACCTTCGACTGCCGCACATCCTTCACGCCGGTGATGAGGTAGCCCACCTCGCCGACACCGAGGCCCGCGGTGGACTTGGGCTCGGGCGAGACGATGCCGATCTCGAGCAGTTCGTGCGTCGCGCCGGTGGACATCATCTTGATCTTCTGGCGCGGGGTGAGCTTGCCGTCCACCACACGCACATAGGTGACGACGCCGCGGTAGGTGTCGTAGACCGAGTCGAAGATGAGGGCGCGGGCGGGCGCGTCGGCATCGCCGACCGGCGACGGGATCTCCGCGATCACCTTGTTCAGCAGCTCCGGCACGCCCACACCGGTCTTGCCCGACACCCGGAGCACGTCCTCCGGCTCACAGCCCACGATGTGGGCGAGCTCGGCGGCGTAGCGGTCCGGGTCGGCGGCCGGGAGATCGATCTTGTTGAGCACCGGGATGATGGTGAGATCGCGTTCCATGGCCAGGTACAGGTTGGCCAGGGTCTGCGCCTCGATGCCCTGCGCCGCGTCGACGAGCAGGATCGCGCCCTCACACGCCTCCAGCGCACGCGACACCTCATAGGTGAAGTCGACGTGTCCCGGGGTGTCGATCAGGTGCAGGACGTAGTCCTCGCCGTCGACCTGCCACGGCAGCCGCACGTTCTGGGCCTTGATGGTGATGCCGCGTTCACGCTCGATGTCCATGCGGTCCAGGTACTGGGCGCGCATGGCCCGCTCCTCGACCACTCCGGTGAGTTGCAGCATGCGGTCGGCCAGGGTCGATTTCCCGTGGTCGATGTGCGCGATGATGCAGAAGTTCCTGATCCGGCTGGGATCGGTGAACGTCTTGTCGGCGAAGCTGCTAATCGGAGTCACTCCTCGGCATGGCAAAACAGCGGCATGTCAACCCCGAAGTCTACGGTGCTCTGTTTTCTGCCTCCGCTCCGCTCCGGCGGGTTCGCGGCCCCGAAGTCTCGTTCTTCCGTCATTTTCTGCCTCCGCTCCGCTCCGGCGGGTTCGCGGCCCCGAAGTCTCGTTCTTCCCTCCTCCGCTCCTCCGCTTCGCTCCCCCGCTCCGTCAGTCCAGAACGAGACGGCCGCGAACCTGCTGGTGAGCTGCCTTCGGGCGTACGCCAATCCGCTCCGCTCCGGCGGGCTCGCGGCCCGGAGGTCTCGATTCTTCCCTCCTCCGCTTCGCTTCCCCGCTCCGAGGCGGAGGTCCATCAAGCCGCAGTCCAGAATCGAAACGGCCGCGAACCTACGGGCGAGCTGTCTTCGGGCGCAGGCCAATCGGGTACAGGTGAGAATCCCGTTGTCCGCCGTTAGGCTGCCGGACATGGCCGGCAGGTGGAACGCTCTGGGGAAGCAGTTGGGGATCGTGGCTAAGGAGCAGGGCACCCAGCTCGTCACGCAGCAGGCCCCGAAGTTGATCGGGCGGGTGCGGCAGTCGACGATGTGGGACCGCGCGCTGAAGGCGGTGGGAACGCCGCGCAAGGGTCCGGGCGTCAATGTCCGGCCGACATCGTCGGCGGGAGTGCCGTCGCACGAACGCGCGCGCCGCATCGTCTACAGCCCGCAGCTCGACGGCCGGGCCGATCCCGGCGAGATCGTGTGGACCTGGGTTCCCTACGAGGAGGACCCGGACAACGGCAAGGACCGCCCGGTGCTGGTGGTCGGCCGCGAGGGCGACACGCTGCTCGGACTCATGCTGTCCTCGAATTCCGAACACGCGCACCATCCCAACTGGGTGGGAATCGGCTCCGGCCCGTGGGACAGCGCCGGACGGGACAGCTGGGTGCGGCTGGATCGTGTCCTGGATGTCCCGGAGATGGGCATTCGCCGCGAGGGTGCGATCCTCGCCCGCAAGACATTCGACCAGGTGGCGCACCGGCTCTGCGCCGAATACCACTGGCACTAGCGGCTTCCCGATACGACCGACCCCCCGCTCCAGGATGAAGCGAGGGGTCGGTATCGAGAGGTGTCAGCTGTCCACATTGCGGGAGCGGCCGTACAGCATTCCGTAGACCAGGGACCCGAGAACGCCGCCGACCAGCGGGAACACGATGAACACCCACAACTGCGGGGGCGCGCCGTCCTGATAGAACGCGACGGCCAGGCTGCGGGCCGGATTCACCGAGGTGTTGTCGACCGGGATCGAGATCAGGTGCACGACGGCCAGCGCGAAGCCGATCGAGAGTCCGGCGAACGGGATGTCCGACAGCTGGTCGGTGGAGGCCAGCACCACGAAGACCAGCAGCGCGGTCAGGATCACCTCGACCGTGATGGCCGCCGCCAGCCCGTACCCATTTGTGGTGACATCACCGAGCACCAGCTTCGACGGGGAGTGCTCGCCCCAACCGTTCGCTCCCAGACCGTCTTTGGCCCGGTCGTAGGAGGGCAGGTTCTTGGCGACGGCGTAGATGACCGCGCCCGCCAGCAGACCGCCGATGAACTGCGCGATCCAATAGACCGCCGCGACAACGATCGTGATCCGCCCCAGGAGCAGATGACCCACGGTGACCGCGGGATTCACGTGGCAACCCGAGATCGGCCCGATCGAGTACACCAGGAACAGCAACGTCAGGCCGAAAGCCACCGCCACGCCGAGCGCACCGACTCGGCTGCCCGCCAGTACCGCGGTGCCCACGCCGCCGAGGACCAGCACGAAGGTGCCCAATGTCTCGGCGTATGCCTTGCGCCCGAGCGTGGGCGGCTGCGGCTCGACCCGATCCTCGGCGACTTCCTGAGCTGTAGGGGACATCGGCTACCTTCCGCTGGCGTGGACAACGCACCGACAAGAGCCGGCGGCACGAGCCGAAAACGCCTCAGGCCAGGCGAGTTATCTCCACTACGACCTCGAGATCGGTCGAGCCGCTCCCGCTGAAGATACCTTTGAGAGGGGGCACATCCGCGTAATCGCGACCCACACCGACCGATACGTGTTGCTCGGTGACGGGGATGTTGTTGGTCGGGTCGTAGCCCCACCACTGCCCGGTCCAGGCCTCCACCCAGGCGTGCATCTGGCCCGCGACGGTATGACCGACCTCGGCGGACGGGTCCGGATGCAGGTAGCCGGACACGTAGCGGCTGGGAATCCCCATGCCGCGCAACAGCAGCAGCGTGAGGTGCGCGTAATCCTGGCACACGCCTTGCCGTTCGGCGAAGGCCTGCACCGCCGAGGTGTGCACGGAGGTGGAACCGGCCAGGTAGTTCATCTCCCGGTGCACCCATTCCGAGGCCCGGACAACCGCTTTCGCCGGCGATACGCCGCGCGCCAGCTGCCGGGCCACCGGGGCCAGCCGCCGCTTCTCGCGCGGGACGTAGACGGTGGGCTCGAGCAGTTCGTCGAAGCGGTCGGCAATGGCGTCGTCGCGCAACTCATCCCAGGACAGCTCCTCGGGCGGTCCGGCGAACGGCTCGGTCTCGACGACCGAGGCACTGGTGACCTCCAGCTCGGTGTGCGGGGCGTGCAGGTCGAAGGCGGTCACCGCCGTTCCCCAGTAGTCGACGTAGCGGTAGGACCGGGTGGACGGCACGGTGTCGACCCGATTGAGGATCACCGTCTGCCGGCTGTCGGCGCGCGGGGTGAGCCGGGCCTCGTTGAACGACCGGGTGACCGGCGCGTCGTAGACATATCCGGTGGTGTGCACCACCCGCATCCGCCAGCTCATGCTGTGCCCTCCTCGGCGTGAACAGGGCCTTCCGTGGTTACACTGCGTTGCCTCCTCCGGGCCCGACTGTTCACGCCATCTCCTCGACCCGGTCCGCGCCGCGACCGTGCAGCCCCGTCCACGCCACCCACGATTCGGCGTGGAAGTACTGCAGCGCCACGGCCTCCCCCACCTCGCGGCAGGTCTGCTGCAGCCACAGCAGCCGGCTGGGCAGATCCTCCAGCAGCACCGACGAGGGCAGGAATTCCAGTTCGCTGCGCGCCCGGCCGAGCAGGCGATGCGCCTCGTGACGCGCCGCGAACTGACTGTTGGGGCGCTGATCCAATTCCTGCAGACAGGTTTCGGCCACCCGCAGCGAATGGAATACCGATCGCGGGAACAGACGGTCGAGCAGGATGAATTCCGCGATCTGATTGGCGTCGAGCACGCCGCGATGGGTGCGCAGATACGGGTCGTGGGCCCCCGCCGAGCGCAGCACCGTCACCCAGGCAGGCGAGGAGGTGCGGTCACCGGCGCGCGAATGCAACAGGCGCACAGTCATATCCACGCGTTCGATGGATCTGCCCAGCAGCAGGAATCGATAACCGTCGTCGCGGCTCAGGGTGGAATCGGAGAGTCCGGCGAACATGGCGGCGCGATCGGTGATGTAGTGACAGAACTCGTGCGGCCCCAGCGCCCGCGCCGCCCGCTCGGCCGCCGCCAGCCCGTTGAAGGTGGCATTGAGGCACTCCCACATCTCGGTGGAGGTGACTTCCCGTGCGCCCCGGGCATTCTCACGCGCCCGGCTGATGGAATCGACGATGGAGCCGCCGTCGCGGCCGAAGGCCACCAGCTCGGTCACCGACCACACATCCAATTCCCGGTCCTGTTCGGGCGGCTCGATGCCCAGTACCCGCAGCAGCACCCGCGAGGTTCGGTCCGGATCGACGGTGGCGTCCTCCAAGAGCTGATGGACCGCGACATCGAGAATGCGTGCCGTATATTCCGCACGCTCGACGTAACGCCCGATCCAGAAGAGGGATTCGGCATTGCGCGCCAACATGATCCGACCACCTAACGCTGTAACCACCTGCCGAGCGCCATTGCTGCCGATGTTCTCGATTACTACTGTTGTTGCTGATGGGTCCGCGCGGAAGAGACGTCCCGCGACTGGTCGCGTTCCGGGGCGATCTGGAGTTCGCCGACCAACTGCGATCCCGCCAATTCCCGTTGCGCCACAGAGGTTCTCGGTGCCAGCACCCAGGTGTCCTTGCTCCCGCCCCCTTGACTGGAATTCACCACCAGCGAGTTCGCGGGCAGCGCCACCCGGGTCAGTCCGCCGGGCAGCACCCAGATGTCGTCGCCGTCGTTGACCGCGAACGGCCGCAGGTCCACGTGCCGGGGCGCGAGCCGCCCGTCGATCTTGCTCGGCACCGTGGACAGCTGCACCACCGGCTGCGCGATCCAGCCGCGCGGATTGGCCCGCACCTTGCGCCGGGTCGCCTCCAACTCCCGGGTGCCGGCCGCCGGGCCGATCACGATGCCGTAGCCGCCGGACCCCTCCACCGGCTTGACCACCAGTTCCGCCACCCGGTCCAGCACCTCGTCACGTTCGGCCGGTTCCCAGCAGCGGTAGGAGTCCACATTGGGCAGGATCGGTTTCTCGCCCAGGTAGTACTCGATGAACGCGGGCACATAGGTATAGATGAGCTTGTCGTCGCCGACCCCGTTGCCGACGGCATTGGCCAGCACCACCGTGCCCGCGCGGGCCGCGTTCAGGATCCCGGCCACCCCGAGCATGGAGTCCGGCCGGAACTGCATGGGATCGAGGAAGTCGTCGTCGATGCGCCGATAGATGACGTCCACCTGCCGCTCCCCAGCGGTGGTGCGCATATAGACGACATTGTCGCGGCAGAAGAGGTCCCGGCCCTCGACCAGTTCCACGCCCATCTGCCGGGCCAGCAGCGAATGCTCGAAGTAGGCGGAGTTGTGGACGCCGGGGGTGAGCACCACCACGGTCGGGTCGGCCTCGTTGGGCGCGGCGGCGGCGCGCAGGGCCCGCAGCAGATGGGTCGGATAGTCGCCGACGGCGCGCACCCGGTGCGAGGCGAACAGGTCCGGGAACACGCGCGCCATGGTGCGCCGGTTCTCCATGACATAGGACACACCCGAGGGCGAGCGCAGATTGTCTTCCAGCACACGGAAATCCCCGTGCTCGTCACGCACCAGGTCGATCCCGGCCACGTGAATGCGCACGCCATTGGGCGGCACCAGGCCCGCGGCCTCGCGGTGGAAGTGCGCGCAGGAGGTCACCAGCCGTTTCGGAATCACGCGGTCACGCAGAATGGTCTGCTCGCCGTAGACATCGGCGAGGAAGGCCTCCAGCGCGCGCACCCGCTGCTTGATGCCGCGTTCGAGCTTGGTCCATTCGGTGGCGGCGATCACCCGCGGCACCAGGTCGAGCGGGAACGGCCGCTCCTGGCCGGAGAGCGAGAAGGTGATGCCCTGATCGACGAATGCGCGGTCCAGCGCCTCGGCGCGGGCGGCCAGATCCTCGGCGTCGATGGTGGCCAGGGCGTTGAATATCCCCCGGTAGGGCGCCCGCGGGCGGCCCGCGGAATCGAACATCTCGTCATAGGCACGGTCGTAACGGCCCGGTTGGTACCCCGCGAATACGCCTGATTTATCCGATTTTTCGCGTTCCAGTCCGGAAGGAGCGAGTGCGGCAGAGGCTGACGCGGTGGATCTGTCTACCCTGGAGAGACCCGGTGCGGGTGCGGCGGGGGTCATGCAAAAATAGTCCATCACGCAGGGGCAACACGCAGTTGGACGGCGATAAATTTCTGGTTTCAGCCAGGTAGCGGACAGGCCCGATTTCATACCTCGCGGCGTTGCCTGGTAGCCTCGACTGTCGGTGCTGCAACTGCCCCTCTCGTAGTGCGCGCCCGAAGACTTTGCATCCCGCATACACCACCAAGCGAAGGAACACGAGGAAACCGGCGTGGCCAACATCAAGTCCCAGATGAAGCGGATCCGCACCAACGAGCTTGCGCGCCAGCGCAACCAGTCGGTGAAGTCCGCGCTGCGCACCTCGATCCGCAAGTTCCGCGAGGCCGCTGCGGCGGGCGAGAAGGACAAGGCGCTCGAGCTGATGCACTCCGCGAGCAAGAGCCTGGACAAGGCCGCCTCCAAGGGCGTCATCCACGCCAACCAGGCCGCCAACAAGAAGTCGGCTCTTTCGCTGGCCTTCAACAAGCTCGGCTGATTCTGCCCGGTAAACCTATCGGCATCATGCTTCTCACAGCCGCCGTGGCCACGACGACCACGGCGGCTTTTGTCGTGTCCGGAGCTGGCGACTTGCGCGAGCGCGCGGTTGGCAGCAGGATGGCCGCGAACCGTGGGCTACCTGTAAACCTGCACTGGGAGAGATCTCTTGGCATCGCTGCGTCGTGACAACCATCCGTCCTGGACCCGGGGCACGCTGGCCGTCAGCGTGGCCGCGGTCGCGCTGACCACCGGAGTGGGTGTGGCAGCCGCACGTCCCATCGGCCCGTTCGAGGTGGGCGGGGCCATCGAGGTCGAATACGACGGGGCGGGCGGACCGGACTTCTTCGGTGATCCCGCCACTCCCGAGACCGACGCCGCGGGCGGCGGCAAGAAGCAGGACTTCGTCGACAACGTCTCCATCTACTGGACCCCGGCCACGGACGCACACGCCATCGGCGGCGCCATCCGCGACAAGTGGAAGAGCGCGGGCGCGGAGTCGGGCGCGCTGAAGTACCCGGTGGTGGACGAGGGGCAGACCTCGAAACCCGGCCGCTTCCAGCACTTCCAGGGCGGCTCGATCTACTGGTCGCTGGGTGCGGGCACCCATGTGGTGAGCGGCGTGATCCGCGACAAGTACTCCGCGGTCGGCTGGGAGAGCAGCCCGCTGGGCTTCCCCATCGCCGATGAGAACAAGACCAACAGCGCCACCACCCATGAGCAGCTGTTCGAGGGCGGGGCCGTCTACTCCACGCAGAAGACCGGGACCCACGTCGTGTGGGGCTCGATCCGCGACGAGTGGGTGCGCAATGGCGCGGAGAACGGCCGCTACGGCTACCCGACCAGCGACGAGTACGACTACCAGGGCGGCAAGGCCCAGGAGTTCCAGGGCGGCAAGATCACCTGGAAGCCGGAGTAGTCCGGCCCTTCCCGCTACGAGGCGCTCTCGCGCAGGTCCAGAATGCGCGAGAGCGCATGCTCCAGCGCGTAATCCGCGTCGGCCGCCTGACCCTTGACGTCGGCATTGAGCGCGGCCACCACCTGCAGTGCCGTCCCAATGGACGCGCCGGTCCAGCCGCGCGCCTGGCCCTGCGCCTTCTTCACCTTCCACGGCGGCATCCCCAGATCACCCGCCATCTTGAACGGGTCGCCACGCCCGGCCGAGCCGACGCGGGCGATGGTGTGCACCGAATCCGCGAGGGCGTCCGCCAGCAGTACCGCCGGGACGCCGCGATCGATGGCCCAGCGCAGCGCCTCCATGGCGGCGGGCCGATCTCCCGACACGGCCAGATCGGCGACATCGAACCCGGTCACCTCGGCCTTGCCCGAGTAGTACTGCCGCACCGCCGCGAGATCCACTTTGCCGCCGGTGTCGGCCGCCAATTGCGAACTGGCGGCGGCGAGTTCACGCAGGTCCGAGCCCACGGCCTCGATGATGGCCTGCACCACGTCCGCCGGCACCCGCACATTGGCAACCCGGAACTCGTTGCGCACGAACTCGACCCGCTCCCCCGCCTTGGTCAGCTTCGCGCAGTTGTGCACCACCGCGCCCAGCTTCTGCAGGGCCGGCGCGAGCGCCTTGGCGCGCCCGCCCCCGCTGTGCAGGACCACCAGCACCACGCCCTCGGGCGGTGCGGATGCCGCATCCTGGATGACCGCGACCGCGTCCTTGCCCGCCTCGGCCGCCGACTCCAGCACGATCACCCGGTCCTCCGCGAACAGCGAAGGACTCAGCAGCTCAGCCAATTCCGCCGTGCTGGCATCCCCCGCCCGGAGCCGATCCACCGGCAGCGCACCGGCCTCCGCCGAGCCGGCGCGGGCCTGCGCGGTAATTCCCGCCACCGCCCGCTCGATCAGCAATTCCTCTTCACCGAGCACGAGATGCAGGGGCGCGGGTCGCTGGTTCACGCCCCGATCCTACGAGCCCGCCCCGACAGGTCCGCCCACCACCTCGCCCCGCACGCGGCGCTGTACATCGAGAAGACCGGCGTCAGCCGACGTCCTGAAGCAGGAAGTGCCGCGCGTTGAGGGGACCGTCCAGCTGCATCAGCTGTCCGCCCGCACGCAGACCACCGAGGTCCAGTGCGGCGAATCCGAACTCGTCCAGCAAGGCGGCCACGTCGGCTTTCGCATCGGCATCGTCGCCCGCGTAGAAGATCACCTGCCGGCCCTCGGCATGCTGTGGGTCCGCGGCGATGAACGCGGCGAACAGGGTGTTGAATGCCTTCACGATCCGCGCGCCGGGAAGGCGCTCAGCGACCCACTCGCTGCCCGTGAGGTCACCGACGTCGTAGCGGCCCCGCCAGGGGTTCGCCGCGGCGAACTGATTCGTGGTGTCGACGACGATCTTCCCGGACCAGTCGGTGAGGCCGGTCAGATCCGGTACGGCGAAGAACGGCACCGCGAGGAATACGAGTCCCGGCTGCGCCGCCTCCTCGGCCGTCACCGCGCGGGCCTTCGGCCCCAACTGCTCCACGACGGCCTGGAGCGTCTCCGGGCCCCGGCTGTTGCCGATGAGTACCTCATGGCCATAACGGACGGCCTTGTCAGCGACCGCCCGGCCGATATTTCCTGCTCCGAGAATGCCGATAGTGCTGTGTGTGGTCATGGTTGCTCATCCTCGATCGTGTCAGGCCCGTCGGCGCTTACGAGCGATGCGGGTTGAAGTCCAGGAGGACTTTGCCGTTCTTCCTGAGGTACGCGAGTGCCTCGGGAAAGTCCGCAGCCTTGAATACAGCGGCGGACGGCAGGACGAGCCTTCCCTCGGCGACCAGTCGCGCGGACTCCGCGTTCAGGGCCGGATGGCGGGGCAGATACTCGTCCTGGTACATCCAGAACTCCGTCGTGGCGATATTTTTCGCCTCGAGCCGCTCCGGGTCGGGCGTGAACGGCTGACCGCTCATGTAGCCGTATACCACCAGCAGAGCGCCCTCTGTCAGCACGTCCAGCAGCAGCGTCGTCGCGGTTCCGCTGATGCCGTCGAGTCCCAGCAGCACCGGATCGGAGCCGATGACCGCCCGTACCCGCGCACCGGCGTCCGCCGAGTCGACGACGACAATGTCGGCGCCGAGGTCTTCGAGTTCGCTCACGAGTTCCGCGCGGCGCACGATGTTGATCGTGCGCAGCCCGCGCTCCTTGGCGAACACGATGACGGACCGGCCGACTCCGCTGTTGGCCGCGTTCTGCGCCACCCATGAGCCAGGCGGAAGGTCACGCGCCTCCACCAGCAGACCCGCGGTGACGGTATTGATGGTCAGCATCGCAGCCTGGTCGAGGCTGATGGACTTATCGACGACGGTCAGGCTCGCGGCCTCGGCCAGGACCTGCTCGGACCAAGAAAAGGTGCCGAATGGAAGTAGGACCGTGTCGCCCGGACGGACGTGCGTGACGTCCGGCCCGACGGCCAAGACCGAGCCCGCTCCCTCATTGCCTATGACGCTGGGCAGTTGGGGGCGGACCGGATAGATGCCCTGGGCCAAAAGCAGGTCGTGGTGGTCGAGCGGGGCGTACTCAACCTGGATCAGCGCCTGACCAGCGACGGGAGCCGGGGGCTCGGGAACATCCACGACCTTCAGGCTCTTCTCCGGCTCCCCGAACCGGGTGAGATGAATAGCGAGCATGGAAGTCAACTCCTCTGTCGTATGCGATGAAGAACGAGCTTGACTTTCGTAATGGACGGAGAAAACGCTCCAGGGCCCCGTCGGCAATCGACCGACACCATCCGGATAGAGACTATCGGTTACGTCTCTACCAATTTGGCGACCGAGTATCCGGCAATAGTTCGTGCCGTCGATGTCAAGGTAGGGCAGTGCATTCCGGCGCCGGTATCCCGTTCGGACTGCCCAGCAAAGGGTGTTACATGGCGACACCGTCAGATTCCCGATGCCGCAGAACGTAATTCATTGAAGGGGCGGATCCCAGGAGATCCCGTTGAAGTCCCATACGCCGCGGCGAGTTCCGAGGATCAGAATACAGCCCCAGCGCTTGAAGAGTCGCGGGTCGACGGGTTGCCGCAACCCACCGGCGCGGACGATCCGGCCGCCCGGACAGTGTTCGGCAAGCGCCAAGGGACCTCTGCACCCGATGCGCGTGCCACGCCCCGGCCACCCCGGACCAGGCCGATCAACAAGACCCCCGGCACCAGCTCGGCCACTCTCCTTCGGTGCCCGCGCCCGGGTCGGGCGCTGCCGCACAAGTCCTGTAAAACGAACGTCTAATTCATATGTCTTGCACGTTTGTACAAACCTCCGTTAGAGTCGAGTCGACACACCGGATCGAGGATCGGAACAGGCAATGACCGCACGCACCGCCACCCGCATCAGCTTCGACATCGACGGCCGCGGACTGTCCTACGTGGATTTCGGGGGTACCGGCCGGACCGTCATCGCCCTGCACGGGCACATGTCCGACGGCGAGAGCTTCGCCGATCTGGCCGCGCGGTTGTCCGCGGGGTGGCGCCTCGTCGCCCTCGACCAGCGCGGCCACGGCCACTCCGATCGCGCCGCCGACTACACCCGCGACGGCTATCTCGCCGACATCCTGGCCCTGCTCGACCACCTCGGCCTGGAACGGGCTGTGCTGCTGGGTCATTCGCTCGGCGGCATCAACGCCTACCAGTTCGCGGCCCGCCGCCCGGAGCGGGTGGCGGCGATCATCGATATCGACGCACCCGCCGCGCTCGGCCTTGACGGTCACAACCCGCTGGGCTTCGTGGCGGGCCTCCCCTACGAGGCGGCGACGCGCGAACAGCTGATCGAGGCCATGGGTCCGATGGCCACGCACTTCGGGGCGCTGGTTCGCGAGCGTGCCGACGGTTCCTGGAGCCTGCCCTTCCACCCCCTCGACATCGTCGCCTCCGAGGACCTGGTCCACGGCGACCACTGGTCCGACTGGCTCGCCGGCACCTGCCCGGCCCTGCTCATCCGTGCCGCCCACGGCGTCATCCCCGCCGACATGGCCGAGGCCATGCGCGACCGGCGCCCGGGCACCCGCATGGTCGAACTCGATACCGACCATTTCGTCTACGCCAATGACCCCGCCGGTTTCGCCGTGGCCGTCAATGAGTTCCTGAGCTCCCTCTAGCCGGACGCCGCCTCCCCAGCTTCCGCTAACCGGACGGAGACTCCTCGTCTCGGCCCGGCCGCGGCGGCCCCGGTCCCGTCACGGCGTCCGGATCCTCCCGCGCACGGCTCGGGTGCAGTGCGGCGATCACCAAGGCGCACAACACCGCTGCGACCAGTCCCGAACGCAGGCCGGTCGGTAGCGAGACCGAGGCTCCGAGGGCAGCGGCTCGGTCGGAAACCGTGAGCAGCCACCACAGCGGTGGTGCGGTGCAGTGCATGACCACCTGTGCGAGGGGCGACCACACGCAGGCGAGCAGCGCACCCACCGCGCCGAGGATGGTGATGGGCGCGATCACGGGCTCGACCAGCATGTTCACCACGATCGCGACCAGACTGAGGTGACCGGTCATGGCGATGACCAGTGGCGTGGTGACCACGAAGGCCGCGGCCGCCACCGCGAAGGAGTCAGCGGGGATGCGCCACCAGCCATGGGCCCGAAGCCAATCCGACCAGCCCGGGGCGATCACGATCAGTCCCGCGGTGGCCAGCACCGACAGAGCGAAACCGGCGTCCACCGCGAGACCCGGTGACCAGGCCAGCAATCCGATGACCGCGGCGCACAGGGCGGGTAGGGCCTGCTTACGGCGGCCGGTGCAGAGAGCCAGCAGCGCAATGGCTCCCATGACGGCGGCACGCAGGACACTGGGCGATGGGCGGGCCAGGATCACGAACATGACCAGTGCCGCGCCCGCGGCCACCGCGCCGACCCGGGGATCCACCGTGAGGGTGCGCATCGAAACCAGGACGGCCCCGAGCAAAATCGTCACATTTGCACCACTAACAGCGGTCAAATGCGTCAAATCAGACTCACGGAAGTTCTCCTGGACATGGTCGGTGAGGGTCGAGGTGTCGCCGATGACCAGGCCCGGGAGCAGGCCGGCGGCATCGTCGGAGAGCGCGCGATGGGCGGAGGTCGCGAAGTCGCCGCGCACCTGCCCGGCGAGGCGCTGCCACCAGGGCGTTGTGCTCACCGAGGTGGGAGCGGCCTCCGCCCGCAGGATGGCGACCGTCATGTCCGGACGCCACGGACGGGCCACGCGGGCACGGAATTCCACCCGCTGGCCGGGCAGCAGGGTCCGCCACCCCGCCGCCGGCGCCATCACCAGCACCGAGCCGCCGGAATGCACGATCCGTCCACCCAACTGGTAATCCACCAGCCCGGCCCGCACCATCACCTTCGGCCCGCCGAACGGCCTGGCGGACACCCGCTTCGGATCATCGGTCAGCTCCACCACCGCCACCAGCCGCTGCCCGGCCCGCACCGCCCGCAATGGATGCGTCTGCACCCGATGCGCATGCCACGCCCCCGCCACCCCGAACCCCGCCCCGATCACCAAGGCCCCCAGCACCACCCACGCCACCCCACTCGCACGCCCCGCCCGCGCTCGCCGAATCACCCACGCCGCCAAACACATCCCCACCAGCCCGCACCCGGCCGCCACCCCGACCCCCGCCCGCCACCCCACCACCAACGGCGCCACCGTCGCACCCCAACCACACACCGCCGCCGGAACCAGCCGCGCATCCAGCACCTCGGGTATTTCGACGGGCCCGCGATCCCCGGCGTCGACGCGGTCGGTCGCCCCCGCTGTCATCGCCACCGCCCCGGTTCCGACCGCCGCTTCGCCACCGGCGCCACTCCGCTTCTGGACGCCGATCGTCCACCGGCGGCGCAACCGTTGCGCCCCAACAGCTCTGCGCAACTGCCCAGCTCGGCGCAGGCCGTCGCCTGTCGGCCCCGATGAGCGCCCGCAAGCCCCGCTGTCCGAGTCGTGCTCGCGCCCTCCGACTCGGCTTCCAGGCAACCGGTGCGACTGTGCTGGTGCGCGGCACGGCAATTCACGATGGTCATATCGTCACCCGGTCGCGGAGGCGGTTGAGGCGGGAGTGGCCTATGCCCTCGATTTCGGCGAGTTGGTCGATGGAGGTGAAGCGGCCGTGGCGGGTACGCCAGGTGAGGATGGCTCGGGCGGTGACGGGGCCCACGCCGGGGAGGGTGTCGAGGTCGGATTCGGTGGCGGTATTGAGGTTCACCTTCGCCGGGAGGGCGGTCGGGCGGGGTGGGCCGGAGGGCGGGGGTGAGTTCGCCGGGGGGTGGGCGGAATTCACGATGGTGGTGCCGACCTGCTGGGTGGTGGGGCGGGGTGTGGTTCGGCCGATGATGATCTGGTCGCCGTCGGTGAGGGGCTGGGCGAGGTTGAGGGTGGAGAGGTCGGCTTCGGGGCGGGGAGCGGCGACGCGGAGGGCGTCGGCTACCCGGGCCCCGGCTGGGAAGCGGCGGAGCCCGCCGTGCTCGACGAGACCGACGACGCTCACGACGAGTTCACCGGGAGTGGCAGAACCGCCCGGCGCGCCGGTTGCCGTGGTAACGAGCGGGATTCGATCCGGCTGCGAGGCGCCGGGCCGCGACGCGGGTGGCTGGGTCGCGCCCGGTGCGGGCGTGGCGGTGACGGTCGCGACGGAGGCGGCGGCTTCGGGTGCGGCAACATCCTGGTCGGCGGGCGCGGTTTCGCTGAGCGCGGCGATGGGCGGGACCGGTTGGGAGACAGGCTTTTCGCGCAGGGTGACGTACCCGGCGAAGAGGATGGCCAGGATGCCGAGGGCGGCGATGACGAGGACGCCGCGCGGGCCCGGATCCCACCGGGTGCCGCGGAAACGTTCGGGGACCAGGCGTTCGTGCCAGAGGGACACGCTGCCGCAGGGTTCGGACAGCCAGTCGGGCGAGGATCCGCTGGGATACCGTTCAGCGCCCCGGCGATCGGGGTCGACGAGCTGGTCGAGCGAGTCCTCGTCCCAGCGGCCGGGATGTGGACGGCCGGAGGCGAATTCCGCCGGATTGGCGGTGACCTCGGCCGGGCCGGGGCGTGTGTCGGCGGCGGTGCGGGCGTTGAGGCGCTGCAGCGGGGTGCGTTCGTCGAGTCGTGGCATGCAGCTCACGGTAGGAGCGACGACGATCCCAGCCGCCCGCGCGACCTGGTCTTTCGGCCGACCTGTGGATAGCGAATTACGTTGTGGACAATGCCGTTTCCGCTAGCCGCAGCCGCCCGGCACCACCAACGCGCCGACCGCGCCCACGCCCAGGTGCACCCCCAGGGTGGGGCCGAATTCGGCGATGATGACCTCCCGGATACCGGGGATCAGATCCCGCAGCTGACCTGCGATGGTGTTGGCGGCCTCCGCGGCCCCGAGATGCTGGACGGCGACCGCCGCCCCGTCCTCACCGGCCGCATCCACCGCGGCCGCAACGAGTTTGGTGAAAGCCTTGGAGCGCGTGCGAGCCTTCTCGCGCAGTTCCAGCCGCCCGTTCACGATCTGGATGATCGGCTTGGTGACCAGCTCGGTGCCGAAGAACGCCGCGGCCGTGCTCAGCCGCCCGCCCCGCCTCAACTGCTCGGTCCGGTTGACGACGATGAACGCGCGCCCGCGGCTGGCCGCCGCCACCGCCGAGTCGTACACGACATCGAGCGGCTCACCCGCCCGTGCCCGGCGCGCCGCCGCCAGTACCGGCAGCCCGGTACCCAGCCCGGCGCTCAGCGAGTCCACCAGCCGGATCCGATCGGCGGCATCCATGTCCCGCACGGCCTGCCGCCCGGCCTCCCAGGTGCCCGACAGCTGCCGCGAGATGTGCACGGCCACCACGCCGTCGCCGTCGGACAGCTCCAGCGCCTGCTCGTAGGCGGTCCGCAGATCACCCGGCGAGGCGGCCGAGGTGGTGACCTGGGAGGAGCCGTAGTCGATGTCGTAGTCGTCGATCCCCTCCCGAATCTCGCGATCGTCGACCAGCACGTGCAGTGGAACGGCCAGCACACCAAGATCAGCCGTGAGGCCGGCCGGCAGGCTGGCCGACGAGTCGGTCACCACCACCACGGTCATGCAGTGTGTACCTCGTCGGCCGTGGCCTCGGTCAGCACCTTCATCATGGCCCGCGCGACCGCGCTGTGGCCCTCCCAGCCCCAGTGGATGCCGTCCGGGTTGGCGGGGCCGTTGAACACGTTGTCGCGCACGGCATCCCCGAGATCCACCAGCGGCACCGCATGCTCGGCGGCCCAGGCCGTCACGGCCCGCACCATGGGCTCGCGCCCGGTGTGCACCTCGGCGTAGGCCTCGCACTTGTGCACGGAGGGCAGTACCGCCACGAACGGTAGCTCGGGCCGCAACTGGGCCAGCGAGTGCCGCGACTGCTCCAGGTAGTCCACGCTCACCGCGGGCGGCAGCGCCACCGGCCAGCCCAGCGGGGACAGCCTGGGCTGCACCCAGTTGTAGGCCTCGCGCACCCGCCGGCGCACCGAGGACGGCCGCACATAGCGGATCAGCTCGCGCAGCGCGGTCGGCAGCGGCGAGGGCAGCGAGTCCATGCCGCCGGTCGCGAACACCACAGCCCCGGCCCGCGGCACCGCGGCCCAGATGCGCGGGTCGCCGATCAGCGCCCAGTAGGCGTCACGGCAGGTCCAGCCGATGCGGGCCACCAGTTCGACGTCCCAGTCCAGCTCGGCGGCAACGAGATTGGGCCAGATGCCGGGATGGTCGGCGGGCAGCCCGCCCTTGGGACCGAAGTAGGACAGCGAGTCCGCGACCACCACCAGTACCTTGCGCTGCGGCGAACCGTCCTGCGCCGGTTGGGCGTTCGAACTCTCAGAGGACATCAGGGGCTACCTTCGCGACCGCGTTCCACACATCCAGGCGCCAGCCGGGCTTGTTGATGCCGGGACCGTGGCTGGTCAGCTGCACCCAGCTGGTGTTGGCCAGGCCGCCCAGGGCCGGCCAGTTCGCTTCGGGCAGATCGAGCAGGGCCGCGGTCAGCGCCGCGATGAGCCCGCCGTGCGCAACCAGCATGATGGTACGGCCGGGCCAGTCCTCCCGCGCGGCGAAGAGTTCCGTCACCACGGGCAGCGCCCGCGCGCCCACCTCGAGCTTGGATTCGCCGCCGGGCGGGGTGAAGCGGGCGTCGAGCCGCCAGGCCTTGCGGGCGCCCGGATACTCGGCGTCGACCTGGTGGTGGTCCAGGCCCTCCCAGTCGCCGAGGTTGGTCTCGCGCAGGCGCTCGTCGGTGACGACGGGCATGGCCGCGCATTCGGCGACGGCGAGCGCGGTGTCGTGGGCGCGCCTGAGATCGGAGGAGACGATGGCGATCAGGTCGCTGGTCGCCATGTCGGGCGCGCGGTCCTTGGCCTGGCGTCTGCCGATGTCATCGAGTTCGGTGTCTATCTGGCCCTGCATGCGGTCGCCGGCGTTCCATTCGGTCTGTCCGTGCCGCAGCAGAATCAACCGGCGGACGCCGGCCATCTTGCTCACTCGTCGTCCCCGCCCTTGTCTTTCTCGGTCGTCGTGCGCGGATCGCCGATGCCGTCGACCGGCACCGTCGGGCAGTCCTTCCACAGGCGCTCGAGGCCGTAGAAGTCGCGTTCGTCCTCGTGCTGGACGTGGATCACGATCTCGACGTAGTCGAGCAGCGCCCAGCGGCCCTCGCGAGTGCCCTCGCGGCGCACCGGCTTGTATCCGGCCTCGCGCAGCTTGTCCTCGATATTGTCGACGATCGCGTTGACCTGGCGCTCGTTGGGCGCGGACGCGATGACGAAGCAGTCGGTGATGACCAGCTGCTCCGAGACATCCAGCACGACCACGTCGGCGGCCAGTTTCTCGTCGGCGGCCCGTGCGGCCACCGTGGCCATCGAGACCGCTTCTGCCGATGCTGTCACCCTGCTACCTCTTCCCTGCGCACTTTCACCATGCACTGTCTTGCGGCACGTACAGGTGCCGCTTCGATATGTATTGGACGACCCCGTCCGGGACGAGGTACCACACCGGCCGGCCCTCCCCCGCCCGCCGCCGGCATTCGCTCGACGAGATGGCCAGGGCCGGAATCTCGATCATCGTGACCGTGCCCTCCGGGTAATCACGGAGATGGTCGGCGAGATGGTCGATATTCAATTCGTACCCCGGACGGGTCACGCCGACGAATTTCGCCAGCTCGAACAGTTCCGACCAATCCTGCCACGTCAGGATGCTGGCCAGCGCGTCCGCTCCGGTGATGAAGTACAGATCCGCGTCCGGGTGGAGTTCGGCCAGGTCGCGCAGGGTGTCGACGGTGTAGGTCTCCTTGCCGCGGTCCACGTCGACGCGGCTCACCTGGAACCGCGGATTGGACGCGGTCGCGATGACCGTCATCAGATACCGGTCTTCGGCCGGGCTGACCGCGCGATCACCCTTCTGCCACGGCTGACCGGTCGGTACGAAAATCACTTCGTCCAGGTCGAACCGATTCGCGACCTCACTGGCCGCGACCAGGTGCCCGTGGTGGATGGGGTCGAAGGTGCCGCCCATCACACCCAGCTTGCGGCGACCGTTCCTATGCACGAAAAGCGAGCTTACCGGGGGCGATTGCACCGCCCCCGCACCGGCGGGGCTCAGCCGGCCGGCCATCCGGGTTCAGACCGGCAGCAGGCGGCCCACGAGGGCGGTCAGCTGGCGGGCCGAACGGCATTCGTGCATCTCGATGATGTCGGCATAGCGGTCGGCGGCGGAATCGCCGGTGCCCCACATCTTCTCGGCCTCGGGGTTGAGCCAGTAGGCGTGCTTGGCGGTGTCGACCAGCTGCCGGAGGGTGTCCAGTGCCGGGTCCCGATAGTTGGTGCGGGCGTCGCCGAGGATGAGCAGGGAGGTGCGGCTGGTGACGGCGTCGGGGAACCGCTCGGCGAAACCCTCCAGGGCCGAGCCGTAATCCGAGTGGCCCTCGATGCCGACGACCTCGGCTTCGGTGAAGATGCGGCGGGTCAGCTGATCCAGCGGGGTGGCGGCGTCGAACAGCTGGGTGACCTCGTCGACGCGGTCCACGAAGGCGAAGATGCGGACCCGGGAGAACTGCTCGCGCAGGGCGTTCACCAGCAGCATGGTGAAGCTGGAGAAACCGGCGACCGAGCCCGAGATGTCGCACAGCAGGACCAGATCGGGGCGGCCGGGACGCGGCTTGCGGGTGACCAGGTTGACCGGGACACCGCCGGTGGACATGGATTTGCGCATGGTCTTGCGCAGATCGATCTCGCCACGGCGGGCGCGGCGGCGACGTGCGGCCAGGCGGGAGGCCAGGACCCGGGCCAGGCGCTGGCTGCTGCGGCGCAGTTCGTCGAGTTCGGTCTGGGAGATGCGCAGGAAGTCGGCGTCCTCGGCCTGCCGCGCGACGCCGTAGGTGGCGACACGCTCGCGGCCGATGCGCTCGGCCACGCGGCGGCGCGTCTCGGCTTCGACCGTGCTGCGGAAGTCCTTGATGCGGCCGCGGGCCGTGCGGCGAGCGACCTCGCTGTCGAAGTCGGAATTGTCCATGCCCTGGGCGAGACCGGCGAGGATCTTTCTCACCAGCAGTTCCGGCTGGAGATCCTTCAGCGTCTGGTAGGCGGAGAACGACGGCCCGCCCGCCGCCTGGTACTGGCCCATCTGGTCGACCATCTGCGCGGCCAAGGCCTGCAACTGCTGCGCCTGCTCGCCCGACGGGTCCTGGATCAGCAACTCCGCCAGCATCTTCCGCAGTTCGAGGATGTCGACGCTGCCGTCCGGCTTGATCGGCAGCTCCACCTCCTCGGCCCCGACCCGCTCCCCCAGCGCGGCCGGGAACCACAGGTCGAACATGCCGTCGAAGGTGGCGCGCTGGGTGGTGCGGCGCAGCAGCGCGCAGGCCAGGCCCTCGCGCAGCGCCTCGCGATCCATCAGGTCCAGGACGGTGAGAACCTGTCCGGCGTCCACGGTTTCGGATGGGCCGACAGGAATCCCCCTGCCGCGCAAGGCTTCTACGAACCCGACCAGATGCCCGGACAGCCCGTGTTCGGCCGTCGGCCCCGGCACCTGCACCGGCTTGGCCGGAGTCCCGCCCGAAATCGCCCGCATGGCAGCGGAAACCAGTCCGCGCGAGGAGTTCTGGCTGCCCTTCGTATCTGTGCCCCTCGAGGGCCCTGACGCCCCGGCCATGATCAGGCCAGCTTCAGCTCGGACTGGGCGCGCACATGATCGGCCTGGTGCTTGAGCACCACCCCGAGCGTGGCCCGCACCGTCTTGTCGTCGAGATCCTTCGCGCCCAGGGCCAGCAGCGTGCGCGCCCAGTCGATGGACTCCGCGACCGACGGCAGCTTCTTGAGCTGCATGCCGCGCAGCACGTGCACGATCCGCACCAGCTGCGCCGCCACCGCGGGCTTCAGTTCCGGTACCCGGCTGGCCAGGATGCGGCGCTCGAGCTCCTCGTCGGGGAAGTCGATGTGCAGGTAGAGGCAGCGCCGCTTGAGCGCCTCGGACAGCTCGCGGGTGGCATTGGAGGTGAGCACCACGAACGGCTTGCGGGTCGCGCTGATGGTGCCCAATTCCGGCACGGTGACCGAGAAGTCGCTCAGCACCTCGAGCAGCAGGCCCTCGATCTCGACGTCGGCCTTGTCGGTCTCGTCGATGAGCAGCACGGTCGGCTCGTCACGCCGGATGGCGGTGAGCAGCGGGCGTTCCAGCAGGAACTCCTCGGCGAAGACGTCGGCCTTGGTCTCGGCCCAGTCGTGCTCCGAGGACGCCTGGATGCGCAGGATCTGCTTGGCGTGGTTCCACTCGTAGAGCGCCCGCGCCTCGTCCACGCCCTCGTAGCACTGCAGCCGCACCAGTTCCGCACCCGCGACCTGCGCGACGGCCTTGGACAGCTCGGTCTTGCCGACACCGGCCGGCCCCTCGATGAGCAACGGCTTGCCGAGCCGGTCGGCGAGGAATACCGAAGTGGCGGTGGCCTTGTCGGCCAGGTAGCCGGTGTGGGCCAGCCGCTCGATCACATCGTCGACCGACGAGAAGATCGGCTCCTGGTTGGGTGCGGTGGTGGGAGCCACGGCGGTCCTTTCGTATCCAGCGGGTGCTAGACGGGGCGAATCTGCCCGTCGCCCCACACAATCCACTTGGTGGAGGTTAGTTCGGGCAGGCCCATGGGTCCGCGGGCATGCAGCTTCTGGGTCGAAATGCCGATCTCCGCGCCGAATCCGAACTGCTCGCCGTCGGTGAAGGCGGTCGAGGCATTGACCATGACGGCGGCGGCGTCCACGCGAGCGGTGAACTCGCGGGCGGCCTTCAGGTCGGCGGTCACGATGGCCTCGGTGTGGCCGGTGCCCCACTCGTTGATGTGCTCGACGGCCGCGTCGAGATCGTCGACGACCTTCAAAGCGATGTCCAGGGACAGGTATTCGTCGGCCCAGTCGGTATCGGTGGCGGGCACCAGGCCCGGCAGGTCGCCGTGGATGGTGACGCCCTTGTCCTCGAGGGCCTTGATCATGCGCGGCACCGCGACATCGGCGATGGCCCGGTCGATGAGCACCGTCTCGGCGGTGTTGCACACCGAGGGCCGCCGGGTCTTGGCGTTGATCAGGATGGACTCGGCCATATCCAGATCGGCGTCCCGTTGCACGAATACGTGGCAGTTGCCGGTGCCGGTCTCGATGGTCGGCACCAGGGCGTCGCGCACCACCGCGTTGATCAGGCCCGCGCCGCCGCGCGGGATCACCACGTCCACCAGGCCGCGCGCCTGGATCAGGTGGGTGACGCTGGAGCGGTCCTCCGCCGGGAGCAGCTGCACCGCGTCGGCCGGAAGCCCTTGCGCTGCAAGCGCTTCCCGCAACACCGCGACCAATGCCGCATTGGACTTCGCCGCCGAGGACGAGCCGCGCAGCAGCGCCGCGTTACCCGACTTCAGTGCCAGCCCGAAGGCATCGACGGTGACATTCGGCCGCGCCTCGTACACCATGCCCACCACGCCCAGCGGCACCCGCACCTGGCGGATTTCGAGACCGTTGGGCAGCGTCGACCCGCGCACCACATCGCCGACCGGATCCGGCAGCCCGGCCACCTGCCGCAGCCCCGAGGCGATGCCGTCGACACGGGCCTCGGTCAGCCGCAGCCGATCCAGCAGCGACTCGGCGGTGCCGCCCGCCCGGGCGATCTCGATGTCCTCCGCGTTGGCGGCGAGTACGGCGTCCTTGGCCGCGAGCAGCGCGTCGGCCGCGGCGTGCAGCGCGGCGTCCTTCTGCGCGGTGGTGAGCTGAGCGAGCGTCCGCGACGCCACCCGAGCCCGGCGTGCCGAGTCGTGCACCACCTCGCGGACGGCGTCCCGATCAGTGGTCGTGGAAGCAGTCATAGGAACAGATTACTGATGACGATCCGCCGCCGGTCGGGGGCAGGTTGTTACCGTGGGCGCATGACCGCGAGCATCCGGTTGTCCTCGGGCACCGGCCGATGGGTTCTACTCGCCACCGTCCTCGGTTCGGGGATGGCCATGCTGGACGCGACCGTCGTGAATGTGGCGCTGCCGCGGATCGGTGACGAGTTCGGCGCATCGATGGCGGGACTGCAGTGGACAGTCAACGCGTACACGCTGACGCTGGCCGGATTGATCCTGCTGGGTGGGTCGCTGGGTGACCGGTACGGGCGGCGCCGGGTATTCCTGATCGGGGTGGTGTGGTTCGCCATCGCCTCCGCATTGTGCGGTGCGGCGCAAGACATTTCGATGCTCATCGCGGCCCGGGCCCTGCAGGGTGTGGGCGGTGCGCTGCTGACGCCCGGCTCACTGGCCATCATTCAGGCCTCGTTCCGGCCCGACGAGCGGGCGCGCGCGGTCGGGGCCTGGTCCGGACTGGGTGGCGTGGCCGGCGCCATCGGGCCGTTCCTGGGCGGCTGGCTGGTGGAGGCGGCCGGCTGGCGGTGGGTGTTCCTGCTCAATATTCCGCTGGCCGCGGTGGTGGTGGCGGTGACGGTCCGGCATGTGCCCGAGACCCGCGATGCCGAGGCGCACGGGAGGTTCGACGTGCTCGGCGCGGTGCTGGCGGCCTTGTGCCTGGCCGGGATCACCTACGCCCTGACCATGGCGCCCGAACACGATACAAGTCGAATCCTGGTGTGGGGCAGCGCGATCGCCGGCGTCGCCGCCGGTGCCGGGTTCGTGGTGGTGGAGCGGCGGCGGTCGCGCGGCGGCCAGGATCCCGCGGCCATGCTGCCCGTCTACGTGTTCGCCTCCAAGCAGTTCACCGCGATCAATGTGGTCACCTTCGTCATGTACGGGGCCATGAGCGTGGTCTTCTTCCTACTGGTGCTGACCCTGCAGGTGGTGGCCGGATTCACGCCGATCGCCGCGGGCACGGCCATGCTGCCGGTCACCGTTCTGATGCTGCTGTTCTCGGCCCGCTCCGGCGCGCTGGCCCAGCGCATCGGACCACGCTGGCCGATCACCGTCGGCGTGCTGCTCGCCGCGACGGGCATGCTGCTGATGACCCGCATCGGCATGCACACCTCCTACCTGGTCGATGTGCTGCCCGCCGCACTGGTTTTCGGCTTCGGCCTCACGCTGGCGGTGGCGCCGCTGACCGCGACCGTCCTCGCCACCGCCGACGAACGCCATGCGGGCGTGGCCAGCGGCGTCAACAATGCGGTCGCCCGCGCCGCGGGTCTGCTGGGCGTGGCGGCCATCCCGCCGCTGGCCGGCCTTACCGGCGCGGCCTACACCAACCCGCCCGACTTCGCCCACGGCTTCCACCTGGCCATCCTCACCTGTGCCATCCTCATGGTCACGGCCGCCGCCCTGGCGTTCTTCACCGTCCGCGACGACGCTCTCCGCACCGCACCGCCCTCGTGTGAACCCGAGTGCCGCACCTTCTCCGCCGTCGCCAGCCCGCCCCTCGAACCCGACCACGACATCGCCCCGACCGGAAGTGAGCCCACATGACCGCGCCCGAGCCGACCGTCACGCAGGCCACCGACACCGTCCCCCGGTACTTCGCCATCAAGGTCGGCGACGCCCGCGCCGGCCTGACCGCCTACGTCGACCACGGCCGCCAGCGCATCTTCTTCCACACCGAGATCGACGAGGCCTTCGCCGGCCAGGGCCTGGCCTCGAAACTCATCAGCGCCGCTCTCACCGCCACCCGAGCCGCCGGCAAACGCATCGTCCCCATCTGCCCCTTCGTCGAGGCCTACGTCGAAAAACACCACGACTTCGACGACATCCTCGACCCCGTCACCCCGGAGGCCACGTCCATCGTCGAATCCGCCCTCGGCTGAGCCGCCTGAACTACGGTCCGGACCATGGCGCGAATTGCGGTGGTGGGCAGCATCAACATGGATCTGGTGACGACCGTGAGGCGGCGGCCGGGGGCCGGCGAGACGGTGTCCGGGGACGGGTTCGCGCTGGTTCCGGGCGGGAAGGGGTCGAATCAGGCGATCGCCGCGCGGCGGGCCGGAGCCGAGGTCGAGTTCGTGGGGGCGGTCGGCGGGGATGTGTTCGCCGAGGCCCTGCGAACGGTGCTGCGGGAGAATGGGGTCGGGGTGTCGCGGCTGCGGGAGGTCGAGGGGCCCAGCGGGATCGCGACCATCGTGGTGGACGAGGGCGGCGAGAACACCATCATCGTGGTGGCGGGCGCCAACGGCCGGATGACGGAACTGACTGCGGCAGACCTGGATACGATCGCCGCCGCCGATGTGCTCATGTGCCAGTTGGAGATTCCGGTGCCGACCGTGCTCGCCGCGGCCCGCCACGCCCGGGCCAACGGCACCGTGGTGGTGCTGAATCCCTCACCGGTACAGGATCTTCCGGCCGAGCTGTGGGCCGAGGTCGATGTCGCGGTGGTCAACGAGGGCGAGTCGGCGCGGCTGGCCTCCGCGCTCGCCGACGTCCCGCACGTCATCACCACCCTCGGCGCCGCGGGCGCGTCCTATTGCGGGCCGGACGGTCTCGCGATGACCCACCCCGGCGTGCGGGTAGCGGTGGTGGACACCACCGGCGCGGGCGACGCCTTCACCGGGGCGCTGGCCGCCCACTGGCACGAAGGCCCCGCCACCGCTCTGGCCTGGGCCTGCACGGCGGGGGCGTTGGCCACCACAAAACTGGGTGCCAGCGTGTCGATTCCGGCGTCGGCGGAGATCGAGCGGCTGCTCGCGGAGACCGGGGCGCGTTAGTCCCCCCGGGGACGGTGTGACGTTCGGGAATAACCGGCGACCTCCGGCGCACTCCAATCAAGTGGACATTCGACCAAGAAATGAACCGTGCGGATGTCCACTTCGTTTGGCATCGGCATCGGACACAAGATTCAGGAGATGGGCCAATGGATTTGGGACTGGCCGGCAGAACCGCGCTCGTGACCGGCGCGTCGGCGGGCATCGGCGCGGAGATCGCGCGGGTACTCGCCGCGGAGGGCTGCCATCTGCATCTGGCCGCCCGCAGCAAGGAGCGGCTGGACGAGCTCGGCGAGCAACTGCGCGCCGAGTACGGGGTGCGGGTGTGCTCACACCCTGTGGACCTGCGGTCGGCTGAGGATCTCACCGGGCTGGCGGACGCGGTCGGCGCGCCGGACATCCTGGTCAACAATGCCGGTGACATTCCGGCCGGGCCGCTGGCGGCCGTCGACGCCGAAACCTGGCGGCACGCATGGGAACTCAAGGTCTTCGGGTACATCGACCTGAGCCGCCGCATCTACGCGGATATGACGCAGCGCGGCGGCGGCGTCATCGTGAACGTCATCGGCTCGGCGGGCGAGCGACCCGATGCCGAGTACATCGCGGGCAGCACCGGCAACGCGGCGCTCATGGCGTTCACCCGCGCGCTGGGCAGCCGCAGCTGGCGCGACGGCATCCGGGTGGTCGGCATCAATCCGGGCCCGGTGGCCACCTCGCGCATCACCACACTGATCGAGACCAATGGCCGCTTCGCCGAGATGGCGGCGAACTTCCCCTTCGGCCGCCCGGCCCGTCCGCGCGAAATCGCCGATATGGCAGCGTTTCTCGCCTCGGACCGGTCCGGCTACACCACCGGCACCATCGTCACCATCGACGGCGGCCTGAGCCTGATCTGAGGCTCAGGCGACCGAGGTCGTCTTGCCCGTGTGCAGGGCGACCAGGTCGGCCATCTGCTTGCCGGCCCGTTCGAGGGGTGCGGTCGAGCGGGTCGCCAGCGACATGACGACCGCGCCCTCGACCGCCGCGATGATGGTGGTCGCCAAGGAGCGGGCGGTGGCGGGCTCCACGGCTTCGGCCTCGAGCCGGTCGGCGAGGATGCCCTCCCACTCGCTGAAGGTCTCCCCCGCCACGTCGGCCGCCTCGGGCGATTCCGATCGACCGAGCGCCGCGGCCACGATCGGGCAGCCCGCGGTGAAGTCACTCGCGACCACCACGTCCCGCCACAGGGCCGGGAAGGCGGCGATGGCGCCGGCCAGATCGGTGCCGGCGGTGACGGTTCGCATGAGTGCGCTGGTGGCCTGCCCCGCGGTCCGGGTGGCCTCGGCGACCAGTTCGGATTTCCCGCCCGGGAAGTTCAAGTAGATCGACCGGCGGGAGATGCCGCTGTGATCGAGCAGCTGCGCGATGCCGGTCCCGGCGATGCCATTGCACCGCATCAGGGCGATAGCGCTGTCGATGAGGCGGTCGCGGGCACCCATGGACGGTTCCTCCTTGCTGTATACCGATCGGTGTACTACCGTTTTCGGATATACCGATTGGTCTACCTGAGTGTAGTCCGCAGCTCAACTCTTCGACGAGGAATCGGGGCCCACACCATGCCGTCAGCATCCACCGCACGACAGTCGACTCTGCACGATTCCCTGCCACTGGCCAGCGGTCAGGTACTACCCAATCGGATTATGAAATCCGCCCTGAGCGAAGGGCTGGCGAACACGGACAATGCCCCCGACGCGCGGCTGGAACGACTGTACGGCCGCTGGAGCCACGGCGGCTACGGCCTCATCGTCACCGGCAATGTCATGGTCGACCGCCGTCACTGCGGCGAACCCGGCAATGTGGCCATCGAGGACGAACGGCACCTGGAGGCCCTCACCCGCTGGGCCAAGGTCGCCAAGGACGGCGGCGCCAAGGTCTGGGTGCAACTGAATCATCCTGGACGGCAGGCCAATCCGATCGTCACCCGCACCCGCGCGGTCGCGCCCTCGGCCATCGCCATGGGTATCCCCGGCGTGCCCGCCCCGCGCGAGCTGACCGAGGACGAGATCCTCGACATCATCGCCCGCTTCGGCCGCGCCGCCCGGGTCGCCGAGGCCGCCGGATTCGACGGCGTCCAGATCCACGGCGCGCACGGCTATCTGGTCTCGCAGTTCCTGTCCCCGCTGTCGAATCAGCGCACCGACGCCTGGGGCGGCGACGCCGAGCGGCGGCGGCAATTCGTGGTCGAGGTGGCACGCAGCATCCGCGCGGCGGTGAGCCCGGGCTTCGGGCTGGGTATCAAACTCAATTCGGCCGACTTCCAGCGCGGCGGCTTCACCGAGGACGAGTCGCGCACGGTCATCGAGGAGCTGTCCGGAGAGCAGGTGGATCTGTTCGAAATCAGCGGCGGCAGTTATGAATCCCCCGCCATGATGGGCCGGCCGCGCACGGCGTCGGCCAGCACCCGTGCCCGCGAGGCGTACTTCCTGGACTATGCCGAGACCGCCCGGCAGGCCGCGGGCTCGGTCCCGATCGCGGTGACCGGCGGCTTCCGCTCCCGCGCCGCCATGTCCGACGCGCTGGCCGGCGGCACCTGCGACCTGGTCGGCCTGGGCCGTCCCACGGCCGTGATCCCCAGCGCCGCAGCCGATCTGCTCACGGAGCGCACCGACGCGCTGCGCCCGCCGCACATCTCGCTGGGCCTGCCCCCGCGCCTGGCCGCCAATGGCGGCCTCAAGTCCTTCGACGGCGCGCTCGACCTGCAGTGGCACACCGACCAGCTGCACCGGCTCGGCGCCGGCAAGGACCCCGATCCCGACCGCTCGCCCTGGCTGACGGCGGTGACCATGCTGCGCCGCAACGGCTTCGACGCCTTCCGCAGCAAACGGTCCGCGGCCCCGCGCACCGCCGCCGATCGGGCGGCCCGCAAGTTCCGCACCGAGCGCGCCATGGGCCGCTACGTGATGAACCCGACCGTCCGTGCCCTGGACCGGATCGGTATCCGCACCGCCTTCGCCAGCGAGATCGAAACCGTCGGCCGCAAGTCCGGGCAGCCGCGCCGCGTGCCGGTGTCGCTGCTGTTCGACGACGAGGGCGCGTGGGCCATCTGCCAGCACGGAATGCGGTCGGGCTGGGGCCTGAACCTCGCGGCCGACCCGAATGTCCGTGTCCGCCAGGGTGATGGCTGGCGCACCGGCACCGCCGTGCTGCTCCCCGACGACGATGTGGTGGCCCGTGCCCGCACCTTCGCCCCGCATCCGGCGCTGGCCCCGTTCACCCGCGGTGTCTTCGCGGCGCTGGAGAGCGATCCGGTGACGGTCCGGATCACCTTCACCGATCGATAGTCCGACGGAATTGCACCGTAATCGGGAATTTATTTCCGTGTGATATGGTGAAATCGAAATCAAATTCTCCTGTCTACCATCGGATCTCGCGGCAGCGATTACCGATGGCGGGCTGCCGCGTTTCCGAACGTGGAGGGAGAATGATGGACAACGGCTCGACGGACAACAGGGGCCCGAGCCGGACCGCGATGATGGCGGCGGCCGGTCGTGCGGCGCATCTGATCGTGGACCGCGCGCCGCATCTGTTCCAGGACACCGTGGCCGAGACGCTGCTGGGCGAGCGGGCCGCCGAACTCATCTCCTATCACCGCGAGTTCGGCGATCACCCGGTGCTCAGCGGCACCAGGTCCCAGGTCAGCGCTCGCAGCCACTACACCGAGGCCCGGCTGGCGGCCGGCGACTTCGAGCAGTACCTGATCCTGGGCGCGGGCCTGGACACCTTCGCCTACCGCTCGCCCCTGGACGCGCGGGTCGCGGTCTACGAGGTGGACCATCCCGCCACCCAGGCATGGAAGCGGGAATTGCTCGCCGCCGCCGGAATCGACGTCTCCACGGTCGAATTCGTCGGCGTCGATTTCGAACGCGACGACCTGGCCGCGGAATTGACGGCCCACGGCTTCGACGTGAATCGGCCCGCCCTGGTGAGCTGGCTGGGCGTCACCATGTATCTCACCGAATCGGCGATCGGCGCCACCCTGGGCACGCTGTCGGACTGGGCGCCCGGCACCGAATTGGTGATGGAGTACGCGCTGCTCCCGGAGCTGCGCGACGAATCCGGCCGTGTCTTCGCCGAATTCGCGCTCGCCGCCACCGCGGAACAGGGTGAGCCGATGCTCAGCTTCTTCTCACCCGAGTCCGTGACAGCGCTGCTCGATCGGCACGGATTCGCTGTGGCCGAACACATTTCGCAGCACACCGCCGTCGACGCCGCCCTCTGGCAGCGCGCGGACGGCCTGCGCCCGGTCGACTTCTGCCGGCTGGTGCGCGCTCACATTCCGGGACGAACCAGGATCTGAATGTGGGTTCCCGGGCGGCTCCGGCGAGCGCATGGTGTTGCGGGCGGGTCAGCCCCTGGCCCACTCGTGGCCCCAGTAGCTGTCGGCGGTCATCTCCTCGGCGACGTAGTCGTCGCCGACGAGCATGCCCTCGCAACCGAATTCGAGATCCCAGTTGCCCGGGGTGCGAACGTAGAAGGAGATCATCTTGTCGTTGGTGTGGCGGCCCAGCGTGGAGGACAGGTGGTAGCCCGCCTTGTTCACGCGGTCCAGGGCGCGGCCCACATCGTCGAGCGAGTCCACCTCGACCATCACGTGCACGATGCCCGGGCCGTCCGGCCGCGAGCCCGGGATGAGCGCCAGGCTGTGGTGGCGGGCATTGACGCCCATGAAGCGGATCCAGATCGGGTGCTCGGGCGGGCCGACCCGGAACGAGCCGCGGGAGGCGAAGCCCAGCACCTCGGTATAGAACTTGCGCGCCTCTTCGATATCGCGCACCGGCAGCACCACGTGGCCCAGACCCAGGTCCCCGGTGACGAACCGGTTGCCGAACTTGCCCACCACCGGGCTGTGGTCCAGCAGCGGGCCGTGGAAGACCTCGATGGTGAACCCGGAGGGATCGACGAAGGCGATGGCCTCCTCGACGTGCCGGTTGGCGGCCTCGGCGAGCGTCAGCGCGGTGACCGCGACGCCTGCCTTCTCCAGGATCTCGCGCACCAGCTCCAGCGAGCGCCGGTCGGCGACCTGCCAGCCGACGGCGATGACCGCGTCGCGGTCGCCGGGCACCAGCTCGAGCCGGTAGGTGTGCTCGTCGACGCGCAGGTACACCGAATCGGCGTTCGGGCCGGAGCCTTCGGCGAAACCGATGGTGTCGAAGGCGAATGCGCGCCAGGCGTCCACATCGGCGATCTGGGCGCGCACGTAGCCGAGCGAGGCGAAGGCAGCCATGGTGATACTCCTCGGAAGATTCGGGATATCAGGAATAGGTGACGGTGACGTCGTCGGTGACCGGAACGGCCTGGCAGGCGAGCACATAGCCGTCGGCGATGTCCTCCTCCTCCAGAATTTCATTGCGGCGCATGCTCACCTCGCCGGAGACCACCCGGCACACGCAGGCGCTGCACGCGCCCTCCTTGCACGAGTACGGAGCGTCCAGGCCCTTGGCGAGCATGGTGTCGAGCAGGGTCTGCTGCCGCGGCCAGGTCAGCTCGTGGTTCTCGCCGTCGAGCTCGACCCGCGCGAGGGCGGCGTCCCCGTCGTCGGCCACCACCTCGGTTGCGGCCGTGTCGATCTCGAACGGGTTGCCGGACAATGAGACGAACTTCTCCGAGTGGACACGCTTGCGGTCCGCGCCGAGCTCGGCCATGGCCGCCGCGACCGCGTCCATGAACGGACCGGGACCGCAGACGAAAACCTCCCGGCCCGCCCAGGGACGCGCCATCGCGGCCAGGCCGGCCACGCTCGGCAAGCCCTGCACCGACTGCAGCCAATGCAGCACCAGGAGCCGATCCGGGTGCGCGGCAGCCAGTTCCGCGAGCTCCTCGGCGAAGATAACCGAATTCTCGTGCTGGTTGGCGTAGATCAGCGTGCAGTGGCCGGAACCCTGCGCCAGCACGGATTTCAGGATGGACAGCACCGGCGTGACGCCGCTGCCGCCGGCGAACAGCAGCAGGTCGGTGTCCAGCGACTCCGGGGTGAAGATGCCGGCGGGTGGCAGCACGTCCAGGGTCAGGCCCTCGGTGGCGTTGTCGCACAGCCAGTTCGAGCCGTAGCCGTCGACGGTCCGCTTGACGGTGACCTTCAGCGGACCGCCCTCGTGCGGCGCGCTGGACAGCGAATAGCAGCGGCTCACCGACCCGGTGAGATCGCTCGGGATGCGCAGGGTCAGGAACTGTCCCGGACGATACGAGAACCGGTCGGCGTGCGCGGCGTCCGGCGCCAGCTCGAGCGACACCGCGTCGGCGGTCTCGCGCACCACGCGCACGATCCGCACCGCTGTGATCCCGCTCACCTGAGCGGCTTCCACAGCCGCGTCCACCTCGAAGTCCGTGACCGTCATCCGTTCCACCAGTTCCATTCCTGTGCTGTCAGTTTCGACCCCGTCACGGACGGGTATCCGATACGCGGGGCCGACCGCCGACGATGTCGGGAGGCCCACCCGGAGTACGCCGACCGCAGCCGGCGACTCCGCTCAGGCCAGAGTTCGCCCGCGAGTACGAACGTCGACGTCACGCGTGCTGACGGTCAACGCACCCGAGGCGACGGCCTCGTCGATGCTGGCCCGCAGCGCCCGGCACGTGTGAACTCGCAGCCCGGTGTCCGCGAGTTCCGTGCAGGCGGCCTGCGCGTCCCTGTTCCACTGCACGCTGGTGTGCTGGTCGCTGTACTTCTCCGCCAGCACGCACGTCCCGCAGGACCGGCACGAAACCTTGTCCATGGCAGCGTCTCTCAGCCCCGCGCCATTACGTCGGAGACGTTGCTCGCAACGGCGGCTTCGCGCTTGGCGATATTTTCGGCGACCTCCGCCTCCCACGCGGTGACCGCGCGGGTGGTGTCCACCTCGTACTCGAAGCGGTCGGTCATCTCTTCCTTGACCTCGGCCGCGTCCACGTAGAACTGCTCGTACCAGCGACGCAGCTGGTAGACCGGCCCGTCCTCCTCGCACAGCAGCGGATTGTTGATGCGCGACTTGCTCTTCCAGATGGCCGCGTCCTGCTCGAAGCCCTTGCCCAGGCCGCCGACGAACTTCTCGGCGATCTCCTGCGCCTGCTCGGCGGGCACGCCCTCCGGCTTCTTGGCGATCGCGCCGTACATGAGCACGAATTGGTTCTCGTTGATCGGGTAGTGGCAGTTGATCAGATACCCCTCGACGACAAGGCCGTTCGGGCTCTCGCTCTTCAGGTAGTCGATCATGTAGGAGGGCCCGTAGTAGGAGGCCTCCGACTGCAGGACGTTCTTGCCGCCCAGCGCCTTGGCGGTCTCGCCCATCATGTCCTCACGCGACACGGAGGTCATGTACTGGCTGGCGGTGTGACCCTCGAAGACGTTCTTGAAGAAGGTCGGGAAGCCGTAGTGCACGTAGAAGAAGTGCGCCATGTCCACCACGTTGTCGACGACCTCGCGGCAGTTGGCGTCGACGATCATCGAGTTCCAGGTCCAGTCGGTCCACTCGTCGTCGAAGGCGGCGTCGATGCGCGGGATCGCCAGCTCGGCCGGGGGCTGCTTGCCCTCCGGGTCGTTCCAGACGAACAGCATCTTGTTCTCGACCATGGTCGGCCACGCCTTGGTACGGGCCAGCGGGGGCACGCGGCGCGCGTAGGGGATGCCGGTGCACTTGCCCTTGCCGTTCCAGCGCCAGTCGTGGAACGGGCAGGCGATGGAGTCGCCCTTGACGGTGCCGTCGGCCAGGTTGCCGCCCATGTGGGGGCAGTACGCGTTGAGCACGTTGAGGGCGCCGTCCTCGGCCGCGAACACCACGACCTCGGTGCCGAAAGCCTTGACGGTGTGCGGCTTTCCATCGCGGAAGGAGTCGGCCAGGCCCAGGCAGTGCCAGCCGCGCGCGAATCGCGCCGGGGGCTTGCCCGCGTCGATGACCCGCACCTCACCGTCCATGGTGGTCATGTGAATTCCTCTCCCTTGCCTTGCTTCGATGGTTGCGGCCGATGTGACGGCGACGACAGCGCAGTCTCACTGGCCGGGCTGTGACTACTGATGGACGAGACGACCGCGCCAACCGATGGCCGGGACGACTACGCCCGCCGATGCTCGGGACGACCGTGCCTACCGCGTGTCGAGACGACCGAACGCCGCGCGGTAGAACAGCAGCGGCTTCGCCTCGGAATGCTCATTCAAGCAGGTCACGCGGCCGATGACGATGGTGTGGTCACCGCCGTCGGCTTCGTCGTACAGCTCGCAGTCGATGGAGGCCATGGCACCGGCGAGCAAGGGCGAGCCGTTCTCCGAGGCGATCCACTCCACGCCCGCGAACTTGTCGGCGCCCGGCCGCCCGAGCTGGCGGCAGATCTCGGCCTGATCGTCGGCCAGGATGTTCACGCAGAACCGGCCCACCTCACGGATTCTCGGCCACGTGCTCGAGGTCCGCGCCGGGAAGAAGCTCACCAGCGGCGGGTCGATGGACAGCGATGCGAACGACTGGCAGGCGAAGCCGAGAGGTTCGTCCTCGTCAAGGGCGGTGATCACGGTGACTCCCGAGCAGAATCTGCCGAGAACGGTCTTGAATGCCGTCGCGTCGATGGCCGGTGTCCGGCCGCCGGGCACATTGACACCAGTAAGCACCGGCGCCTCCTTATTTCGATCCGAAATATAGCTAGCAGTCATGACAGCAGGTCGCGCGCAGGAGGCGTCAACTCCGTGGTTCGGTGATCGGGACACGGATGCGTAGGTTTTACGTAGTTCTCCCGATTCCGCAGGTTGTGGCACAGGGCACTGTGATGGGTAGCACAAGCTCCGAACTAGGTACATGCCTAATCGGAATAGTCCTAGACTGGATATGAACCAACGGAGGTACATATGTCCGTCACCATGCTGCCCCCGGCGGAGACCCGACACACGCACAACCCCATGCGCGCCAAAGAATCTCGCGCCGGCGCCGACGTTCCCGTCTCGATGATCGAGCGGATGACCTTGATCCTCGACGCATTCGACGCATCCACCCCCACCCTCACGCTGCTCGGCCTGGTCGAGCGCACCGGGCTGCCGCGGTCCACCGTGCACCGGATCCTCGACCAGATGATCAAGCTGCGCTGGCTCGCCCACACCTCGGGCGGCTACCGGCTGGGCATGCGCGCACTCGAACTCGGCGGACTCACCGCCGACCACAACGAGATTCGCGATGCCGTGTCCCCGCTGCTGCACGAGCTGAGCCAGCGCACCGGCATGGTCGGACACCTGGCCGTCCTGGACGGCCGCGACGTGGTCTACCTGGACAAGGCCGGTGGCCGCTTCGCCGCCAGCCTGCCCACCCGCCTGGGTGGCCGGATGCCCGCGCACGCCACCGCACTCGGCAAGGCCATGCTCGCCTGCCTGGAGCCGAACATCGCCGAGGCCGCGCTGCGCACCCGGCTGCCGCGCCTGACCCCGCGCACCATCTGCGAGCCCGAGGCGCTCTCGCGCGAGCTGCAACAGATTCGCATGCGGCAGGGCGTGGCCATCGACCGCGAGGAGGCCGTCGCCGGAATCGCCTGTGTCGCAGCGCCGCTGCGGGGCCGTGGCACCGCGCCCGCCGCGCTGTCGCTGTCCGGCCGCGCCGACGGCATGAGCTACGACCGGCTGGCCCGCGTCGTGCTCGAGGTCGCGCACGAGGCCGGCCGCACCCTGTTCCCGCGTCGCGGCCACTGGCGTTGAGCGGAGACAGGGCATGCGGGGGCGATACAGTTCGATCATGACCGATGGCGTGCCCGCCGAAGAGGCGCAGGCGATTCCGGAACTTCCCACAACGGCGTGGGCGGTTCTCGGAATGCTCTCGCACGCCGAAGAACTGTCCGGATACGACCTGAAGAAATGGGCCGACTGGAGTCTGCAGTTCTTCTATTGGAGTCCGTCGTTCAGCCAGATCTACGCCGAGCTCAAGCGTTTGGAAAAGCACGGCTACGCGATCTCCCGGACCGTGGTGTCCGAGGACGGCATGCGCGGCAAACGCATGTACGCCATTACCGAGAGCGGGCGCGAAGCGGCGTCGAACTGGGTCAACCACTCCCCCGTCGAGGCCCCTGTCCTCAAGCACAGCGTGATGCTGCGGGCCTGGCTGGGGCACCTGGCCGAGCCCGAGCGCATGCGCGAAATCCTCACCCAGCACATCGAATACACCGAGACCATGCGGCGGCGCGCACAGGCCGACGCCGAGGGCGCGGATGTGAATCCGGACTGGGCATATCCCAGCGCTGTATTGCGCTGGTGCGTAAAGCATTACGAGGCCGAAAAGGAATTCGCCGAGGACCTGCTGGCGGATTTGGACAAATTGGCGAGACAGCGTAGCCGCCGGAAGCCTGCGAAGAAGCAGAATTCCAGCGATTCCCACTGAACGGACTTGGTGATAGTCGGCGCCCAGTGGCCGTGACACGGTTCACACGATCGTGTTACTACCCACACTGGAGGACGCCACATGTCCACCTCCATCGACACCGCGGTGCCACCGAGCCCCGCGCCTGACGAATCCGGTCGCCTCGACGGCGCCTCGAATCTGAGGATCTGGTCGGTCCTCGCGGTCATCGTGCTGTTCACCGAGGTCTCCCCGATGCAGTACGTCATGGTCGCGTCGGCACTGCGACAGATCGCGCCCACCTTCCCCGATCAGGGCGCGAACATCAACTGGGCCATCATCGTCTTCGGCATCTTCGGTGCCGCCGTGTCCCCGCTGATCGGCAAGCTCAGCGACATCTGGGGCAAGAAGAAGATGTTCCTGGTATGCGGTGTGCTGTTCCTCATCGGTACCGCCATGTGCGCCGTCACCAGCAACTGGGCGGTGTTCCTCGTGGGCCGCGCGCTGGAGGCGACGGCCATCGCGACGACCGTGGTGTCCTACGGCCTGATTCGGGACCTGATGCCGCGCAGGCTGGTTCCCGTCGGCCTCGGCATCGCCTCCACAGGTCTGGGCGTGTCCGCCCTCGCCGGTCCGCTGATCGGTGGCTACATCACCGATCACTACAGTTGGCGCGGACTGTTCTGGTTCCTGTTCATCTTCACCGTGATCATGATTCCGCTGCTGATCATCGTGGTGCCGGAGTCGAAGCTGCGCACCCCGCAGCGCCTGGACATCATCGGCGCGGTGCTGCTCGGCGCGGGCGCCACCCTCACCCTGCTCTACCTGGACAAGGGCCAGGACTGGGGCTGGACCAAGCCCTCCACGCTGGCGTGGCTGATCGGCGGCCTGGTGCTGCTCGCCCTGTTCCCGATCGTGGAAATGCGTGCCAAGCAACCGATCATGGACATGAAGCTGCTGTTCAACCCGCGCGTCAGCGTGGTGCTCTTCATCGGTCTGCTGGCCTCGTTCATGATCGGCTACCAGTCCTACGCGACCGGCTACATGACCCAGTCGCCGCCGTCCGATCAGGTCGTGTCGCAGGTCAAGGACGCCACCTGGGGCCAGGTGAAGGCCGGTGCCCTGGCCCAGGCACAAGCCCAGGCTCTCACCCAGGCGCGAGCACAGGGGCTCGCCGCGGCCGAGGCACAGGCCAAGGCTGCGCTGCCGCCGGGCGTGGACCTGCCGCCGGACGTGGTCAAGAAGCTGACGGACACGGTGAATGCGCAGGTGACACCCGAGGTCGTGAACGCGCAGGTGCCGCCGGACATGGTGTACCAGCACTTGCCGCCGGACATGGTCAAGGTGAATCTGCAGCCGGGCTACAGCTACGGCGACAACTTCTCGCTGCTGAAGTTCGCCACCCACGTGACCCTCGCACAGTCCTTGATCGCCATGCTCTTCGGCTTCCTGGGCGGCCTGTGGATCCGACGCTCGGGTGCCCGCTGGCCACTGGTGACGGCGCTGGTCATCTTCGTCGGCAGCAGCCTGGCCTATGCTGCCCTCTCCCACGGCTGGCAGACGCAGGCGCTGATCAGCGCGGTCTACGGCATCGCGTTCGCGCTGTACTACGCATCCACGCCGAACCTCATAGTGGAAGGCGTGCCGGCGGAACAGCAGGGCATCAGCGCGGGCATGCTGGGCGTCATGCAGGCCATGGGCGCCGGCATCGGTCTCGCGGTGGCCACCGCGTTCCTGACCGCGAATCCGGTCAAGGCCGTGGTGTCGGTAGCGGGCCAGGCGCCGGTCACCAAGGACATTCCGCTGCTCTACGCCGACAAGGGCTATGAGATCAGCTTCTACTTCGTGGCCATCTCGGCCGCGGTGGCACTGATCGGAGCGCTCATCATGAAGCACGGCCGGACCCCGGCCACCGGTGGTGCCGCGCACTGACACTCGTGTGAGGCACTGACAACCGAATGAACAACGGCCCGGAGGCGATTCGCCTCCGGGCCGTTGTGGCGTACTGGAAAACTCCGTCACCACTATGACCCGAGGCGTGCAGTGACCGCACTTTCCTGACCGCTGAGCGGGACCTCACCTCGTTGTTCCGCACTCGTCATATTTCGATTGGAAATAGGTCGCCAGCCCGTGCGGCCGGAGGAGGTGGTCGACGATGACCGGTGAACTCGACTCGATCGCAGCCGCGGTGGCGGCGGTGGCCCGCGGCGGCATGGTGCTGGTCGTGGACGACGAGAGCCGTGAGAACGAAGGCGATCTGATCCTGGCCGCCGAGCACGCGACCGCGGAGAACATCGCGTTCCTGGTGCGGCACACCAGCGGCGTGCTCTGCGTGCCCATGGCCGGCGAGGACTGCGACCGCCTCCAGCTGCCGCCGATGACCTCGGTCAACGAGGACCCCAAGGGCACCGCCTACACCGTCTCCGTGGACGCCGTTTCCGGTGTCAGCACCGGCATCTCGGCCGCCGACCGCGCCTGCACCATGCGCCTGCTGGCCGACCCGCGCACCACCGCGGCCCAGCTCTCCCGGCCCGGGCACGTGTTCCCGCTGCGCGCGAATCCCCGTGGCGTGCTGGGTCGTCCGGGCCACACCGAGGCCGCCGTCGACCTGATGCGGCTGGCCGGGCTGCGTCCGGCCGGTGTCATCGCCGAGGTCGTCAATGACGACGGCAGCATGGCTCGCCTGCCCGATCTGCTGGTCATGGCGCGGGAATGGGGTATCCCGCTGGTCTCCATCGCCGACCTGATCGCGCATCGGAAGCAGCTGGAGCACGGCATCACCCGCGTGGTCGAGACCCGACTGCCCACCCGCTTCGGCGACTTCCGCGTCTACGGCTACTCCGACGCCCACACCGGCGCGGAACACCTCGCTCTCGTCCACGGCGACCCGTCGGGCGAAAACACCCTCGCCCGAGTGCATTCCGAATGCCTCACCGGCGACGCCTTCGGCTCGCTGCGCTGCGACTGCGGCGAGCAACTCGACGCCGCTCTGGAAGCCGTCGCCGAGGCCGGGCGCGGCGTCATCGTCTACCTGCGCGGCCAGGAGGGCCGGGGCATCGGCCTGCTCAACAAGCTCCGCGCCTACGAACTCCAGGATGCGGGCGCGGACACCGTGGACGCGAACGTCCGCCTGGGCCTGCCCATCGACGCCCGCGACTACGGCGCCGCCGCCCGCATTCTCGCCGATCTGCGTGTGCGGTCGGTGCGCCTGCTCAGCAACAACCCGGCGAAGCAGTCCGGCCTGCAGGCCAACGGCATCGCGGTGCACGCGCGAATCCCCCTGCAGACCCAGCCGACCGAGCACAATGTGCACTACCTCGCCACCAAGCGCGATCGGATGAGTCACCAGCTCCCCCATATACCCGCGGTCGGGTAGCCATATCCCCGGGGTAGTGCGGGCGTCAGGTGTCCTCCGGCTCCCGCTCGTCCCACTGCAGCCCGAGCCGGAAGGCCTGCAACCCGGGCTTCGAGGGTGACAGCCACGCCTGAAACCGCAAGTCCGACGGATATTTCGCGCCCGAGCGGCGAATGGCGGCTTGCGTCTCCGCTGCGATCTGCCGCGCCGAGGCGACACCGTGGTTGAACATCTGGCCGCGCGCCCCGCCCTCCTCGCGCACCTCCAGGCGGGACTGGGCGTTGGAGGCGAAGAAGCCCTGCGCCACCCATTCCGGCTCGTCGGCGAGGGTGAGAACCCAGACCGCGTGCGGCACCAGCGGATGCAGGACCGGGAGATCCACGGCCAGGGAGAGGAACAACCGGTCGATGTGGTCGTCGAGTTCGTCGAGGGTCACCGCGTCGGGCTCCTTGTATCCGAGGGCGCCGACCTCCGTGCGGCGCGACTCGTCCGGCCACGCCAGCCAGCACTCGGTGGGCCGGTGGTCCTCGTCGTACTCCCAGTCGAATTCGCGCTCGACCGTGCGCGGTCCGCGCGGCTCGATTCGCAGGCTCACCTCGATCGGGCGGATCGATCGGCCCAGCGTCACGATGTCGTCGGGGCGCAGCCAGATCGCCAGGGCACCCGGGCCGCCCACCAGATCCGGTTCGCCGAGGACACCGATGCACTCGGCCAGCGCGGTCGTGAACACGTGATCGACGAGCGCGGGCGGACAGGGGTACGAGAGCCGGAGCTGTTTGATCTCCCCGTACCCGAAGCCCGGCGCCGTGATCGAACGCGGGGTCTCTACCGCGACGAGTTCCGCGCCTCCGGCGGTCGCAGCAGTCGGCTCAGCGGAGTCCCCGGTCGATTCCCACCCCAATTTCGCGTAGACGCCGTCGATCTCGGTCCGGGACCATGCATCGAGTTCGGCGGCGAGCAATACCGACATGGCGTGACCGAAGCTTCCGAGTTCCACGCGGCGTCCGTAGTTCCGCGCCCACCACTGGTTGGCCTCCGCATTGCGCTGCCGCCGTTGCTCTTCCGTCGGGTGCCGGAACTCTTCACTCAGGTCTTCGCTCACCGCGGCAGCGTATGTGACGGAGACGCACTGGATGGCCGTGGGATTCACGGCAGCCAGTGGACCGGGGTCACCTCCCGGATGTGGACGAGAATGTCGAAGGCCTTCGACAGGTCGCGAATCGCCAAGTGCTCGTCCGCATCCCGGACGGGGTCGTAGACGCCGCTGATCACGCGCATCTTGGCGGGAGCCGCGATCGGGGCGGTTCGCATGTCGAGCCAGAGTTTCGGAAGGCCCATCTCACCCAGCGTCGCGTCCAGGAAATCCGGTGCGGGGGCGGGGATCTCGGCCACACCGACATCGCCGTGGTGGAAGCCGATGGCCACCGGGGCGTAGTCGTGGCCGAAATGCTCACGCAGAACGCTGCCCACACTGGACTTGGAGACCTGGTCCCGGGCCAGACCGAGAGTCGCATCATCGGCGGAGACATGCGATATGCCATCCCAGTACACGGTCCGCAGTCCGGTGCGCTGGTGGTGGCCGATGATCGAGGAGGCCCACAGCTCGGCTTCACCCGCGTAGCTGCCGCGGCCCGCGACGCTGTGGCGGTGAAAGTCCTCGATCAGAGCCATTCGGGCCCGGACGGTTTCGCTGATATCCGGGATCGAGGCGAGGAGCGTCGAGGCGTCGCGGGCGTGATCGAGGAACGGGCGACCCGGGTGGACACCTCGGGCACGTTGGACGTGCTCGTCCAGCGTGTGGGCGGTGCGGATGGGCTCCAGATGAGCAGCGAGGCCGGCCAGGCTATCCGGGTCCTGGGTTCGGACCGCATCGAGGACGGCGTCGTAATCCTCCGGCTTGGCCTGGGCCGGCTTGACGCCGATGACGCGCACTTCATCACCGGGATGGGCCCCGTTGAACTCACGAATCCAGGTCAGTGCCGCAGCCATCTCCGCTGTGCGCCAGGGACGCCAGGCCAGGTCGAGGGCCGACACCGCCGTCTCCCTACCCTCTCGCACGTAGGCATCCAGGGTCTCACCGACATCGGCGCTGTCCTGGACCGCAAGCGTGCGGAATCCGTGGTGCACGACCAGATTTCGGAACAACTCGTCGCGGACGGCAAAAGTCTCCTGAGCGAAACGCGTCGACTCGCCGATCCCGACCACGGTCGCGGCTGACAGTGACTGCGCGAGGGTGTCGATCGTGTTGGCATCGAAGGGGGCTGCACTGAGTGTGGTTTCGGTCGGCATGACACCACTCTCCAACCTCGACCAAGGTTCAGGTCAAGCCCAAAGGGACAGAGCCCGAAGAACCAAAACCCAAAGGATCAAAAGATTGAAAGACAAAGACGCCGGGAGAAGGGAGGGGGGCCGGGCTCACGTCCGCGCCTGCACCTACCAGCCCCCTCACCCTTCGAAGCCGAATGTGGGGCTATTGCGGGAGGTACTCATTCAGATCACGGGGTTGGGGTCACCACGTGATGGCTTGCGCCCGTTGAGGGACAGTGCTGATCGGTAGTGAAGCCGGGGATCGACCTTCCGGCAG